>WBUQ01000010.1 GCA_008933635.1 Desulfobulbaceae bacterium | reverse complement strand
TTATCGCCGAGCTGGCCTGGATGCTGTCCATGACGAACTCCATGTCGTCTTTCATCACGCATTCGCCGTTGGCGCGGCAGGTACCGCAGCCCCGGCAATAGTCGATCTTCCTCTCGGCCAGTTTGACGAAGCCGGTGGCGGCGCCGGCTGCGGCCGCCCCATCCAGTACCTGTCGAACCAGTTTTTCGGTATTTCCGTCCTTCCGCGGGCTTCCGTCGATCGCCAGCACGTTCATTGTCATCCTCCCTTGAGACCTGTGTTTTTCTGGCATGCAAGGGCCTCACAGGCGCGGCCACGCATGTCTGCGCAGTGTGTTCGATCCGGTTCTGAACTCTCTGCCTCGGTGTGCAGTTCTTCAGGCCGGCGCATTCCCTCATACAGGGTCTCATCCATCCCCCCGCGCTGCGGCGAGCGCCTCCAGGACCGTGTTGGCGTGGAGCCGCGCGACTTCATAGGGCCCGGCGGTGTAACCTCCGCCGAGGGTGATCACCAGCGGGATCTTTCTTGAAACCGCGGCGTCGATGACCCTGCGATCCCGTTCCCGCAGGCCGTTTTCCGTTAGTTTCAGACGCCCGAGGAGATCGCCCGCATAGGCGTCGACGCCAGCCTGGTAGTGTATCAGTCCGGGGCGGGGCATTTCGGTAAAGAGCCTGGCAAGAGCGGAGTCCAGGGCCGGCAGATAGAGTTCATCCCCGGTGCCGGATGGCAGTTCGACGTCAAGGTCGCTGCGCTGTTTGCAGAAGGGGAAGGCGTCCTGCTGGTGCATCGAAAGGGTGAAGACCTGCGGGTCGCTGCGAAAGATGTGCGCCGTGCCGTCTCCCTGATGGAGATCGCAGTCGATGACCGCGGCCGATTCGATCACCTGGCTCCTGAGCAGAACGCGCAGGCTGATGGCGATATCGTTGAGCAGGCAGAAACCGGTTGCCCGATTCGGGAAAGCATGGTGGAAGCCGCCGCCGAGGTGCACGCACAGACCATCCTCGAGGGCTTTCCGGCTGGCAAGGATGGTACCTCCGGTCATTCTCCAGGCGAGATTGACCGTTTCAGAGGTGAGCGGGATTTCGGCGTCTTTCGCTTCGTCGTCGGAAAAATCGAGATCGATCAGCTTCCGGTAGTAGTCGATGCTGTGGACGGTGGCGATGTCGCTGTCGTCGGCCAGCGGAGCCTCGAGAATTTGCGACTCGTCGATCAGTCCGTGTTTCCGCACCTGATCGAGGGTGAGACGGTATTTCGAGGTGTACCATGGATGCAGGTCGAGAGAGATCTCATAGCTGTCGGAATAGATGAGATGCATGGAACCAGTCCCCCAGGGTTATACAGAGAGTTTGCAGGGCCGTCGCGACCTCCGGCACACCTCACATGCTGATCGCCATCGAACCTCAGCCTGTGAACAACCCGGACGAACGGCAGCGTTACAGCAGAGTACGGGCATCGAAATGACCGCGAACACGGCAGCATACCGTCATGCCCGCGCAGGCGGGCATCCGTGCGCCTTGCCTGTGGGCTGCCGCCTGCGCGAGAGTCCACAACCATTCTGAATGCCGCATAGGGGCTGCGTCATCGTCCTGAATGCGCATGATCGGGCAAGTTGCGCTGGCTGCTGACGTGCGACGCCATGCTCACTGGCTGAAACATGATTGTACTTCAACAATAACGTGACTCTATAGAAAACTCAGCCATGAGACTGCGTGTTGCCGCAAGCACCTGGATTCCAGCTGAGGTCCATTCGTAGGCACAAATAATTATTAAAAAGCCGGGGATGATCTGCTGCATCCTCCATCTTCTTATCGTCAAATCCGGCTCGACAGCAACCGTTTTTTCGTTATCAGGCATCCAGCCTGCATTGTCAAAGAAACCGACAATCCTGGGGCAACAGGTATCAGCCTGCCATCAATGCGCCGATGACGCAAACCTGTCAAGAAAGGGCAAGGCCCGGCTCGCCAGGCGGACCATCGCCTCGATCCACTGGTGCTCGTCGGATCCATCCAGGTAGACCTTGATGCGCATATCCTCTGCAGCAGGTTCGGTTGCGGCGGCTTCCTGTTCATCATCCCAGGCCAGGCGATGGGGCAGCGCCGGCAGCCGGCCGAGCAGGTTCGCCCTGAGGTAGGCGTAGAGTTCCCGCTGCGGCTGCCGCTGGCCGTTCACGGTGCGCGGCCTGAGTTCCAGTTCTACCCATTTCCTGGCGCAGTCCTGGGCGAAGGAGAAGTAGACTGCCGGCAACACCGTAGTCGCCCTGGCGGCGGAGCCGTCGACCTTCACGGTGTTGAACCGGAGGTCGATGCGCTCTTCGCGCAGCTTGCCGTGGGCCGCTTCGATGAATTCCTCCCACTGCTTTCTCTTCAACGGATTCCTGAGTGTCGCAAATCGCATGGTTTGTCTCCTGAACATGAACTGTGACAGATATCAGCGGGTGGCTGTCGGGCCGCCACCGCTTCCTTTTGACTCCATATACCGCATGTGGTAAGTCAAATGCTGTCCAACCAAAATCAGGAGGTGCGTTTTCATGAAAAAATACAAACCGCAGCATGCCCGGCTGCTCTATATCGACCGGGAGATCGGCAGGGGCGGCTATCCGAATTACTCCCAGCTGGCCAAAGGGTACGAGGTCAGCGTCAAGACCATCCAACGAGACATCGACTACATGCGCTACCAGCTCGACGCCCCGGTGGAGTATTCGGCTAGGCACCGGGGATATTTCTACACCGAGGCAAACTACAAGCTGCCTGCGATCTCGGTCAGGGAGAGCGACCTGTTCGCGATCTACCTGGCCGAGAAACTGCTGGCACAGTACGAGGGGACGCCGCTCTACGACAGCCTCCGCTCGGTGTTCCGGAAGATCGAGGACTCCCTGCCGGAGAAGACCACCGTCGACCTCGGCAAGGACCAGGCCCGTTTCACGGTCTTTCCCCCATCCAACACGCTGATCCTGCCCGGCATCTGGGAGAAGGTGGCCGAGGCGATCCGCCTCTCCTGCCGGCTCAGGGTGGTATACCGCACCCCGGGAAGTGCGTCGGCGCCGCGGGAACTCGACCCCTACCACGGCGTCCGGTACGAGGGGGACTGGTATGTGGTCGGCCACTGCCATCTGCGCAACGCCATCCGCACCTTCAGCCTGGCGAGGATGGAGAAGGTCGAGATGCTGCGGGAAGAATTCAGGATACCGGCAACCTTCGACTTCACCAGACTCACCGGCAGCCACTTCGGCGTCCACTGGAGCGATAGCGAGTATCAGGTCAGCATCCGCTTCCGACGGGAAGTGGCGGGCTATGTCCGCGAGCGGCGCTGGCACCCGACCCAGCGGATCGACGAGCAGCCCGACGGGTCGCTGATCCTGGCGCTGACCGTCAACCACCTGCTGGAGCTGAAGCGCTGGATCCTGTCCTGGGGGGAGATGGCAAAGGTGCTGTCGCCACCCGAACTCGCCCGCGACATCGCGGCGAGCGCGGCAGGAATGGCAAAACTCTATAGGAAAGATTAGGGAAATAAAAGATGGGGCATCCTGCCCCGCAGTACCTTACGAACACAGCCCGGTTCATCAAGGCCTCGGCCGCTGGTTGCCCTTCATGGCAATAACCTACTGGAACACATTGCAGAGCGAGACGCACGCAACCTGCACTTCGTCTCATGCAGACAGTCTAGCCGACAAGGGTATCGTCTACATACACTACAACCGCCATTCTTTTCGATGTTCCGCCAAGTACTGCGGCGCCGGCCAGAGATCCTGATCCGCCGGAGCGATGATGCCCCGACCGACGAGGGTCTGGAGGAATCCAGGGGCATTGGAGTCAGCTCCGATCTGCCGTGAAGTAACGACTTTGTAGTTATCCGTAACCCCCAACATGCCGTAATCAAAGGCCCAGTGGCAGAGTTTGCACAGCGCCATGCCATTGCGGATGTCGTCGTTGTGGCTTGTGCTCCAAGGCACAATGTGGGCGGCATCCACAACTGTGCGCTGTTCCGGTGTGATTATCCGCACACCGCACAAGGCACAGCGGTGGTCATAGGCCTTGATGACAATTCTCCGGAATCCCTGATCGCGCGCAACAGGACGGAAATTATCCTTTCCCGGGATCTCCATTGTCAGCGGGAGATGCGAACTTTCTTCAAGAATTCTGCTGTAGGCAAATGCCTCCCGGTTGATCACCGATTGCTCTCGCAACGACATTGCCGCCTCCTGAGAGAAGCACGACTGCAATAGCGTCTCCCTGAGAACATCCCGCCCATTCTCGTTCTGCAGTATATGAAACAGCTCCTCGTCTATTTTTGCACCCAAGGCATACCTGCGAAGATATGTAACTGATGAGGTGCTGTTTATCACAGCCTGCGTGGTGGTCGATCCAGGTTTTGAGACCAATTTCCAAAACGGTTCCCGATCCAGGCGGGAAAACGGAAAAGCGATGCTGCTTGCCTGGCCGTGGGGGATTATTCGGCGCCAGTAGAGATTGAACAGCTCGTTGAGTTCAATGAGGTCCCCAGTGACGGCAATGAACGGAGAAGTGATGACACCACGATGGATCAGATCAATCACTGCCAGCAAAAGAATCGGCTTGTGTGGAGCCTTGCGCTTTGTTAATTCACTCCAGACCGCTCCGGGCGAGCGGTTCAATTTTACGAAATGTTTGATATATGTCTCAATCGCGGTCATGAGGCGACCTTGAACAATCAGATTTCTGCAATTCCTTCGAAAGCAGGTAACCAGAAAGATGAACAAACGAGACTTCCAGGGGCCAAGGTTTTCTGTTAATTCATTCCTTCCTATTTCAAGTTGTAACCCCCCTCAAAAACAATCAGTGATGCATACACGTTGACTGCTTTGCGGCAATCGCCGGAATATTGTGTAGCCGCTTCTCGAACTGCATGTTTTTTTCCATACAATCCTCTTTGCGAGCTTCAGCATAGCTGGAACCTCAAACCTGAACTTCGGACAATTCAGTTCCACGATCCAACGTTTTGATGTATTGGACATAACTGAACAGACGGTTGCGTTTCTTGGCGGTCAGTTCCTTGACAATGCCAAGTCTCTCGAGATGACCCAGCGCTTTGTTGACGGTAGCCGGAGTGAGCCCGGTTTTCTCTACCAACCAGTTGGAGGTAACGAGAGGACGTTCCATCAATACCCGATGCACCTGAAGAACCGATGCCGCTGCCCGCCCAAGTGAACCGATGCGATCATGATCACGATGAGCCTGGGCAAGGAGCTGTTGCGCGGTCTCCACCGCTTGGGAAGCGGTCACAATTACTGCCTCGGCGAAGAAATCCAACCAGGCCTCCCAATCGCCGGTGGTTCTGACAGAGTTGAGCAGCTCATAGTAATATTGACGATGTGTCTTGAAATACAGGCTCAAGTAGAGCATTGGCTCTTGTAGCACCTTCTGTTCACATAACAGCAGAGTGATCAGAAGACGACCGAGACGACCGTTTCCATCCAGAAAAGGATGGATTGTTTCGAACTGGACGTGAGCCAGTGCCGCTTTCAGCAAGACCGGAGTCACCTCCGGCAGATCGTGCAGGAAGAGTTCGAGTTTGCCCAGGCATTCCATCATCTCGTCGGGTGGTGGAGGTACAAAGGCGGCATTGCCAGGACGACTGCCACCGATCCAGTTCTGAGTCCGCCTGAACTCGCCCGGCGTCAGATTGTTCCCCCGCCCCTTAGCCAATAGCACACCGTGGATCTCCCTGACCAGCCGCAACGACAATGGCATCCCCTCTGACAAACGGCTGAGGCCATGATGAAGGGCTGCAACGTAGTTGCTGACTTCCCGCACATCATCCAGCGGAACACCAGGATCAAGCTCCAACTCATACAGCAACAGATCCGAGAGTGACGACTGCGTCCCCTCGATCATCGAGGAAAGAACCGCCTCCTTACGTACATACATGTACAAAAACAAGGATGTGTCCGGCAGCAAGGTCGACACGCTGTCGAGCCGCCCTAGTGCCAACAGGGCCTCATCGAACTTTCCGCGTAGCTGAGGAGTCCAGTCGATGGGTGGGGACGGTGGCAGCGGCGCTGGCACAAAAGCCTGAACATTTTCGCCAACCGTCGATATGGTTACATACTTTCCTTGGAGGTCTCGCTGCATGGAACCACCGGGGAACGTAAAATAAGAAATAGCGTTATTTTAAGATAATGCTTCTTGCTAAAATAATAGGCCAACTACAGAGAAAGCAAGCACTATCTCGATTGGTAATTGATAATGAAGGATTTATTGCTGCAGCTTCTTGCAGGGTCATGCCTGGCCAAGGCAATATTCGACGAACAGTATTAAACATTTCCCTCATCTCCAGACACCTGCTCTTTTCCATTGCCAGAATCTGTTCCCGGCGCTGCCTGGCATCAGCAAGTGAAATTTGGGGGTATGCACCTATTGCGAGGAGCTTCTCGATACCCCCAAAACGGTATTTGAGTCGCCAGAGTTTGCCTCCGGTCGGGCTGACGAGAAGAAACAAGCCACCGCCATCAAAAAGCTTCTGTGCTTTCGGGGTAGCCTTGATAGTCCGAATCCTGGTGTCAGTTAATGGCACAATCCTTTTAGTCATAAGGCCTCCAGAGCTTTTTTTGGGGGTATCTCGCCAGCGCCTGTCGCCGGATACCCCCAAAAATACCCCCAAAACGGTAGGATTTCATCGTACCCTGAGATTCCTCTGGACAATAAAAAAACCCGCTTTCCTTTTAAGAAAGCGGGTTTATGTATCTTACCGGATCACTCCGGACTATCTTTTGGTGGCGATGCAGGGACTTGAACCCCGGACACTGCGGATATGAGCCGCATAGTATGCATGTTTGATATACATTGATTAATATTGTTTTATTACGGAATTTCAAGTATAAAAAGACATGAGAGGAAATAAATCAATGCTGTTCAATTGTCCAATATTGACCAAATTTGCTTACATAGTGCTTACACGGAGACACTGCGGAGGGACTTTAATTGGCCAGACAAAGACTGACACCACAACGAATCAGAGACGCCAAATGCCCTGACAATAAACAGCAGGCATTTTTTTGGGATGCTGACGTAAAAGGGTTGGGCATCCGTGTAACCAAATCTGCAAAAGCTTTTATCTATCAGTCCCGATTAGCCGACCATGAATTCAGGATCAAAATCGGCAACTGCGATTCTGTTCTCCTGGAAGATGCACGCAGTATTTCCCGACAATTTGCCGCCTTGGTGGCTCAAGGCATCGACCCACGACAGGAACGCGAACGGGCAACCAGTCAAGAGGCTGCAGAAAGGCAGGAGAGTGTCCGTAAAGAGACAACCTTGGGTGAAGTATGGCCTATCTATGTGGAAGAGCGACGTCCTTCCTGGAGTGAAAATTATTACAACCTCCATGCTCGCCTGATTACTGCCGGCGGACAACAGCGAACCAGAGCAAAAGGCAAGACCATCCCAGGTCCGCTTGCCAGCCTTGCTACCATACCGATTTCGTCTATTACAGCCGATACTGTTAAACATTGGCTCGGGAAAGAGAAGACAACCCGACCCACACAAACGAGAATAGCTTTTGAAGCATTGAGAACATTCTTCAACTGGTGTGAAAGTGACGAACGGTATAAAGGGCTGACTTCTCCAGATGCATGTTCAGCTAAGATCAAACGGGATAATCTCCGCAAATCAAAGCGTGATGATTGTCTCGAAAAAGGTCAACTCAAGATATGGTTTGAATCTGTTAGGCGCTATGAAAGCCGGGTCATGTCGGCCTACATTCAGACGCTGCTACTGACCGGCGCACGGAGGGAGGAGATTATGTCACTCCAGTGGTCAGATGTTGATTTTCGATGGAACCGGATCTCCATAATGGGAAAAGGTGGGATTCCACGAGACATCCCCCTCACCCCTTATGTTGCCACCCTCCTCTATCCACTTCCCCGAGTGAACCAGTGGGTTTTTTCTGCAAAGACTGGCGCCACAGGCAGACTGCAAAGCCCTACAAAGGCCTTCCAGAAGATGATGGATAGGGCTGAGATCGAAGGATTAACACTGCACGGACTCCGGCGATCGTTTTCAACCTTGGCGGAATGGCTGGAGGCTCCGGCCGGAATTATTGCTCAAATCCAAGGACACCAGCCGTCCGCTATAGCTGAGAAACACTACAAAAAACGCCCACTCGATCTTCTGAGAATGTGGCACACTCGCATCGAGAAGTGGATACTTGAACAAGCTGGGCTCGAGCAACCTGCAGAACAAAGTGATACTACACCGCTGAAGTTGGTAATGGGCAAGTAATAATTGCAGAATTCACCGGGATAGGTTGCGACTGATCATCGTAGCCGAAAAGCCGCCTCCCTGGCGGCCTGCCCGGGGTTCTTCCAGGGGTCTATGTAGGGGTAGACATGGATGATTTAAAATATTGCTATACTCTTTCGGAACTGGCTCAAAAATGGGGGAAAACTGAAAACGAAATTTTGAATATAGCTGCTCTTGGAAAGCTATGGCTAACTGTAAATTTGGATACCCCACCTAGTTATCGAGAGATAGAAGGCATTGAAGTAGATATGTGTCTACCCCCTTATCATCCAGCTTATTTTGATGGGGAGAAAATTAGAGCTTGGCTCCCACCTCTACCTCTAAAAGGTTTTTGGAATCTTTTGCTGCCAAAAGAAATTGCAGGTTTCCTTCCTAATAATGAATATTCCAATTTTACTGTTCTTCGCAACCCAGAAGAAAATAAGTATGCCGTGGTTAGACACCCAACCGGACATACTGTAGTCCACAGGTTCAACAGGGCCATGATTCTCATCATGGCC
Source organism: Desulfobulbaceae bacterium (assembly GCA_008933635.1). GTDB lineage: Bacteria > Desulfobacterota > Desulfobulbia > Desulfobulbales > Desulfocapsaceae > Desulfoprunum. The sequence continues at coordinate 55,264 of WBUQ01000010.1, read as the reverse complement.
GATGAAGTTGAAAGATTCGAGAATGAGAACCCTGATGTTATCTCCCAGCAAAGCACGAAAGAGTTAGCTACTATCCCAAGACAAATAAGCTTGACTACTTCAAATGAAAATCAAAATAAGAATGTCGCCCAATTAATACACAAAACGGTCAAATCGAATAATCACCGTGAAGGGGGCCGACCTCTTTCTCCTCTAAGAGAAGCCGTCGAATATCTCTTTGGAAAACTATACGACAATGACGACTTTGAATGTTTGTCCCCTGGTAAAATCCAATTGTTCATTCAAAAATTCAGATCTCTGATCGGGAAAGATGAATACTTGAGCGAACGCGTGGAAAAGATCTCACACAGTGGTGGGAAATGGATAATAAAAACACAGGAGATAACAGCAAAAGAGGATAGCAGAAGTCTGGAGACATTGAAGAGCAAGAAATACGCCCAGCACTCAGTTTCAAAGATTTTGAACGAGCTTAGAAGAAAAAAACCTATCAAAAAAACTATCGATTAATTTTCTCGTCCCAAAACCCCCGGTTTCGGAATCCCGAAACCCTCAGTTTCCGAAATCTTTATGGAAACATCCTCGGCAAAGGCAATCAACGAATTTCCGTTGCGCCAAAATTTCGACGAGGACTACCATGGCAGATCACTCTCCCCAAGCAGGACATCCCCCCAAGCAGTACATCCCGACACACGAGTTTGCAGCTCGCTTTGGAGTCAAGGGCGATACCGTCCGTCGAAACCTTTGCGTCAAAGGGCATTTCCTCGGTCTGAAGCCGTTGAAACTTGGAAATGGTCGATTGCTCTGGCCAGCAACAACCCCTGAAGATTTAGCAATCGACCGCAAGGTGGCATAAATGACCAGAGATTGCAGCATCCTGAAGGCCACCTCAAACAACTGTGGGCTGAAATTTGGTTCCAAGATCCAGGGCAATTTTTCCTTTGCCCTATCACTGAAGAAGATCTTCCTCAACTGATTGGGCAAGCCCATGACCGAAAATAAAAAAGCGGTCAGCCACAGCCTGCAAGCAACAGGGCAAACCGCTTATGCGATACAGACTTATAATACCGTTTCTCCGCCATTATCGCAAGAAATAGAGCTTGAAACATGGAAAATTAGAGTGCGAGAGTTGCAGGCTCGGAAAAAGGCCAATCCGATGAATGCACCTACTCCTGATGCCGGATATCTTGATTCCTTAGTTAATGAAGCAGGCAGCCAAACCCAGGCAACAACCGAAGCTTCAGGAGGTGAGATTTCACCGACATTAGAAGCAGAACAGGCGGTTCTCGCCGGCATCCTCATCAAGAAAGATGTCCTTCCAGCGGTTCTCGAGAGGATAACTGCATCGGATTTCGGCAATCTACCTAACCGAAAAATTTTTTCTGCAATCCAGTCGCTTCACCTTCGGAGCGAGGCGGTTGACATTATCACTGTCATGGCAGAGCTTGGTCAAGCGCTTGAAGAGATCGGCGGGGCCGCCTATCTGTCATCCTTGACATCGATACCTTTCTCAGTTCGGAATGTCGAGTCTTACGTCGGTATAATCCTGAAGGCATCAGAGCGGAGGAAACTACTCTCTGTTGCGACGATGATTCAGGAGGGCCTGAAGGCAGGGCAAGACCATGAATCCCTTACAGGCGCAATTCTAAACACCATCGAGACTGCCAGGGCTAGGACTACGGGCGCCGGCGGCAGAAGGTTCACATTTTCCCCACTCTCAAGCTTGCTTGCAGAACAAACTCCGGCGACATGGTTGATATTCAGATTTATGGAGAAAAGTACACTGATAAGCCTGTTCGGGCCACCGGAAACCCTCAAAACCTTTATCGCTCTTTCAATGGGCTTTTCGGTTGCGACAGGTTGCGACTGGTTCGGGTACTCGGTCAAGCATCAAGGCCCTGTCCTCTATCTCTGCGGTGAAGGAAGACGGGCAATTGCTCAACGAGGCAGCGCATGGTTGCAGGAAAACGGATTTCCAGGAGCCCCCTTCTATGTCTCATCCGGGCCTGCTGCTCTACTCGATCCTACCAGCCTGGCAGAGGTTGATATGGCCATAAAAGAGATTCCAGACGGACCGCCGGCGCTCATTATCATAGATACCTTGAATCGTAATTTTGGCCCTGGCGATGAAAACAGCACTGGTGACATGACTAGATTTGTATCTGCTCTCGATCGCCTCAAAGACCATTACGAATGTGCCATCCTGGTGCTCCATCACACCGGCCTAGCAGATCAGAACCGCGGACGCGGCAATTCCTCGCTGCATGGTGCCGTTGATTTTCAATATACTGTCAAGCGCTCTGACAATGATTCCATCGTGCTGACCTGCTCGAAATGCAAAGATCATCAACGGCCCGAGCCAATCGCCTTCAAATCAAAAGTTATCGACCTGGGAAGGAGGGATGACGATGGGCATCCTATCACATCTCTGGTACTTGAGCATGTCGGCAGCCCGATCATAGAGCCGCGCCAGAAGGTGACACCTTCACAGCGGATTGCGCTTGACGCACTGGCGAAGGTATCCGCCGAGACCGGCAAAGGATACATCGAGGACTGGCGGCAAGCAGCTTATAGGGCAGGGATAGCTGAAAATTCTGATGCAAAAAAGAAGGCGTTTTCCAGAGCAAGGACTTCACTTCTTGATAGTGGAATAATCAAAACCGACTCTGATTTCTATTGGATTCACGATGGAGGGACAAGGGGGACAAAGGGGGACATTGTCTCCATATGTCCCGACCTAGAGGGGGACATTGGGGGACATATACCTAAAGGTATGTCCCCGTGTCCCCCGGTCCCGAAAGAACAGGTTGAGGTGCTGATATGACCCCTTTCGAAATTTTGAACATGGCATCTGCAAAAGGGGTGATCCTTTCCCTCACGGAAAACGGTGAGCTAAAAGTCATCGGCGGAAAAGCAGTAATCGAAAATCTGACACCGATAATCCGGGAGAACAAGGTCGGACTGATAGCCACCATTATAGAACGGGAATCGGCACCGGCTTGCTGTCAGAATTGCAAACGTCTGGAAATCATCACCGTCATGAACCTGAACACTCCTGGCTGCCTGTACCCGGCAACGGGCGAATTTTCGGAAGGGTGGCGACGACTGCCGGAAGGGATGAAGCAATGCTTATGGATCAATTCTGCCAGGGAGGCAAGGCGATGACACGCGACATCAACGAATTTCGATTCACCGGCAGCGTCGAGCAATTCCGCAGGATCACAACTCGGGCTGGTAGTCCGATGATTTCCTTTTCTGCTCGATGCGGAAAAGAGACCATTCGCGCAATCGCTTTTGGCCGAACCGCCGGGCAAGCCGAGCTATCCAAGGGCGAATATATCGAAGTTACTGGCAGGGTTCAGTCAAACTCCTGGACGGACCAAGATGGCCAACAGCGGTACGGCTGGCAGGTAGTTGCCGAGACCATCACTGTCATTGACGACGATCAGCCACAGACCGAGGCTGCGGACCATTCCGCAAAATTGCGGAGTCAAACAAAACAAGAGCCACAGCAGCCCGATCTTTTCCCAGGACGACGACCTAATGCAAGTGAGCAATTTGCTTATCAAGGTGGCCCCTTTTAGTGGAGGTAGGAAAATGAATCGCGTTTTAGTCGGTCTCGAACCGAAGCTGAGAATCTTCGGCACATCCTGTCCATGGTGCAACCAGCAAAAAGGATATCTCCACCATCCTGGTTGCCCATTGGAGAGTTGCCCAGATTGTGGTGGCAGGCTTATAAGCTGCGGCTGCATGGTTTTGGAAGAAGTTGATCGGCTTCATCTGATACTGGAATTGGCTGAAACGCTGACTCCAGTTGAAGTCGAGTGCATGATGTCACAGAGGCCAAGAAGCTTTGAGAAAAGTTACACAGACTTGGGGCTGGGAATGTTGATCATCAACGTCACCGAGGATCTTGATACTGTTCCTCTCCCGGCACGCGGTATCTGAGGTTTGTATCCTGGCTCAATGAAAAAATCGAGCAGATCAGGCCGCAGATTATCGTTTACGAGCAAGCCCATCATCGTGGTGGTGCTGCAACGGAAGTTGCTGCAGGGTTCGCTACACACCTTCAATCGACGTGTGCGGCAGTTGGTGTTGAGTTCGCTGCTGTCCATACGGCAACGATCAAAAAACACGCGATAGGAAAAGGTAATGCCGGCAAGCCTGAGATGATGGCCGCATATCGTGAGCGATGGGGGCACCCGCCAATAGATGACAATGAATGTGATGCCCGCTGGTTGCTTGAATACGGAAAAACGATGTACGGGTGATAATGCCAGCCAGACGACTCACAAGCCCAGTTGACCGCAATGGTTGGCTGGGCTTATTTTTTGGAGGACTGAGCAATCGCGGAATGCAAAGGTTTCGGTAAGAGTTGTAGAGCTCCAAGAATATGCTCGACACCAAAATGAAAGATTGCCCACCCCTTTACACATTGTCAAGCAAGGTGTAAAGTGTCAAGTAAGGTGTCAATCAAGAATGGGAGGCGAATATGGGCAAAAAGATGCGGAACGCGCCGGTGTATTTTACAATAGTGCAGGTGCGATTTAATTCCATCCTCACACTGGAATCCTATGCACCCAAGATCCAAGAAAGTCTGCGGAAACAGAATTACCCAGATGTAAAAAAAGGAGTAATCAACACCTTTAATATGGCTTCTTCATTGGCCGAAGAGGATAGCAACCCTCACATACCATTAAACAGATCGCGTCGGTATATGTTCTCTGACATGGAACGTACTTCGGGGTTTATTCTTGACGAAGGCGCTCTGACGTTTCAAACTACAAATTATGAAACATTTGAGAAATTTTCTGATGATTTTTTAAATGGGCTGAAGGTAGTTCACGAAGTAGTGGAGCTGTCCTATACTGATCGAATCGGTATTCGTTATCTTGATGCTGTTTTTCCCAAAGAGGGCGAGAACTTATCTGAATACCTAGCTGAATCTGTTCAAGGAATTGCTGAGAAATTAAATGGAAACATAGTGCACTCGTTTTCTGAAACTCTCGCAAGAAGGGATGACGTTAATCTTCTTGCGAGAGCGATTATTCAGAACGGAAAATTGGGTTTTCCTCCAGATGTACATTCAGATATGTTAAATATTAAAGATCGGTTCAAAAATCTACAAGGTTTACATGCTATCCTCGACACGGATGGCTTTACCGATCGACGTGAACCTTTCAGTTTGGAAAAAGTGCACACGCAGCTTTACACTATACACGAAGAAATCAGAAAAGCATTTTATGCAACCATCACAGAAAAAGCCCTGAAAACCTGGGAGTAATTCAATGTATTCAACAGGGTCCGATCAAAACAGCAGGAAGATGCAATGGCCTGGACAAAAGGTATTTATCGCTGGCGTGCTAGTATTTGGCCTTAGTGTCGGAACTGGGGGTACGGCCACTCTCAATTATATGAAAGAGAGAGGTTCTAAGGGCTATGCGTTCGCGAACTACAACTCATTCATGCCATCAAGTGAATTAGCTGGAACACGCAGCCCTGCGGAAGACCTAGCTCAAATTCGGAATGTCCTGCATCCAACGGTAACAGATATTGCTAACGCGTTAGGGGTTTCTCGGCAGGCAGTCTATGCTTGGCAAGCAGGGAATGCAATTGCGCCAGAGAATGCTGCTCGATTGTCGGACATTGCTCAAGCGGCAGATATTTTTGCAAGAGAGGGGATTACTGCCACTGCCCAGGTGCTCAAGAGGCGCATTGCTGAAGGAAAAAACCTTTTCGAGATCGTTCGAGATGGCGGATCTGCTCAAACGGCAGTTCGTACCCTGATTGAGATCCTCCGTCACGAAGCAAGCCAACGCAAAGTTTTGCAAGCAAAGCTCGGAAGTAAACCACGCCTTTCCCGCGACAGCTTTTCCGATATTGGCATACAAGTATTTGACGATCAGGTTGATGCATAATGGTGGACTGGGAGCGCGGAGGAATACTCTGGCGTCAAGGCCAATTCCTGACTGAAAAAGCTACTGAAAGTTTTGAGCTCGTAGCGTCGGGTGATACTGGCTTAAAATTTCCAATTGTCATCTCCCATGACTGTGATATTTCCAATAGTCCAGATTGTGAGCCTAATATTGAAATTATTGTTGGAACCAGAATCGAGGCTGTTGACGGGAATTGTACGCACTCTAAGAACCCTCGAAAACTTCACCTATTGGCAAAACAAGGAGACGCCGACGTTTGTCTTGAATTATGGGCGACGGATAAGCGTGCAATATCAAAATTAGAACTCCTTGCATTTAAACCGAGTAACGAGTTAACCCTTCCTACTAAAGAACTCCTGACTCTCCAACGCTGGTTGGCAGCAAGATATTATCGCACAGCATTTCCGGATGAATTCGATCGCCGCTTTAATCAAACTGGGTTGCAGAAGGCTCTAATCAAAACACTCAAACCTCTTGGGCACCATATTATTGCAGCCCTCTTCGATATCGAAAATGAGGAAAACGTTGGAAGAAAGATCGAAGACCTTTACACACTTACGATATATCTCTTGTACGACACAGCGAGTGATCCTTTAGTGGCAGAACGTGTAGCTCAAGAGGCAGCACAATCGATTCTCGAAATATTTGAAAGATGTTGTTATGACACTGAGAACAGTACTTGGCATTATATCGAGCTCTTAGACTGCCACCCAATCGCAGATACGACAATGACCTATGCTGAGTCCCAAAGTCTTAAAAAGTGGAATATTGACCACCTTAGCCTCCGTTCTGAGGAGGAGCAACCAATGCTTTTCATTTAGCATGGTATCGTTAATTCCTACATATTATCCAGAACGACTTCACTGGTAAGCAAATAAAACCATCAATTCCGCACTAACTACTTCACTAACCACTCACCGCTAACCACGGTTCCGAGCTCTTTCCCGTTGCACATCTCTCCTTTTCACCATCGAAAAAAACACCGAAAAACAATTTTTTACACCTTTTTACGCAACGACAGTGCAACGCAACACAACGCGGCCAGAGGGGGGTATGCGCCTCGGCTTGCTTTCGACACCCCCCTTCAGGGGTGCGGACACTTGTGCGGACAAGTTTATTGCGGACCTCCCCCATAGGGGTGCGCACAACACCGCGCACAATTCGAGTTCGCATTCTCAAGCCCCCCCTCCTGGGGTGCGTACTAAGTGCGGACCTGCGTACCATTTCCCATCAGCAATTTTGATACATCGATCTTATCTTACTGTTTTGCCGTTGTTCTAGTTGCTATTCACTGGCACGTCATCCTTTTCCCCCCTGGTCAGCAGTTGTGCGCACACGGAAACAGCTTCACATCCCCCTGCAGTTCTCTTATTCTCCAATACTCAGTGCGGACACATTGAACAGAATCTACCTTGGAGGAAGCCACCATGGGTATTCCGGAGACTATCACCTACGAAGAAGCAAAAGAACGGTACAAATGCGACAGATAGCCAATCAGGGAGGCCGTTCTCGCCGGCAAGGTGATTGACAGTGATTGCCTACAAGCCTGGGCGCACAGTCCTGATCGACCTTAAGAGCGCGGATGCCTGGTTCTTGTCCACTATGCAGAAGCCGAAAACTGCCAGCGGTCGGCCTCGGCGGTCGGCAAAGAGAGCGTGAGATAGAGATCCTGGAAAGGACCAGTCTCCGGATGCAAACTGCTCAACTCAATGGACCTTATGAGAGCAGAGCCTCGATTCGCTCGATGGTTTTGGGCGCCGAGCCCTCGTAATGGTTATTGACGTTGATGAAGATGTCGTGGTTGTGCTGGCGCAGATCACGCACCATCTTCGCCAGTTCTGCCAGTTCGCTGTCTCTTGGATCGACGATCTGGTCCCAGTGATTACCGGTTCTCTCTTCGATATCCTTCCGGTCACCGCCGTGCATCCGAATCACCACCGGATCAACCAGCTTGTCCTTGAACTTCCAGTATGTGCCGAAGATCGGCGGCATGTAGTAGCCTTGCAGGAAGACGTGGCCCAGCTTGTGTTCGGCGAGGAAATCGAAATACTCACTTCGCAACCAATTCGAGTTCCTGATTTCAATGCAGTACCGATACCCCTCTGGTAATCCCTGACGGAACACCTCGAACATCTCGAGGAAGCGGTGCAGGCTGCCCATCTTCTGTTTGTTGAGGTATTCGAACTGGAACATCAATGGCCCGATATGATCACCAAGCGGCTCTATGGCCATCAGAAAATGCTCCATCAAGCCGGTTGAGAGGAAGTGCGGATTAGCGACTAGGGCTGCGCCCTTGGGCTTGAGGTAGTGATGGGTCAAGGTGATACTGTTCGGCACCTTGATGCTGAAGATGAAATCTGCCGGTACCGCCTCGGCATATTCCCGTACGGTCTCGGCCCGGGGCAATGCTGGCACATTCTTGTCGAATAGCGACCAAAACCATTGGTCGACTTCAACAGTGGAATAGCGGCGGCTATACTGTGTCAGGAAGTTTCGCTCCTTCTCCCGGGAATAAACCAGCCCTTCCCAGGAGGTGTATTTCCAGCTGCAGGTGCCGATGCGGATATTTGAATGGGTGTCCATGTTAGGACAATAAACGCATTGGGGTGCGGGGGAATTGAGAAATAATTTTGGCTTGTTCTCTAAAATCCAAGCGAGAGTGGCCGCCTAAGAAACATTTATCTCATCATGTTTAACTCTTTGTTGATCGATTCCTTCACAGTTCTCCAAGTATTCCCTACAACGATTGATCGCTTCTTACATATGGTGCAAGTAATCCGAGATCCAATCTGTATCTCGTCTATAAGTATGGGTTGGATATTGCTGCATTCTGGACATTCAAAATCAACGGCATTCAACTTAAAAGACCATCGTTCTTCGGTTTTTTTGGGGATGAAAGTTGCATTGCAATTCATCGAGATGCAGATAACCTTTTCCAGATGCGGGAGGGCTAATGTTGAACAAGTTATTTGGGTTTTGCAGAGGGGGCAATTAAATGAAACAGTATCTGGGAAAGACATAATTAAGTCACTTTCATCGATATTACGCAATTCGAAAAGAATCTCTTGGAGGTATTGTAAGGGAATTTCTAACTGGATTTGGGATTTTGCTTGCAAGTGAAGATACGATCCAATTTTGTTATAATGCTTAGAAATCCATGAGATACTGAGAGCTTTATGGTGTCCTAATTCGATAAAGTTATTTCCAGGTACTCCAATTTCCTTCTCGTGTGCTACTGACAGTGTGTACGATTGGTCTGCATAAGGTTCAAGCTGACAGAGCACTTTTAGGGCCTTGTTGGGTTGCCAATTTTCATACAATAGCTTTTCGCCATAACGCTTGGAAAAGAAAGTCAGTTTTTCGTAAACGTGTTTTTCAATAGCAAGGCGCAACTCGAACGCTGCGTAGTAAAGCTGCCTAGTATCGCCTGATTTTATAAGCTTCTCTGCTTGATCTAAATAGGTTTCTAGCATCTTGTTCACCGTTAAACATGAAGATCCAAAACAACCCATCTATCGAGATAGCAAGCTAGGAGTGACCATTCTATCTACAAGAAAAAAACCGTATTTTATCGGAAGACTACGCCCGATCCATCACGATATGCGAATGTACGCGGCTCAAAAACTGTTGGACCAGGGTACAAACTAGGCCTATCTTTAGATGTGCGCAGTACAAGCAATATCAATAGCCCCGCCACAGCATTCAATACATTTTTCAGGTTTGCTTCTTTGAAATGATCTTTACGGTGGTGCTTAATTTTGTTATTTGCTGTCCACCACAAAGGGGGATCTACCGCGTCTCGCCAATTTGACCAAGGATGAAGGATTTTCCCAAAACGTGGTATCGCCACTTCCGCCCCATGCAGATCAGGGTATTTTTCTAACAGTACCGGTCGATATTCATTAATTCGAGATGCGCGTGTTCCTGGTTTGATAATTTTGCATAGGTCTTTAGCGACAACATCTGCCTCCGCACTTGCAGTCATCAATAACCTTGCCAACTCGATGGAATAGACTGTCTCATTATCCTCAGCAAATTCAATCCAGCGAGATAATTTTGTTACGTCATCTTCAATGCAAAAAAAATAGTTCCAATCGTGTGGAACTTCTCCGTGTTCAATTCCCATTCCATCTCCATCTTTCAATCTTCCCAAAAACCTTTTGATCACCTCCTGGCAGCATATAGCAGCCGATTGACGATGACAAGGAAGACATTCGCACGCTCCATTCCATTGCTGAATCAAAGCTGCAGAAATTCCTTTTGCAGAAGTCCTCAAATCGATAGTTTCCACCATAGTTTCCACCAAAACAGCCCCTTCAGAAGTGGAAACTTTCGAAAATTTCCTCCATGATACCCATCCCGATCCGGTTACTAAAAAGTGGTGTCCACTCAGGTATTCACCAAAACGGCCATCGGAGATGGCGTATTTTGGATTGACTCGGTGGTCAATTCGCAGCGGAATATCAGGTTATCCCCTTTCTTCATTTCGGAAATTCATGGGTGTAAAAAGGTGTAAAAAGGTGTATATAACTATCTTATATTATTGATTATTAACATTGACATCCGAATTTTCTCATGTTAGGCTGGAGTGAATATTTGACTGGATGTCTTGCCAGCAACCCCTTTTACAGACACTCATCTAGAGTTCGAGCTTCAACGCGAGCATGCATCCCAGTTTCCATCAATAATTTCACTGGAGGGAACACCATGCAAGGAATGAAAGACGAATTGATGAATTGGGATAAGTTTGACAGCCTCATGGCTCAGACAGAGGCGGTTGTCATGACCGTCAACGAGGAGATGCTTGCACGGTTTGAGCAGAAAAAAGAATTCTGCTTGATCGAAGATAAAGTTGTTTCGGATCTCCTCTGGGCAGCTTGCGACAACTTCGAACTGATGAACGCTGTCAGGTCAGGTATTGCAGAGCGGAAGGCTAAGAAGCGCGAAGCCGAAAGATTCATCGGATAGGAGGAGAGATATGTATACAGCAAGAAACGAACGGATGTTGAACGAGATTTGTCACAGAGCAATTCTGGCGAAACCTCTTGCGAATAAATTGGAGATAATACTCCATGAATACAAGATTGGAAAAATTGACGCCGAGGATAATGAAGCTACTGATGATCTTGGGTTGGCACAAGCCCTTGTTTCTCAGGTCTGTGAAACTATAGAAGACATCATCAACTTATCCCAAGGTTTCGAGAAAAAATGGGCTAAGGCCGAGAATTAATCTGATAGCCTGACTGTTCGGGACATCATCGAGCCGGCTGGGCAAACCTGGCCGGCTTTTTAATTGCAGTCCTGACGAAGAAATGACTAGGCTAACCTTTGCATGCAGGATTAAATCTAGAGAGGAGTTATGTGAACGAAGAGGCTCAACACTCTTGATATCAGGACCTTCTCAAGCAAGGACTGGATAATTTGAAAAGAGAGCGAAACTAATTCTGATGGTCTGGAGGTGTATCGTGCCTATCTCGGTATTGCGCGTGGGTGAAAATGGCTGTTCTGAGAACTGATATTGAAAGAGCCCTCGATGAGCTCACTTGCCAAGAAGAAGGGATGCGCTTTCAGGGGCTGGCGGTAGTACTCGGAAAGAAGCGATGGCCCGAGCTCATCGCCCACCAGCGTAAGAAGGATTTCGGCCTCGATGCATATGCGTCCTCAAGCTTGACAACAGAGAGAGTCGGTAAAGGGCTCGCCGCCTCGATCACGCCAACGTTGAAAAAGATTTCTGGCGACGCCGAGAGGGCCAAGGAGAACTTTCCTGATCTAAAGATGCTCCTCTTTGTGACCTCCGCGAAAGTGGGCAATGCCGACCGAAAACAGTGGGAACAGAAAATTGGAAGAGACCATGGCATCGAACTAAACATCCTCGAGCGCGAAGAAATTATCACACTGATGATGATGCCGGAAAACGCCTCGCTCTGTGCCAGTTTCCTCAATATCATTAGCGACACTGAGCCGCAGATCGCAGACCTCATTGAGAGAATAAGACGGGCGGCTAACACTGTCATTCGGGCTTGGGCTGGCAAGACAAAGGGGTGTCCGCTTATCGAACTCACATCGGTACGGCTTGACCCGAATGGTGCAGAGTCTGCCGACATGCTGTCGCTTGAGCAGATCGACCAGGCACTGTCGCAGGGCCGTCGTATCGTTCTCGAAGGGCCAGCCGGCCGCGGAAAGACCACGACCCTAATACAGCTCGCGCAACGCGCGCGCACAGCTGGCACAGCCTTCATAGTCGACCTTCCATCGTGGACGTCGTCGCGCCGGAGAATTCTGGAATACATTGCCGGCATGCCTGCGTTCCAGGCCGAAGGACTCACGGCCGTCGACCTCGCGCGGGTACAGCAGACGGAACCTTTCCTGTTGTTGCTGAACGGCTGGAATGAAATTGCGGAGTCGAATTCCGTTCAGGCGAACGACGCACTCCGGGAGCTCGAACGGGATTTTCAGAGCGTAGGCATCATAGTCGCAACCCGCACGCACCACTTGACGCCGCCGCTGCCCGGTGCCTTACGGCTGCGATTGTTACCCCTTCGTCGTGCGCAGCGGGATACCTATCTGGCGGCCCGCCTTGGCGCTAAAGGTTCTGAACTATGCACCCGCATAGATACGGACCCGTCACTAGACGAGCTGACCCTTACACCATTCATCTTATCGGAAGTCGCTACGCTGTTTGAAGCGGGAGCCGAAATTCCTTCCACGAAAATCGGAATCCTAGACCAAGTCGTCCGCCTACAAGAACAGCGCGACGAACACAGAAACGCGTTGCAAACAACACCGATTTTCGGCCAACAACCAGACTACCTGAAGGCCCTCGCAATTGAGATGACCCGCCGGGGTGCGGTGGAATTGTCCGAGGTTGACGCCCGCTCTGTCGTTGCCACTGTGGCACGCGAGCTTGCTATCCGTGGCCAGATCGAGGCGGTGGGAGCGCCGGCAGTCCTCGCGACACTCACGGCGCACCATGTTCTTGAGCGCACCGACTACCCACAAGGGGCATTTCAATTCGAGCACCAGCAAATTCAGGAGTACTATTCGGCGGTCGACTTGCGTGCGCGGCTTTTCGATTTGCCGGATGATGACAACGGCGCGACCAGCCGTTTCACGGCCGACTACGTAAACTATCCGGCTTGGGCCGAACCTTTGCGAATGATTGCCGAAACGGTTGCCGAGCAGACTGTCGACGGCGAGACCGACAGGAGAAACATCAGCGCCGGCGGGAAGCTGGTAGCGATGACGCTTACCGTCGACCTCGTATTCGCTGGCGAGCTTGCACAGCTTTGTGGCGCAGCTGTCTGGAATGAAGTCGGCGCAGTGGTCGGCGAGCGGTTCCGCACCGTCTACGCGACCCGCACCGGCAACTTTAGGCAGTATGCCATCGCCGCTATGCTCGCCACCGGCTCGGATGACTTTAGCGACATTATCGTGCCCCTTCTATCAGGACAAGATCAGCAAATACGGCTTAAAACATACCGGCTCTGGTCGGAGATGCAGGTCTCTTCGCTCGGATCGAACTGGCGCGCGCAGGTGCGCGGCTGGAGCGAAGAGGCTCGAGTGGATTTCGTCTCCGAACTACTTCATAATCGTGTCGATGGTGAGATTGCAGCCTTCGCTGCGGAGGATGACTCTTTGGCTGTGAAGAAAGCCGCCGCATCCGGCTTGAAGTGGACCGCTTCTGACGACGCTTTGATCTCCTTCCTCGAATCACTGGATACACAGACATTCGATGATGTTGTGCTCAACAACGCCGACTTGCTGCGCACCGTGCTCAAACCCAAAGTTGTCGCCGCGATGCGGAAATTCATCGAGCATACATCTGACCCTCGAGCGCGTCTGCGAACCGCAATTGATTTGATTGAGTTAGGTGAAGTTGACCTGAACGGCATTGTCAAGGATGCGATAGCGACGCTGCCCAGCAGCGACATGTACAAGCAGACTAATCACTATATCAAACCGGCGCTTGCGTATTTGCACAAAACCGACCCGACCTGGGTGAGCGAGTGGGTGGCAACTCAGATTACTGATAACAACCTCTACTGGTACGAATCTTGGTTACCATTCGCGGCCGACATTCCAGAGCGTCTAGTTGAGAAATACCTGCAGCGCCTCGAGACCGAAAATTTAAAGCAAACGCGCCTTGAGGGTATGAATGCTGTGATCGCCGCCAGCGCGGATGAAAGCCTTGGGGCGCGCGTATTTGTGGGGATACGCGAACTGCGGCGCAAGGTGGATGCGGAACCCAGCCAGCGGCACGAATTCGAGAGGCAGGTGATGAAACAGCTTGAAACCGTGTTCCGACGCCTTCCCTGCGACGTCGCAGCGGCTAGCATCCTTTCATCCGTCACGAGCGCTGATCCCCTCGACATCAAAGCCGCGGCGGGCCTCCTCAGCCGAGTCGCCAGATCGGACATGGAACCGCTCCGTATCGCCGATGACGACTTGAAAGCGCGTCTCCGCGAATACCTCAAAGGAAACATCGATCTCGTGCTTCTCCAAGACGACTTCAACGGCGAAATGAAAGCCGACCTAGCTTCATCGATTGCACAGGTTGGAGCTCCCGAAGATATGTCGGACTTGGTGACGCTCATCCGTGCCGACATCGATAGGATGCGCCGCGGCCGGGCCGCGCGCGCGGCTGGAGACCGAGGCCCACTCGGCAATGGCAGCATTATGAGCTATGCCAGATGGCACATCGCCGCCGTCATGGACCTTGATTCAGCCGGCGCTGACCAAGTGCTCATTGACTTGCTGCCCGAGCCAGAATACTCCCACGAGGCCTCAGTCGCGATGATGCGCGATTTCCTGCCAAAGTCGGAACATCCCTTCAATCGGACGTCCCAGCATGACATGGTGTGGGCAGCGCGCGAAGGCCGCACTCCACTGTTGGGCGACGAACAGCGACGCACACGCTTCTCCGCCGCACTCACTACTGAAATCAGCCGTTTGAGAGAGGAGAACCAAGGCGGGGACCTCACAACCCGTCTGAAAGTGCTTGCAATGGTGCTTGCCGCAATTGATGGTCGCGGTTCTGCGGCAACAGTACTCGACGTGATTGCCATGCCCGGGCAATGGGATCAGCACATTTTTCTCGCCGCAGTTAATCACTTGTTGAAAGCAGGTGTCGTATTGCCCGCAACCACCATGTTTTCCCACGTTAATTCTGTCCTCGAACGGACAGAGAAGTGGATGGATGATTCAGACGCGAATTTTCTGTGCAGAATCCTCGCGCTATGCCCCTTCGTCGACGACCCAGCTGCAGTGATCACCAAGATACGCGACGTACTCGGCAAACGTCTGCTCTGGGGACACAACCTATGTACGCTCGTCAGAGCTCTTGGAGAGAGCCGATTGGATATCGCCATTGACCTTCTGGTTGAATTCGCCGCTGATACCCAAACGTTTAAGAAATGCAAGGACGACTTTATCAACGCATTCGCCGCACTCAATAAGCCACGCACATGGGAACTGCTCCTTGGTTTTGTCGATCCGGATATTCAAACCTTATCGCCGACTGGCCACCATCACCAATATGACGCACTGGTTTCGCGACTCGTTGAACTCGCCCAGCGCAGCCCAGGGGCGGCCGCTCGGTTGCTGGAATTATGCGAACGCGACTTGCCTGAGTTCAATAGACAAATTCTCTCAAAAGTCATGAACTGTCTCGGGACACCCGAAACCATGGTTGCCAACCTTAGCCTGCTAGATGACTCTAGACCCTCGTCTGTTCCGCGAGGTATCTGGGATCAATTCGAAAGTGCTTTCATAGACCGACAATCCTACGGGCAGACTCCCAACTCTTTTACGCTGCACGCGCGCGCATCAAACGAAATGCGCGTCCGACTTTTCAGAATGGCGATAGAGGACGCAAAACGTCGGAAGTCGGCCTTCATTCTTCTTGGTCAAATCGAGGAATGGCGTCTGGAGTATGGCAGGCCGCCGGGTGAACCGCGTCACCCTGATTTTACCTCAGGCCAATCTTGGCCGCTCGATGAGCCTGACCTTTCCTAATGGATCGAAAAAACAGCTGTCATGTTGATAATATCTTAGAGGGAAAAAACGGAGCAGCCCCTGGAAATTGAACTCTCAAATTTCTGAAATACCAACCCAACGTATACAACAAACCTTCATGTCCAGCATTTTCATGTTAAGAGTTGATATTTGCGACAGGTCAATATCTTAGAAGCTGACGACTTTCCCCTGCGGATTCGTTAGGAAATTTCTGCAAGATTGCTTTGTGCTCAAGCCTGAAATCAATACATACTTATGTATATCAACCCCAAGCAACTGATAGATGATCCCGGCCCCACATATCGCGGGTTCCGGCTTCAGTCACTTTACGCACTCAAGAGAATCCTCGAATCCAACACAGGTTCCAACTTTCAACCGGAAGGGATAGAGGATCTGGCCATTTACGCGTCGGACGGAGAGTTGCTTGAGGCGATTCAAGTCAAAGCTCACAGTGCTGCGCTCACACCCTCGTCCCTCGGCAAATCGTTTTTTCTGCGCATGCAGGAGCTTGTGAAGAGAAACAAAGGTGTTCCTGTCACGCTTGTTTCCTATGGTCCCGTAGGACCAGAGCTGACAGCCGCACTGGATGAGCGTAGTTCGCGAGAGAGGCAGAACCTAATCAACTACATCGCGCGCTTAGTTGATAATCAAGGCACGGCGACTAGCATTGCAGATGCCCTTCGCCTTGAGCAGGTGTCAGAGAGTACTGTCACCCGTGATGTTACAGATGCGCTCGCGGTGCTGTGTACCGGAATTGCACCTGAGCGAGCGCTTGAGGCGTTATGGTGGTGGATCTACTCGGCCGCAGAGCACCGAGCATTACTCGATCGCCGCCAAATCGTTGACAGAGTGACATCCATCGGCGAGTTTTTGGCGAAACGTGCAGCATTTCACCGAGAATGGCACACTACAGTAGTACCGATCAAGGACATCCATGTGTCGAACGAGAAACGACATGCACTTGCCGTTGAGTTCGCTTCTGGTGTGTCGGTTCGACCAGAGCACATAGTTATAGGACTAGATGTGAAGCGTGATCAACTCTTGTCACGGATTCACGCGGTATTCAACGAATCGCAATTAGCGATAGTTCACGGTGCATCGGGACAAGGGAAGACCGCCTTGGCCTATCGTTACTGCTATGACTACTACCCAGATGAATGGCGCTATCGAGTGGACCTCATAGAGGGAGAGGCTCACGCGCGCAGCATCGCGCTGGCCCTAGCTGGGCATGCAGAAGCTTCCGCGATGCAGGTGTTGGTGAGCATCGACGTTCGACCGGGTGACAGCTCATGGATCGAGTTGGCCAAGTTCCTCGCGCCGTGCACTAATGTTCGAGTGTTGGTAACACTCCGCGAGGAGGATTGGCGACGCGGATTCGCAAAACTCCCTGACCTCGACCACCGTGAAATTGAACTCAGTCTTGATGAGAGGGAAGCAGAGCACATATACACCAGTTTGCGCACTGCACAGGACATTCCCCATGTGATCGACTTCTCGGATGCTTGGGCGCGCTTTGGTGGGCAGGGCCCGCTATTGGAATTCGTTCATTTCCTTCACAGCAACAATACGCTTGAATGTCGTTTGAGGTCGCAGGTCACCAACCTTCAGGATGCAGCACGCAGCGGCAGGATACAGGATCAAGAGTTGGATCTGCTTCGCCTCGCTTCAGTCGCCACTGCATACGAGGCAAGGGTTGACGTAGAGAAACTTGCAGAGAAGGCGAACGTAAGGGAACCCCTTAGAGTTCTTGAATCGTTCGAAAAGGAATTCTTCCTGCGCCTGACTAAGGACAAGAGGCATATCATTGCCCTCCATCCCATTCGTTCTCAGTTCTTGGCAGCATTCCTGACAGATGACGTTGTTCTGCCATGGGCGTCCGCAGCGAAGCGCGTCCTACATATTATTGATGAACGAGATCTTGAACACTTCTTGCTTTGCGTCTTTCTCTATGAACCGGAGTCGAGAGGCGCCATGGTGGAAGCCATCAATGCGTTTCAGCCCAGGCATTGGACTGGTCTATGCGGATGCATGCGGGCGCTGCTGTGGCTTGGTGTGGCCGAGTACGTGGAAGAGAACCGTGCTGTGATCAAGGACGCCTTTGCCCGGTGCAATGAAGGTTGGCATCTCATGCTCAACTTCGACATCGCCGGAGTCTCGGATATCAACACGTCCGATATGTTCGAAGGTCTGGGTGAAATCGGAGCTAATGCTGCTGAAGCAGCACGCGGTTTCGCTGCGCGACAAACCGATACGAAGCGCGCCTTGATCCGCCTTGAAAATCTAATGCAGTGTCGGGCACTAACACCGTCAAAGCCTGAGACGAACCGTGATTGGCGTTCGCTTGGTGAAGTATGCTTCTGGATAGGACATTTGGGCATCAAGAGCGCTGCGAAAGAATGGATTAACGAAGACCTTCTGACGGAAGCTTTAGCAGTCCCGGAAATTGACGCCCTCGGCGAAGTGTGTGTTGGTGTTGCCACGCTTTGGGGGGACCGGTATCAGCTCTGGTTTGCTGCAAACCGTGAAAGGGTGATCAAAAAACTCAGAAATGACCTTCGGATCGTGCAGTTTTCGGAAAGTGATGAGGAGGCATCAAGCGGATTCCTCCTTTCCCGTGAAGAGCGTGGGCTTCTGGCCGATGGAGACAACGGGAGCACAACTGTATCGCTGAATGATCTGATCGTTTCGAAGCTACAAGTTGTTCACAATATTCTACCTTTTAAGGTGCGATACAGGAGCAAAGGCATCGGGCACCGAACCGGCTTGCTAGATCCGAAGAACGATGAATCTGAGAAAGGAGTCCTCAAGCGCTATCTGCTGCCTCGGTGGGGGCCGGAGCTTAATCATCTGTTCATCCAGCTCGGCTCTTTTGCTTTCCGGGTGCCGACATGGGCGGAATTCTCAAGGGATGTGCTGAATTTCAGGCGAGAGGTGCTTGAGATGTGCGCCGAGCTGAGATCCGGAATCCTCGCACATTACCGAAGCAAGGAAGCCATCAATCTGCTCTCCGCTCACATCTCCACTGATCGGTGGGACCGTCTGAAGGCAAGCAGTTACCGCATTAATTTCTTCCCGAAATGCGCGGTTGATGAATGGGGCCTTGATCCGGGAAGTGGCAAAAAAACACAACAGACGGAAGGAGATGGAGACGCGAGGCATGCCAGAGAAAAGAGCACTGGAGGTTTCGGGAAAGCGGCTCAGGAGTATTCGCGTACGCTGGGGAACTTTCTGACACAGGCCCAAGCTGTTCTCCTGCGGAACCCAATGCTTGGAAAGGCCACTCACCGGAATGAACGCAAACGGCTCAAAGTAATACTGAAAGAGATGGGCTTCAGCGGCAACGGACAATACCTCACAATGGTGAATCTCGCCGACTTCTGCAAAGCACTTTCTCCCTTCCAGCGCGAGATCGAGAGAATCCTCAGGGAGAGGACTGAAACGCAGGAACACCATGCCCTAGCATTAAAGGAATCGTCCAACATCCCCAATCTTTGCCTGCTGTGGCACGAATTCTTGGAACGTCCGAATTTTACGAACAACGCGGTAGCGCGACGATACCGGACGCAGCACTTGGCAGAACTCGACACACAGAAGACGCTTGCGTCCCTTCGACGACA
Source organism: Desulfobulbaceae bacterium (assembly GCA_008933635.1). Taxonomy (GTDB): domain Bacteria; phylum Desulfobacterota; class Desulfobulbia; order Desulfobulbales; family Desulfocapsaceae; genus Desulfoprunum. Next base: position 35,700 of record WBUQ01000010.1, on the reverse strand, counting down.
ACTGAACAAACACCTCTCAGGAATAAGTCGGGACGGCGCCAAATTCAGTGTACTTGACACAAAAGCGAGCTGGGAGAACAATTCCACGCTCTGGATCACTTGCGATACTCTTGATCCAGGAAGGCTGGTTGATGTTTCCTACACTCTTGATAAATGTCTCAGAAAGGCGCTCGCGAGCTGCCGCTCCAACGACGGTCACAGGCTAGTCGCCAACTTGTATTGGCGACAGATCGTCGCCGTTCCTCTGGTTGTGGGCAAGAGCCCTCGAAAACTCGCCTATCCCTACTTTTGGGGTGCTGTGCACTTAAACGATGACGTGGGCCAGAGTACATACCGACATTTCCCACTTCCCATCCCTGACGTAGCTTGGCGGCAACTCGAATTAGAGCAGTGGGTGACCCCTCGTTTGCAGAAGCTCCGTGAGCTCGTTGATGGGCTAGCAAGACTCTGGGAACAGTGCGGACACTTAGCTGACTTCGTGCGTTTAGAAGACAATATAGATGACCTCGGAAGGGACATCGCACAGAGCTATATCCGTCAAGTCCAAGATGACTTGAGCGCGGTGCTTCAAAACGTGCTTGAACGGCGTGGACAAATCTGCGGAGACTTCGCAAATTTCTCTGAGGAAGAAATGCGAAACCGTCCTATGTTGGCAGGGTGCTTCTCTCTCTTGACCGAACTTGAAAGCAGACTTATCCCTCGCTGCGAATGGAGCGGATGCGAGAATGTTGGCCTCCAAGAGCTGGCAGCTTGGCACGGCAAATTGACTGAGGCGCTGGGAATTATTGGGGTCGCAGAGATCCTATGGACCGCTGACTCACTCAATCTCACCTGCGACATTAAGCGTCTTGAGGAGGCCATTTCTCATCTTGGTAGAGAGGCTTGGTGCACGACGTAGTAGTCAGCGCAATCAGTCTCTTAGGCAAGCCAGGGCTGGCCTTTCTGGCAAACGATGTGTGTAGCGGATTGTCAGATTTGCTGAGGGAAAAGGTAGAGCCGTCATTTCAGTCATCGAATAACGCGGATAGACAGGGGGGGCGGTATTGCCCTCCTTGTCATATACTTCTGGTCAAATAATGGACAATAAAAGGGACAGTACCTATTATGAGATAAAGGAATTGACAGTTTCGTCCGAAAAAGAGTAGGAAGTAGCTTACGATTTCAATTCCACCTCAAGCGTTGCACTTCATGATAGTCACCTTTCGCAGGGAAAAGCTCATCAACGCGGTTTTGTATTTTGCCAGGAACACAAAGTTTTGCGGCAAGACGAAACTGATGAAGCTTCTTTATTTCTTGGATTTTACTCACTTTCAGCAGACAGGGAAGGCCGTAACTGAGCTTGATTATTATGCTTGGGATTTCGGCCCTGTTCCGAGAGATTTTTTTTATGAGCTTTCAGGTAACATGGGAGATGATTTACGTAAGGCAGTAGCTGTTACCAAGCAAAGCGAAAAGTTTGAGCAAGTATGCGCGAAGATTAAACCCAATCTTCAATATTTTTCACCTCGAGAACAACGAATATTAGAGAATATATGTGTAATATTTCGAGATGTTAAAGCAGAAGAAATATCTGAAATATCGCACTTGAGAAACCACCCCTGGGACAGGACTATTAAAGAAAAAGGAGAGTCTGAAAAGATCGATTATCTCCTCGCTGTTGATGATGGCGCAGAAAGTTTATCGCTCGAATTGATACAACAACGGGTGAAGGAGCGCCAAGAAATGTACAAAACTTATGGGGTTATTTAGTGTATTCCCGGGGGGCAGTTTTTTTTGATGACAACTTCCGCTATCTTAACACCCCTGGAGAAACCGGAGAAAAAATTCTCATCTTAATTAATACGCCAAAGAGCGACGACCACCTAATATTGGTTAAAACCACCTCACAACAGCATTCCAAACCACAACTACCAGGTTGTATTGATTCGCATCACAAAATATTCTACATGCCAGTTGGTTCTGATATCTTAAGCAAAAATACATGGATACAACTTGATGATCATTTTCTTTTCCAACAACAACATGCAGCTAAAGTCTTTAAACATCTAGGAAATCTCAAGCCAAAAACAATTAAAAATATTGTCGATTGCTTCTTGCTTCATAACGAAGATGATCTTTCCCCAATAATAAAAAACATGATTTTACCACCTGTTTCGCAAGGAATTCAGGCATTAGCAGCAAAATTTAACAATAAGAGATAACCACCACCTATTCCCGTCTTTGTTAATTATTGGTGTATTTCTTCAGCTTTTCTAAAATATCCAAATACTCTTCCACCTTCGCCAACTCCACCTCATTTCCATACATCTCCTTCATCCGCTCGATAGCCGCCGGCCGATCCAGGTCGATCACCTCAAAGATTGAGTAGTCGCCGAACAGGTCATGGGCCTCGTTGATCAACCGCTCGTCTTCTTCCATTGCCGGCCCTCCTATGAATTGATCAGAGGATGATACCGGACGGGACTGACGGATGGCTTACAAATCCTCCGATGAGCGACCCGCCGAAGCTATCAGATTTTAAACAAACCTATTTAACCGGTACTACTAATCTTCAGGAAATCCAACTGCACCACTTCGGAGAACTTGTCATGGATGACTGGGTGATATTTTTCTAGATAGTTGGCAACCTTCTCATTTTTCAGAAGTCTTTTGAGATATGCTTGAAGCAGTGTGAGATTCAACATATCTGTTCCGTATGATTCTTTAAGAGAACGGACATCCTCACCCAAGGAGATATTTTCCTCTTCTAAACGAATACGTTTTTCTAATGCAGAGGGAGATATTCTTTTCTTCGCAACACTTTCCTCAAGCTGGTCCACCGGAGTGCCCTCAAGCAAGCTCTTAGCATACAAAAAGCTAAAACGGTTCTGGTCATTCATGAGCATTGCAACCCTTACTTGACGAGGTGGTTTCATTTTCTTTAATATTCGGAATACTTTCCCTGAAATAATTTTGTCCTTTAACAAATCAACAACTTCAGGACAAATACCATCGAGCATTACTTTTTTGTTTCTCAATGAACGGACATCAACACTTAAGGCTTTGGCGAGCTTTTCTTCAGAAACCCCAGCATTTAAAGCCTTCATTATCATTTTATGTTCTTGGATTGCTGATAGTCTACTGATATATTTATTATAAGTATATCCCTCATCATCTGTCGACACCAAGCATGTTACCCGATCTGCACCCAATTCTTTCAGCGCCATTATTCTCAGATGCCCATCCAACAAAATGTACTCTTTGCTCTTCTGAACGAATGCGACAACAGGATGCTCAATAAGTCCCACCTCGCGAACTGAAGAAAGGATCTGGGAATACTTTCTTCCATATTTGAACTGAATAGATATGGGCTTTGTCATTCGCAATTCATCAATAGATAGGTCGACAAGCTCGCTCTGAAACCCCTGGTTAATTCCGACTCTCATGTCGCAGTATTTCCCCCAAGTAGATCTGACAACTGTTGAGGTATATCGCTCAATCCTTCGGCTTTCAGTTGATTGGAAAAATGGATATCTTTCAAAAGGTTACCTAGAGCTGCAGTAGAGAACATTAGGACTTGTTTTACATACTCAGCCTTGGCCAATAATCGTTTTTTACTCTTCAGATTGCTATTATAAAAAGCAACCAGGTCTTCTGTTGAAATATTTGATTTTTGCTTAGGCGGTCCCGAAAGACCTTTGCCGTAAAGTTTGCGTCTATCGAGCAACTTTTGAAGAGAGATCAACTTGTACCCACTTAGCTGTCCAGTCTCCTGAGCGTCAGTAAGAGCTCTGCGAACACTCGCGTCATCTTCAGTAGCAATTTTTAGTGCAATATACAGAGGGATTTTTCCCTTTTCTAACGCATTCACCAACCGTTCCTCTCCTTTTTCTAACAGATTGATAATCCCGCGGATATATTCTCGGCTTAAGGTTGTTTTTTCAGCAATTTGGCTTTCCTCATACCCCAATTCTTTGAGATATTTTATGCTTTGTAACAATTCTATGGAACTGTTGTTTCGACGAGCAATATTTTCAACAAGACTCATGATATGAGCATCTTCGGAACTAACGTTAACGACCAGTGCAGGGATTTCTTTTTCACCAGCCTCTATATATGCCTCGAGCCTCCCTTGTCCGCACACAAGGTTATACCTTTTGCCGTTTTTCAGCTCATTTCGCGGCGTGACGGTAATAGGACGTTTTAGACCAATAGTCCTAATATTCTGGCGAATTTCTTCAGCAATTAGCTGATTGCGTGATCGATGATTTAAAATATATATTTCTTCAACCGAGATCATTTGCACTGCTTTCTGTACCATTCTAGACCGCCTCATCAAGACTTACATTGACACTCATATTGAACAGATATTCCAGATTGTTTGAGCGAAAACTATCGAGTAAATCCGCATTTTCTTCTAACAATTTCAAATCACCAGCTCCGAACTCTAGCGATGGTAACATGTAGTAATCGTATGCTTTTTCGTTGCTGGAATCCATGCGTACAGCGACCGTGATATCTGGACGCAATCCTGTGTCAAGACGGATTTTCCAAAGGAAACTTCCAGAGGGCGTCCGGAAGCAACGACTTATTACTATTGAAATGAACAAATTAAAATTAAGCTCTAGCAAATCTGTTTCTGAATCTATAACAACTCGCCTTCCACTAAGCTTTTCAATAGTTGCCACAGTGTCTTCCATTACTTGGCTATGAAAAACACGTAGTTTTCTGTTTATCTCAACATACCGGTAGTCTCGCTCTGGAAGGTATTCGATCAGTTTGTATGCTCTCAAGAGCCCGCCAAATCTTTGAGTGTACAAACTGCTTGGGGGCATCCCCTCCGATTCATCAATGATCAAGGCAGACAATCGCCCCACCCTTGTTTGAAGAATTTTTAGACGTTCGAGCAATTCAGCATTCGATAGCTTTTGATGCCGTTCCTTAATTAGGTTTTGAACTTTGAGGAATCGTTCAATATCTACAACTGGCTTGAAAGCACCTTCTTTCCTAACCCAATCACTTTGCGGATTATTTTTAGTCTTGCTCTTTAGTTTTCCAGAGCGACGATTGAACAGATTGTTGCCGATATACTTTTCATTTGTCAGCAATTCACGCACTGTGCCACGTGTCCAAGGTCTACCGAAATCAGTTTTATAGCCATCGATATTAAGCTTATTAGCGATCTCATTTTCTCGGGTTCCGGCAATAAATTGATCGTAAATCCAACGTACGGTTTCTTGCTCTGACTGAGGACCGGGAATTAGAATCACTCGATCGGTTTGCAAGCTCTTTCGTTGCCCAATAGCCAACTCTTGTTTTGGTTTTCCCAATTCATCAATTAATAATCTGCGAAGACCGAACCCTCTTGGGCCACCTTGGCGATACCCTTTTTGAATCAAGTTGCATTGTCCGAGGAATACCTTTTGAGAGAGCTGACGGCTATAATCGCTGGCACTTTCATCTCGCAGCAACGTGATAATGCGATCAGCGATATTGCTGGATAATGTGAGAGGCTTATCACAAGATTGGCATACTACATTTTTTCGCTCTAGACACATTCGGTGGTATTCAGCCTCGCGACTATCAACAAATCGCCCCCAGCGGCTTTCATCCAAATACAGCACAATGTTATAAAGATTCCGACCTTGCTCAACATCTTCAAGCATTGCCTGAAATTGCTCTCGTTGTTCAGCAGTTATCCCACTGACCCCCAAATCCGCATACACTTTTACTATTTCGATCCCATATCTCTCGGCATAATCACGTATTTGACGTTCTTGATTTTCCGGTGACTCCACCTGAAGTTCTGTTGACATGCGAATATATATGGCGCCTTTGAGATGCAGTTTTTTAATGTCATCTGCTGTATATATCCTATCCACCTGTCGCATCTGCCGATTATCCCTTAATTTTTCCAGAAAATACTCCAGATCAATAGTCAACCAAGGGAAAACAGATGTCCAGAGAAATTCTGTGGCAAATCTGCCACAAAACTGAAGTTGACAATCGGGAATTTTCAGAAATTCTGGTGAAAATGATACGAGACGAGAGAATTTCGACAAAACAGATAGCTAGAGATCTAAACATACCAACCGAGCGGGCACGCAACTGGTTTTATCGGAACACCGGAATGACAGCTCTAGATTTGATGATGATGATGCACAGGTATGAATTTATCAGGCAGGCAATTGAATACTCATTTTCGAACAAAACAAATCAAACTGGCCAGGTGAGTAACGCGACATGAACGATCCAGATCAAGTCGTCTATTGCTCCCTGTAAGCTTGCACGCAAACACAGAAACTTTTTCAGGTAAAATTAGAAATTTAGCAAGGCTGCCGATCAGGATTTGAATGAGACAGCCGCAAGATTGAGAGAGCATTTAATTGGGGTCTGTCCCCTAATATTCTCCTACTGCGAGGTATTGGATGAAAAAGTGAGGTATCAGATTATTCTTCCCGCGCTTCAGTTCGTTCAGCAAATTCAATGAGTCGCAAAATTTTCTCTAAGTAAACGCTGTCGGGCGCTTCAACCCCTGTCTCCCATTTCTTCCATGTGAAAGCAGTTACATTAAGCGTTGACGCCATGCCTTCTTGTGTCCTGCCCAGGGTCTCCCGCAAGGTCTTTAACTTCTCAGGTGATATTGATTCTGGAATAACTCTGTGTAAATTTTGCGAGCTTATTTGCTCTTTATCATTGTTAGCTGATTCCGCAAGACCCTTATTAAGAACCTGATGTCCTTCATCTTCTTCATCTAAATATCTCGACGATATCGTCTCAGAGTTCAACTTCCGCAAAAAGTGTGGCTCTTTCCCCATTGCCGTATATATAAAAAATATTCCAATGGCTAATAAAATTAGCCCAAATATGACACCGATACCTCCTTGAAACAACAATGATAATCCCGCGATGAAAAAGGAGAAAATGAACATTTGCATTGGCAATTTTCCCCATAAGAAAAACATTAACAATACAAATAGAATAAATCCTATTGCTTCTCCGTCCATCTAGTCACCTCGTCCTAAATGCATCTTCATTTAACTAAGGCATAGTGTGATCCGGACAATCCATGAATCCTTTTTAAAATATGAATATGGCTCTGATAAAAGCTGTGGATACCATTGAAAAAATTATTGTGCGAAAATCGAGATGTCAAGCTATTTACATGATAGGCCGTTGACATTTTTTTTAGAAAATTTGTAAATCAAGTTACAGTCTGCATTGAAAGGCCCAACCGGGTGCTTCACGCAGCCCTCAGTCTTTCCTAACAAGAGGGATCATGCGACACAACCCTACACCTGGCATCCAAGAGAGTCAATAGCTTCATGGCGAGGCCTAGAACTAAGGATTAAGGGAGAATCTCTCAAATCAATCCCTCAGGTAAACGATTCTTTCAAATTTGCTTACATAGCGCTTACACAGACCAGAAAAAGAGAAAGCCCGTTGCATTTTCTGCAACGGGCTTTTATCTGAAATGCCTACATATTCGGCTATTTATGAATGGTGGCGATGCAGGGACTTGAACCCCGGACACTGCGGATATGAGCCGCATGCTCTGACCAGCTGAGCTACATCGCCTCAAGGCAAGGTCCATCTAAATACATCATTCGGTCAACCCGTGTCAACATCTTTTTCCAAGAAAGGCTCGCACCGGGAGCCGCTTTCCAGCCGGTTGGGCGTAAGACACTGAATACGGGGCTATCTCCGAAACGGCAAAAGGCCTCCCGAGAGAGGCCTTTTGCTTTGCACAACGGATCTACCTGCCGGAATATCCGTCAGGTTGCTGGAATTACATCATTCCACCCATGCCGCCCATGCCGCCCATGCCGCCAGGCATACCGCCCATCGGAGCTTCCTTCTCTTCCGGCTTTTCGGCGATGACGCATTCGGTGGTCAGGAGCATACCGGAAACGGATGCCGCATTCTGCAGAGCAGTGCGGGTTACCTTGGCCGGGTCGATGACACCGGCGGCGATCAGGTCCTCATACTCCTCGGTGGCGGCGTTGAAGCCGTTGGCGCCGGAGAGGTTCTTCACATGCTCGACGATGACCGAACCTTCGCGGCCGGCGTTGTTGGCGATCTGGCGTACCGGCTCCTCGAGGGCGCGGAGCAGGATATTCTTGCCAAGCTGCTGCTCGCCTTTCAGCTCAAGGGCAGACAGGGCGGGCAGGCAACGGATATACGCTATACCGCCGCCGGGAACGACGCCTTCCTCTACTGCAGCGCGGGTCGCATTGAGGGCATCCTCGACGCGGGCCTTCTTCTCCTTCATCTCGACCTCGGTGGCAGCACCGACGTTGATGACGGCAACACCGCCGATCAGCTTGGCCAGACGCTCCTGCAGCTTCTCACGGTCGTAGTCGGAGGTGGTGTCCTCGATCTGGGTGCGGATCTGCTTGACCCTGGCCTCGAGCTTGCCTTTCTCGCCGGCGCCGTCAACGATGGTGGTGTTGTCCTTGTCGACGACGATGCGCTTGCAGGTTCCGAGATCGTTCACGGTCACGTTCTCAAGCTTGATGCCGAGGTCCTCGGTGATGACCTGGCCGCCGGTCAGGATGGCGATATCCTCCAGCATGGCCTTGCGGCGATCGCCGAAGCCCGGAGCCTTGACGGCAGCGACGTGCAGGGTGCCGCGCAGCTTATTGACAACCAGGGTGGCCAGGGCCTCGCCGTCGACATCCTCGGCGATGATGAACAGCCCCTTGCCCATCTTGGCGACCGACTCGAGCACCGGCAGCAGGTCCTTCATGCTGGAGACCTTCTTCTCGACCAGCAGGATGTACGGGTCTTCCATCACCACTTCCATCCGGTCCGGATCGGTGACAAAGTACGGCGACAGGTAGCCGCGGTCGAACTGCATGCCCTCGACGACTTCCAGGGTGGTGTCCATCGACTTGGCTTCCTCGACGGTGATGACGCCTTCCTTGCCGACCTTGTCCATGGCCTCGGCGATGATGTTGCCGATGGTCTCGTCGCTGTTGGCGGAAATGGTTCCGACCTGGGCGATTTCCTTCTGCTCCTTGGTCGGGGTGGCGATCTTGGCGAGCTCGGCGATGACGACCTCGACACCCTTGTCGATGCCGCGCTTGATCTCCATCGGGTTGCCGCCGGCGGCAACCAGCTTCACGCCCTCGGTGTAGATGGCCTGGGCCAGCACGGTGGCGGTGGTGGTGCCGTCACCGGCGACGTCGGAGGTCTTGGAAGCGACTTCCTTGACCATCTGGGCGCCCATGTTCTCGAACTTGTCCTTCAGCTCGATCTCCTTGGCCACGGTGACGCCGTCCTTGGTGATGGTCGGGGCGCCGAAGGATTTCTCGATCAGCACGTTGCGACCTTTCGGTCCAAGGGTCACCTTGACCGCATCTGCCAGTGTATTCACGCCGATGAGGATCGACTCACGGGCTTTCACTCCGTATTTGATATCTTTACCAGCCATTATATCTTTCTCCCTTTGTAGTTGTCCGTCTTCAATTCGACGTGCAGTCTCCGATCGCTGACGCGGCCCGGATTATTCGATTACGCCAAGGATATCATCTTCACGCATGATGAGGTAATCCTCACCGTCAAGCTTCACATCGGTTCCGCCGTATTTGGAGAAGAGGACCCTGTCGCCCTCTTTGACCTGCAGGGCGACACGCTCGCCCTTGTCATTGAGCTTGCCGGGACCGACGGCGATAACCTTTCCCTCTGCCGGTTTCTCTTTGGCACTGTCGGGAATGATGATGCCGCCTGCGGTTTTTGCTTCCTCTTCCAGACGTTTCACCAGAAGACGATCATTCAATGGACGAATTTTCATTACTGCCTCCTACATGACATATATTGATTTCCGAACGGGCCCATCATGCAAGAATGTGTGGTTTCCCTATTCGATTTTTGCCCGGTTTTCGGGCAGCTACCTGAGACTCGGCAAACTATAGGGTTGAAAACGCAAAAATCAAGGGAAGGGCCGGAAAAAAATCAGGCTCCGAGATTTCATAAGATATCAAGTGATTAAGGCGGAACAACCCCCACTCCCGGGCATCAGAAGACCCGCATCGTCCACTTGAACGGATCTGCGTCGTACCCGTGCTGGATGGCTTGCAGGCCGGTAAACAGGCGCTGTGCCAGGGGGCCCGTCTGACCGTTGTTGATCTGGTAGATCCTGTCCCTGTACATCAACTCGCCAACCGGCGAAATGACCGCCGCCGTGCCGGTGCCGAAGGCCTCCTGCAGCCGGCCGTCCTGGCTGGCGGCCAGGACCTCGTCGATTGCGATCTGGCGCTCGGCGGTCTTCACCCCCCAGCTCTCGGCCAGTTTCAGGACCGAGTCGCGGGTGATACCGGGCAGGATCGATCCCCCGAGCGGCGGGGTGATCAATTCGTTCTCCAGCAGGAAGAAGATATTGCTGGTCCCCACCTCCTCCACATAGCGGTGCTCGCAGGCATCCAGCCAGAGCACCTGGGTGTAGCCGGCCTTCTTCGCAACCTGCGAGGTGAACAGCGAGGCGGCGTAATTGCCGGCGGTCTTGACATTGCCGACCCCACCCCTGACCGCCCGGACATGCTCGTCACTGACATAGATCCTGGTCGGGCTGAAACCCTCGGCATAATAGGCGCCGACCGGCGACAGGATGACATAGAACCAGTAGGTCTCCGACGGCCGCACTCCGAGATAGGGATCGACGGCGATCATCGTCGGCCGGATATACAGGCTCGCCCCCTCTGCGGCGGGAATCCATTCCCGCTCCAGGTACAGCAATGCCCTCAGCATTTTCAGGACGTTGTCGACGGGCAGACGGGGCATGCACATCCTGAGGGCCGAGGCGTTCATCCTCTCGAAATTGTCTTTCGGCCGGAACAGGAGGATCTGGTCATCCTTGCCCCGATACGCCTTCATTCCCTCGAAAATCGCCTGGCCGTAATGGAAGACCATCGAGGCCGGGTCGAGATGGAAATCCTGATGAGGACAGATCTTCGAGTCGTGCCAGCCGTTCACCCGGTCCCACTTCATCAGCAGCATATGGTCGGTGAAATGGAGGCCGAAACCGAGCTTGTCCTGGTCCGGCTTGGCCTTCATCTTCTCCCTGGGCACCTTTTCCAACGCAACTTCAAGATTTTCCCACATCCTATGATTCTCCTCGCTTCCTGCTGTTTCTCTTTGATTAATCCGTCGGACCCTATATACTTCGAGCGGAATCCCAGTATCAACAGGCTGCTACGATACCCCAGCTGTCTCGCTCAGTGCAACGGTATTCGCTACCCACCCACGTCGGCCATCCGCAAATGACCACCAGACAACAACAGCCCGCAACCCCAGCTCCGCAAAAGGAAACGGCCGACCTCCGGCCGGTCAGGTACTTCCTCGTCGTCTTCCTCATCTCGGCCTTTTTTCTTGGCCGGATCCTCTGGCCCTTCTGGTCGATCCTCGTCCTCTCCTTCCTGCTCACCAGTCTGTTCCGGCCGGTTTACACCTTTCTCAACCGTCGCCTGCCGGACTATGCGGCCTCGATTGCGACCTGCCTGGTGATCGTCGCCCTGGTCTTCGTGCCGCTGATCTTCTTCACCGGTTCGCTGGCCGGCGAGGCCCTGAGTCTCTACAACTGGGGACGCGACAGCCAGGTCGGCCTCAAACTGCAGACCTTCCTCCAGGAAAGTCCCATCGTCGTCCGTTTCCAGCAGCAACTGCTCGAGTTCGGGGTCGAGTTCAAGCCCACCATGGTCACCGACACCCTCACCTATCTGGCCAAAGAGGCCGGTCTCTTCCTCTATAAAGAGGCCACCGGCTGGGCTGCCAATATCCTGAATTTCCTCGGCATGTTCTTCATGATGATCCTGGTGATCTTCTTTTTGCTGATCGACCTGCCGAAACTGCGGGAGTACCTTATCCGCCTCTCTCCCCTGCCGGATGACGAAGACCGGCTGCTGCTCAACAAGTTCGAGGAAATCGCCAACGCCATCCTGAAGGGGAACGGTGTCTGCGGCGTTATCCAGGGGATCCTCGGCGGCGGGATCTATTCGATCATGGGACTCAACTCCCCGATCCTCTGGGGGTGCGTGATGGCGGTGCTGGCCTTCCTGCCGATCTTCGGCATCGGCCTGGTGATGATCCCGACGGCGATCATCCTGGCGATCAACGGCCGGGTCGGTGAGGGGATATTCCTGTTCTGCTATTACTTCGCCCTGTCGATGTCCGTCGAATACTTCCTCAAACCGAAACTGGTCGGCAAGCAGGTCAGGATGCACACCCTTCTGGTATTGCTTGCCATTCTCGGAGGCCTGGCGGTCTACGGCATCCTCGGCATCATCTACGGGCCGATCATCGTCACGGCCTTCCTGACCCTGTCGGAGATATACCTGGACAAATACGAACAACACCTCGAGCGGGTCTGAGCAGCGCCGGCCGCGCTCCTTCAGCTGATGACGGTCGGCAGCTCGACGGTGAAACGGGCTCCCCCGTCCGGTGATTCGCCGACATGGATCGCGCCGTGGTAGTGCTCGACGATCTTGCGGACGCTGTACAGCCCCACCCCGCTGCCTTCCTTGCTGTTCGGGGCCTGGAAGTATTCATCGAAGATCTTCTCGTGGTATTCCTGCTCGATTCCGCAGCCATCGTCCTCGATGGTCAGAACCAGCCTGCCCCCCTCCCTGGCCAGTTCAACTCCGACCCTGCTCCGGGCATATTTGACGGCATTGCCGATCAGGTTCTCAAAGAGGGACTGGAGCTTGGCGGAATCCCCGGAAAAGAGGATCCTGTCGTCACCGCCACTGCATCGCATGGACAACTCGATATGGTCGAGTTCCGCCTTCGGCGCATAGCTGGCAGCCACGGACTCCAGCAGCTGCCGGATATCGAAGATTTCACTGTCGTAACAGTGCTGCAGCCGGTTGCCGCGGAGCTCGGTCGAAACATGGTCGATCGTTGCCGCCAGCTTCATCGAGGCGTGGTAAATCGCCCTCGCATACTCGACGACCTTGTCCCTGGGGATCTGACTGCCGCTGTACAGTTTCTGGGAAAAGCCGATGATCGGGACGAGCGGTCCCTTGAGGTCATGGATGAGAACGGAGGTGAATTTTTTCCGCTGCTCGTTCAGGGCTCCGGTCCGCTCTTCGATGAGCTCCTCGAGATGGAACCGGTACTGGTCGAGCTCCTTCTCCGTCGCCTGCAGCTGCTCCGCCATGTTGTTGATGCGGGCGCCGAGCGTACCGATCTCGTCCTGGCGGTCGAGGGGGATCCTGGTCGTCAGGTCGCCGCTGGCAATGCTGTCGACTGAGCGGGCAAATTCCCGCAGCGGACGAACAATGCCGGACGCCAGGAACAGCACGAGAAAAACGCTGACCAGCAGGATCACGCCGTCGCCGACCAGGACGATGAACATCGTCCTGTCGTAGACCTGCCTGGCCTGCCTGGCTGCGGCAACGGCGGCGTCCTTCTGGAAATTCACCAGTCCCGCCAGCCTGTCCAGCCATCCGCGCTGAGGCGTGCGCACCGAATCCGTCAGCAGGGCCAGGGCCTTTTCAGGTTCGCCGGCACCTTCGAGGTCGACAACCTGCTGCCAGAGCTCGCGGGTGCGACGTTCTTCCCTGCCGAGGGACGCCAGAATTTCCAGTCCCCGGGGATCGGCTTCCAGCGATTCGAGCTTCTCCTCAGCCGCCCTGTACAGCCTTTCGTCCTCCGCCAGCCTTGCCAGTTCGCTCGCCTTGGTGCCGGCATCGCCGACCAGCAGGACGTTTCGCAGTAGGACGGCGCTGTTTCTGGCCAGAAAGCGCATATCCTGTGCCAGGATCAGCTTTTCGTTGTTGACGGAGACTATCTCCTCGAGGTTGTTCTTGATCCTGCTGAGTGTCTTCATCTCGACAAACATCAGCAGCAGCATCATCAGGAAGATGGCGCCGACAACAACGCCGATTCTGGCAATGATCCGTATATCGTTCAGCGGCATAGTGTTTCGAGGTTCCGGTAGTTCCTCCGGGCGACCGGCAGATACGCCGATCCGTTGCTCTCCCCGGCCGGGAGCATGTCCGCCCCTGCTGGAGACAGTGTAGAGCAGCAGGACAACTCCTGTCAATTTTCTTGTGCCGTCGAACCCACTGCGGCGATCGCCGGGCGAAGGCGGTATGTTCCGTGCTGATCAGGAGAAATCGATCGGAATGACATCCCAGCAGGTCACCATGTCGCCTTTCCAGGTGACCACCTGCACCTCGGCATCCTGGGAAACGACGATGCCCAGGGCGTTATGCAGCCTGTCGCAGAGCGCATAGAGCGACCGGTGCCGGGTGCCGACACCCTCGATCTTGTCGATCCTTTTTCTCTTCCCCTCGGGATCAAGGGCCCGCGTCACCTCGCCGCCCATCTCGAAATTCCCCTGGATGATCCCGCCGAAACCGAGCAATTCCGGCTCTTCGGTGGTGACGACCGCCCCGTCGACCCCTGTCAGCCGGGCGACGAAACGGGCAAATTTGAAGATCAGTTCATCGAGCTGGGTCAGCTCGTCCTGCTGCAGCTGGACATAGTCCTTCCAGCCCGCAACGTATTTCGGTCCGTGCCGCTTGCCGCAACTGACGGCCAGGATCTGCATGATCTCGAGCACCAGATTCTTGAGTTGGCTTCGCGGCCCATCGGCGGCGAACCGGTATTTCAGCGAAATGTACGGGTTGTTGTGGAAGATCATCTCCGCCATGCCGGCGGGCAGGGAGATGATGGTCCCGCCATGGCCTGAGCGTCGCACAGTGCTGATCACATGCTTGAAGAATTCCAGGTACAGCGTCGTGACAAACGCAGGATCGATCCTCGCCCAGCGATCCCGGTCGTAGAGCGGGTTGCTGCCGTGCATCGCGGCAAGCTGCATCTGGACTTTGGAAAAACGCTCATTCATCCAGTGGGACTTGAAGACGTTGGCCGACGGGGAAATGATATTGCCTCCCGCCAGCTGGGCAAGGATCTCAAGACCCCGGCAGATGGTCAGGCGGCCGGGGCCGGTGACGTGGAGGGCGAGAGCCGGAGGCAGAGGCGTCGGCAGTTTGCTGCCGCCATGGATGGCATGGGTCCAGCGCGAACCGGAATGGATGAAACCCCATATCTGCAGGCCCTCCTCCTCGTCCAGACGGATACCGATGATCGAGTTGTTGAAATCGGTGGCCGGGCCGAGCTTCATGATTTCATACACGTTGTACGGCCGTTGTTCTGAAAAGGGCAGGATAAAGAGATCGCGGTATATCCCGAACCCGTCGTTCTCGAAAACTGCCGGTTCACAGAGCATCACCCGGAAACGGAGGCTGCGCGCCTCCTCCTTCATCAGGCTCACCTGGTAACAGGTGGACACCAGGTCCTCCAGGATCGCCAGATCCGGCAGCTCGCGGACGCTGTCCACCCTGTGCAGCTTGGCGGACAGTGGCTTCTGCCAGAGCGGAACGAGTCTTTCAACGAGATCTTTCGGATAGTTGTGCAACATAGACCCCCCACCCCGGAGAATGTTCCACCCTCCTGCCGCGTATCGATGTATGTATCGGATATTGTACAGGGATACGCCTGGGAAAGCAAATGACCGCGACAGCTGCGGTCCGGATAAGGCAATATATAAGCACGAGGGAAAGAACAATAAACACCTGCCCCTGCCGGTATCACCGAGAAAAAAACCTGACAGGCGCCATCCGAAAGGATATTCTTGACACGATAGCCAAAAACCTTCAATGATCACGGATCATCACCGCCAACCACCATCACCGCCGCACTGTACCAGGAAACACCATGATCAGACTGTCAGACATCCCAATCCGCCCGAAGCTCACCTTCTTTTTCATCATGACCGGCATTGTCCCGCTGGCCATTGTCGGTGGCATCGGCACCTACCTCACCTCCCGGTCCCTGCTGCAGAAATCCTTCGAACAGCTGCAGATCGTGCAGAATCTGAGAAAAAGCCAGGTGGAGAGCGCCTTCGACGAGCGGATCAGAGACGTCAAAGGGCTCGCCGGCGATCTCCGCATCCAGACCCTGGCCGGAGAGCTGGTCGCCTACGAGCAGGATCTCGCCCTCCAACCGACTGCCCCCTTGCCCGTCAAATCGACACAATACGCTGCGATTACGGAGAAGTATCAACAATTCTGCCGCACCTTCATCGAGTCCTACGGTTTCTCCGACCTCTCCATCGTCGCCGCCGAGTCAGGCCACCTGCTGTTCAGCACCGCAGGCCAGAGCGACCTGGGGGCCGGCTTCGCTTCCGCCCTCTACGCCGACAACGGCAAGGCCGAAGCCTGGCGCCGGGCGAGCGGGACGGGAGCCGCAGCCATCGTCGATTTCGCCCCCTACCAGCCGAGCGGGAACCTGGAATCGGCCTTTATTGCCCACCCTGTGTTCGGCCCCGACCGCGACCTGCTGGCCGTCGTCATCCTGCAGATCCATCCCGCCTTCATCAACCAGATCATGGATTCCCGCAAGGGCATGGGCAAGACCGGCGAGTCCTACCTGATCAGCTGGTCGGCGGAGACGGGGCGGTTTTCCTTCCGCAGCGACATGCGCACCATGGGCGATGGCAGATACACGGTCGGCTACTCCCTCGACAAACGCCTCGAGTACTGGCACGATGCAGTCAAGGCCGGCAACGGCGGCGGCCACGGCACCTATATCGACAGCCTCGGCAAGGAGGTGCTCGTCACCTACGACAAGGTCCGGCTGCAGGGGGTCGAATGGTTCCTGATCTCGAAGATAGACCGCGGCGAGGTCCTGGCCGCCCTGTGGTCGATCATCCGCTACGGCCTGGCCGCGTCACTGGTCCTCGCCTGCGGCATAGCCATGTGCTCATGGCTGTACGGCCGGCAATTCATCCGGCCGCTTTCCGAGGATGTCCGCTTCGCCCTGGCGATCTCCCAGGGGCAGCTCGACCAGTCCCTGACACTGGACCAGAGGGATGAATTCGGCCTGCTGGCCAGGGCATTGAACAGGATGGCCGGCAGCCTGCGCGAGGCCGACTGGATCAAGACCGGCAAGGAACGCCTGCACGACATCACCCGCGGCGACCACGACCTGGACAACCTCGCCCGCGACTTCCTGGCCTGCCTGGTCAAGCACCTCGAGGCCCAGATCGGCGCCTTCTACCTCCACGATGCCGACACCAAGGCGCTGGAACTGATCGCCAGCTACGCCTTTACCGACCGCAGCGGCAACCACAACCGCATCCGGGTCGGCGAGGGTCTGGTCGGCCAGGCGGCGCTGGAGAAGGAGATCATCTACTTTTCCAAGGTCGAGGGCGATGTCCCCTCGCTCAATTACGGCGTGGCCGAAGAAGCTCCCGCCCATTTCCTGATTGCCCCGCTCCTCGTCGAAGACAACCTGATCGGCGCCTTCCTCATCGGCTCCGTCCTCCCCTTCTCACGGCTCAAGCGCCAGTTCATCGCGGAAAATCTCGAAAACTCGGCAATCCTCTTCAACATGGCCAGATCCCGCCAGGTGATCAGGGACCTGCTCGATCATACCCAGCAGCAGCAGGAAGTCCTGGAGATGAAGAACAGGGCGCTGGCGGCGCAGACCGAGGAACTGCGGCAGTCGGAAGCGGAACTGCAGGCCCAGCAGGAAGAACTGCGGGTCACCAACGAGGAACTGGCCGAGCAGACCAAGACCCTGAAGGAGTCCGAGGCCGCTCTCAGGACCAAGCAGGAGGAACTGCAGCGGACCAATGCCGAACTTGAGGATCGGACCGGCGCCCTGGCCAGGCAGAAGGAGGCGCTGCGCGGCAAGACGCTGGAGCTCGTCAAGGCCCAGAAGGAAGTTAAAAAGAAGGCGGAGGACCTCGAGATCTCAAGCCGCTACAAATCGGAGTTCCTTGCCAACATGTCGCATGAGCTGCGGACTCCGCTCAACAGCATCCTGATCCTCTCCCAGCTCTTCAGCAAGAACCGGGAAGGCAACCTCACCGACAAGCAGATCGAATCGGCAAGGGCGATCCACAGCTCCGGCAGCGAACTGCTGAACCTGATCAACGAAATCCTCGACCTGTCGAAGGTCGAGGCCGGCAAGGTCGAACTCGTCATCGAGGACACCGGCATCTCTTCCCTGGTCGACGACCTGCAGCGGGTCTTCCGGGACATCGCCGCCGAAAAGAGGATCCCGCTCGAAATCACCATCGCCGAAGATGTGCCGAAGACGATGCGGACCGACGCCCAGCGGCTGCAGCAGGTACTGCGCAACCTGCTCAGCAACGCCTTCAAGTTCACCCATGAGGGGAAGGTCAGCCTCGTCATCTCCCGGCCGCTGCCCGAACATCTTCAGCAGGGCGGCTTCGACCAGGCGGGGATGATCGCCTTTGCCGTCAGGGACCAGGGCATTGGGATCCCCAAGGGGCGGCAGCAGGAGATCTTCGAGGCCTTCCAGCAGGTCGACGGCAGCACCAGCCGCACATACGGCGGCACCGGCCTCGGCCTGTCGATCTCCAAGGAGCTCACCCGGCTGCTCGGCGGCAGGATCTTCCTCGAGAGCACCGAAGGGGTTGGCAGCACCTTTACCGTCGTCCTGCCGGAGCGCTACACCGCTCCCGGGCTGCCGGCGGAATACGCGGTGGATACCGGGAAGGCGGAAGACGGGGACGACACGCCGCCCCCGCCTGCCGCAAGAGCTGATGCCGGCCTTGACCCGGCCCTCCGGGGGGCTGCCGGCGGGGATGGCGAAATTCCGCCGGAGAGCGGACCGGAGGAGCGTCATGTCATCGACGACCGGAAATCCGTTACGGCCGACGACCGTTCGCTGCTGATCATCGAAGACGACCGCAAGTTCGCCACCATCCTCCGCGACTTCGCCCGCGAACGGGGATTCAAGTGCATCATCGCCGAAAATGGCGAGACGGGCCTGCACTTCGCCGACTTCTACCGGCCGAGCGCCATCATCCTCGATATCGGCCTGCCCGGCATCGACGGCTGGGCGGTGATGGAACGCCTCAAGGAGAACCCCGACCTGCGCCATATCCCGGTCCACTTCATGTCGGCCGCCGACAAATCGCTGGATGCGATGCGGCGCGGCGCCATCGGCTTCCTCACCAAGCCGGTCAGCATCGAGAAGATCGAAGAGGCCTTTGCCAGGATCGAGAACATCCTCACCAAGGCCGTCCGCAAGCTCCTGATCGTCGAGGACGACTC
The DNA here is from genome assembly GCA_008933635.1 of Desulfobulbaceae bacterium. GTDB lineage: Bacteria > Desulfobacterota > Desulfobulbia > Desulfobulbales > Desulfocapsaceae > Desulfoprunum. Next base: position 16,624 of record WBUQ01000010.1, on the reverse strand, counting down.
GATCCAGCGCGAGAGCATCGGTCAGCTGATCGGCGGCAACGATATCGAGATCACCTCGGTCGCCACCGGCCGCGAGGCCCTGGAGGAACTTCGCCGGGGCGAGTGCGACTGCATGATCCTCGATCTCGGCCTGTCCGACATGTCCGGCTTCGAACTCCTGGAGAAGATCCGCAAGGACCGCGACTGCGCCAAGGTACCGGTCATCGTCTATACCGGGCAGGACCTGACCGCCAGGGAAGAGAGCGAACTGCGGGAATACACCGAGAGCATCATCATCAAGGGCGTCAAATCCCCCGAACGCCTCCTCGACGAATCGGCCCTCTTCCTCCACCGCGTCGAGGCCAACATGCCCGCCGACAAGCAGCGGATGATGAAGATGGTCCACGGCAAGGAGGCGGTGCTCGAGGGCAAGACCGTCCTGCTGGTCGACGACGACATGCGCAACGTCTTCGCCCTCTCCAGCGTTCTCGAAGCGAAAGGGCTGAATATCGTCGTCGCCCGCAACGGCATCGAGAGCCTTGAAAAACTGAAGGAGCACAAGGAAATATCGCTGGTACTGATGGACATCATGATGCCGAAGATGGACGGGTACGAGGCGATGCGGGAGATCAGGCGCGACGAGCGGCTGAAGAAGCTGCCGATCATCGCCCTGACTGCCAAGGCGATGGTCGGCGACCGGGCGAAATGCATCGAAGCCGGGGCCAACGATTATCTGGCCAAGCCGATCGATACCGACAAACTGCTGTCGATGCTGCGGGTCTGGCTCTACACATGAACGACACCTCCACCACCCTGGAAAAGGAACGCCTGGAGATCAGGCTGCTGCTCGAGGCCATCTACCTCAGATACGGGTTCGATTTCCGGGATTACTCCGGCGCGCACACCAAGCGGAGACTGGAGAACCGCCTGCACCTGAGCGGAATGGCCAGTTTCGGCGAGATGCAGCACCGGTTGATCCATGACGAAGGGTTCTTCAACGAGCTGCTGCTCGACCTCTCGATCAACGTCACCGAGATGTTCCGGGACCCCTGGTTTTACCGGGCGGTCCGCGAGACCGTGGTCCCGCACCTGAAGACCTACCCCTTCATCCGCTCCTGGCACGCCGGCTGTTCGGCAGGCCAGGAGGTCTATTCGATGTGCATCGTCCTGGCGGAAGAGGGGATGAAAGAGCGGACCCAGATCTACGCCACCGATTTCAACGAGCTGATCCTCGACAAAGCCCGGGCCGGCATCTACCCGATCGAGCTGGTCCGCAACTATACCGCCAACTACCACCAGGCCGGCGGCAGGAAGTCGTTTTCCGACTACTACTCGGCCCAGTACGAGCACGCCATCATCAACCAGGAACTGAAGGAACGGGTACTGTTCTCCTCCCACAACCTGGTGACCGACGGGGTGTTCGGCGAGATGCATATCATCTTCTGCCGCAATGTTCTGATTTATTTCAACAAAAGCCTGCAGAACCGGGTGCTCAGGCTGTTCTACGACACCCTCTGCCCGGGGGGGTTCCTCTGCCTCGGCTCCAAGGAGAGCCTGAAGTTCACCGAGGTCGCCGGCGATTTCGAGTGCATCGCCGAGAAGGAGAAAATCTTCCGCAAGAAACGCCGGAGCTGATGAAGAATCGATCCAGACGACGGTTCGCCGCGGCGGTCATCGGTGTCTCGGCCGGTGGCCTCAACGCCCTCTCCCGGATTCTGCCGCTGCTTCATCGCCATCTGGCGCTGTCCGTACTCGTCGTCCAGCACCTCCGTCCGGACTCGGACAGCTACCTCGTCCACCATCTCGCCCGCCTGAGTACGATCAGGGTAAAAGAGGCCGAGGACAAGGAGGCGGTCGAACCGGGCACGGTCTACATCGCCCCGCCCGACTATCACCTGCTGGTCGAGAGCGACCGCAGCCTCAGCCTGTCGGCAGAGGAGAGGGTCAACTTCTCCCGGCCCTCCATCGACGTGACCTTCGAGACCGCCGCCGAGGCCTTCCAGGATCAGCTCATCGGCATCGTGCTGACCGGCGCCAACAACGACGGCAGCCGCGGCCTGGCCAGGATCAAATATTTTGGCGGCATGACCGTAGTTCAGTCGCCCGAGAGCGCCGAGTATGATATAATGCCCCGTTCGGCGATCGATGCCGTCGACGTCGACCGGATCGTTCCGCTCGACGGGATTGCCGGACTACTGAACACCTTAGCCCCTGGGGAGATTGATGGAGAAGGCTCCCATACTGCTGGTCGATGACCGCAGAGAAAACCTGCTGACCCTGGAACGCCTGCTGGAAGCGCCCGAATTGCTTCTTGTCCGGGCGGAGAGCGGTATGGAGGCCCTGGAAAAGACCCTCGACCACCAGTTCGCCCTGGTCCTGATGGATGTGCAGATGCCGGTCATGGACGGCTACGAGACCGCCGAACTCCTCCGCGGCAACAGCAAGACCCGGAACATCCCGATCATCTTCGTCACCGCCGCCCGCAGGGAGCAGGAGCACATGTTCAAGGGGTATGACGCCGGCGCCGTCGACTACCTGCTCAAGCCGCTGGAACCGTCGATTTTGAAGAGCAAGGTCGGGATCTTCCTGGAAATGTACCGGCAGCGGCAGCTGCTCGAGGAGAAGACCAGGGAACTCGACGCCAAGATCCTCGAGCTCGAGGAGCTGAAGAGAAAGCTGGAGGAGTCGAACCGCAAGCTCCAGCACCTGTCGTCAGTCGACGGCCTGACCGGGCTGTTCAACCGCCGTCATTTCGACGATACCTTCCTGATGGAGTGGAAGAGCGCCGCCCGGCGGAAGTCGCCCATCTCGCTGATCATCATCGACATCGACCACTTCAAGGCCTTCAACGACACCTATGGCCATATCGCCGGCGACACCTGCCTGCAGAGAGTTGCCAAGGGCCTGGTCTCGGCCCTGCACCGGCCGGTCGACATGGTCTCCCGTTACGGCGGTGAAGAGTTCACCGTCATCCTGCCCGATACCGACATCCATGGTGCGGAGATGCTGGCCGACAGGATGAGGGACATCGTCCTCGCGATGGCCATCCCGCACTCCTCGTCGTCGACGGGCAATTTCGTCACCATCAGCGCCGGCGTCAGCACGATGGTCCCCCGGCCCGGGCAGCCCGCCGCCAACCTGCTGGACGCCGCCGACAAGGCCCTGTACCAGGCCAAGGAGAGCGGCCGCAACTGCTGCCGGACCAACTGCGATCAACCGCCGCCGAACGACATGGCTGCCGATCGGGATTGCGTCCGCTGACGCCGCCGGCATCACCCGGTCCTCGGTTCCCGATCGGAACTATCTGTTGTTGCCGGAGGCCTTTTCCCTGGCCAGGACAATTTTCTCGAACAGCTCGTCGAAATCGACCGGTTTGAGGCAATAGTCGAAGGCACCCTTCTTCATCCCGAGCAGACCGGCATTGATCGAGGCATGGCCGGTGAGGATGATCACCTCGATTTCCGGCCTGACCTTCTTCATCTCGGCCATGCACTCCAGGCCGTCCAGTCCCGGCATGCTGACATCCATGATCACCACGTCAAAGTCATCGCGGCCAAGCCAGTCCAGGGCCTCCATGCAGCCGCCGGCCAGTTCGTAGGCGATCTGACGGCGGACGAAATATTTGCTCATGATGTTGCGGAAATCGGCCTCATCATCGACCAGCAGCAGCTTCCCCTTCTCCGGCATGGCCAGGCTCCCCGAGGTTCGATGCCGCCTTCCCGGCCAGCATCATTTCAATATCATCGATGAATTTTCTCTTGTACTGTTCGACTGCGCCGGCACTGTTCATCACCATGTCGATCTGGCGGGTGTGCAGCGTCAGATAGCCGAGGACCTGCAGACGCTGCTCGAGGTAGCCGGTCGGCTTCTTCTTCAGCCGGGCCAGGAGCGTGTCCGAGCGCTGTTCGACCCGGAAGTCGTAGCGTTCCAGGACATAGGCCAGCAACCTGGCCCGCTCCGCCTTGCGCTGCAGGTCGGCGGCGCCACCCTTGAAACGGAAGGTCACGTAACTCTCCGTCAGCAGGTCGCTGAGGTACGCCTCGATCATCGCATAGTGATACCCCAGGCGCACACTGAGATTACAGAAATGCTGCGAAATCAGAAAGTAGTTTTTCACCGTCAGGGCGGAGGCGACCGCCGGATCGAGTTCCGGACGCATGGTCGACTGGAAGATGATCGAACCGAACCCCCTGACGCTGACCGGCGGCGGTCCGGCCCAGGGAAACGCCGACAGTCCTTTCCAGATCGCCAGCATCGGCACTGAGACGATATCCTCGATGCGGACGCTCTTGTCCTCGAGATTGACGCCTTCGCGGAAACCGTCTGCCAGATCGATGGCATACCACTCCATCGGCACCTTCCCCACCAGCCGTTTCGCGGCCGCCTGGTTGAAATGATGCCGCTGGCCGAAGTTGAACATCTCCGACACCGACTTCTCGTGGCAGAAGCGGGTGATGTCATGGAGGGTCTCGCACCAGGATGATTTGAACTGCGGTGAGGCGGGGTCGTTGAGGTTGAGGGGAGTGACATGCTGCATGATGTCGGTCAGGATCCGCTGCACCGGACTGCCGGCCATGATGTCCTTGCGCACGCCGCGCAGGCGCAGCAGGTCCTCCCGCCGTCCCCGGTAGACCGCCCTGGCGCCGGCATGGACGGTGACCACCTCTTCGTTGCCCAGGGCGGTCATCGCCCCGGGCAGGCTGAACAGGGCCGGAATGCCGAATTCGCGCGATACCGTTGCCAGATGGCCGGCCTCGCTGCCGTGCTCGGCGACGACCGCCGCCGCCCGGCTCAACAGCGGCGCCCACTCCGGCAGTGGATGCTCGAGGATCAGCACCGCCCCCTGCGGGAAGCGGCGCATGGTCTCCTCGCTGTTGACGAGAAAGGCCGCACCGCTGGCAACGCCGGTGCTGGCGCAGATGCCGCCGTGGAGCAGGGGCGGGTCGTTGCCCTCGATCTGCGGTATCGCTTGCCTCTCGCCCTCCTCCAGGTCCACCGTCACGCTCAGGGTCAGCATCGGCCGGCTCTGCAGGACATAGAGGTTGCCCTGATGGTCGAAGGTCCACTCGATGTCCTGGGGCTGACCGAAATGCTGCTCGAGCAGCAGCGCTGTCTCCGCCAGCTTTTTGATCTGGCCGTAGGTCAGGGCCGGTACCGCCTGGTCCTGCCGCATCTCCCGGTCGACCACCGCGTGCGGTTTGTCCCGGCTGACCAGGTAGAGGTCGGTGACCGTGGTGCCATCCACCACCCCCTTGGCGATACCGGAAGTGGCGTTGATCCGCAGGACCTCGCTCTCCTCCTCGCCGGGGTCGCGGGTATAGATGACGCCGCTGACCATCGCGTCGATCATTACCAGGCAGCCGACGCACATCTCGATATCCTCGTGCCGGTAGCCCCGCTTGCGCCGGTAGGAGATCGCCCGCGCCCCGTATTTGCTGGCGATGATCTCCTTGTAGGCGGCAACCAGCCCGTCCCGCTCGACATTGAGCACGGTCCGGTACAGCCCGGCAAAGGAGATGCCGGCGCTGTCCTCGCCGAGCGCGCTGGAACGCAGGGCCACCCGGCAGTGCGGGACTGTCGCCCGCTCCAGTCGGGCATAATGGACAAAGAGCAGCTCCTCGAGGTCGGCCGGCAGCGGCGTCTCCCGGATCATCTGCTGGATCTCGCCGCAGGTCTGGTACAGGTCCTCGAGATCGTCGGGATCGAGTACCTGCAGGCGGCGGTTGATTTCCGCAAGATGGCTGTCGGTGAGAAAATGACGGGTGGCCGAGGCGGTGACGACAAATCCCTTCGGCACCGACAGGCCGGCGATGGCGCCGGCCTCGCCGAGGTTGGCCATCTTCTCCCCGACCTGGTCCCTGACCCCGCGGTTGACTTCGTCGAGCCCGAGGATGAACGGTCCCTGGCTGATCAGCGGCTTCCGCTCGATGATCGCGTCGATATCGTTGCCGATCCGCTCGAAAATGGTTTCCAGGTCCCTGTACCTGCCGTCGGACATCTCGAGCAGGTTCCTGATCATCTTGAAGACGTTGACCAGAATGGTGGTGACCTTCGAACGGACCACCGCCATACGGTAGCTTTCGCCGCCGTAGTAGATCTTCTCCAGCTCCGCCATCGCCTGCAGGGCGTTGTTGTTGGCGGTCAGCAGACCGCGGAAATTGGCGTACCGCTTGCGGAAGGCCGCCTGCAGCTCTTCCAGGCTCAGCGGTTCGGCAACGTGTGCCGGAAAAAAGAGACTTCTCAACCACGAGATGATCCGCTGCATGATATCTCCAACAAAAAAGCGGACTGCAGACGGGAGACATTCCCAACTGCAGTCCGCCGCTTGCGTGACTACTTCTGACCAGCCTGCTTAATGCCCTATCTTCAGACCTACTCCTTCGAACAGGTACATCAGGCCGAAACCGTACCACAGGGTGTAGAAGACGTAGAACCCGAGGGCGGCCAGGATCAGGCCGATATTGTCCTTCCAGTTCATCGCCTTGACGCCGTAGTAGTTGTAGGACGGCTCCAGGGCCTTTTTCTGGGCGCTGGCAAAGGGCTTGGCCTCGTCGAACTTCTCCTGCTTGGTCAGATCCTTGCCGATCACACCATAGAGGGTATGCCAGTTGTACATGGCCGCCTTCTCTGGCAGGCCGTATTTATCGGCAACCGGCGCCCCATCATTATTAAACATATGGTCTGCGTCTTCAAGCCCGGCCTTCAGCAGCAGGCTCATGTCGCCGCTGATTGTCAGGTCCTTGCCGCTGGCTGCAGCCTGGAGCCCAACCGTCCCGAGCATCTTGGCCGTCTCGCCAGCCTGCTTCTCGTCCTTCATCGACACCTTAACATCTATCATCTTCCCTGCAAATTTCTCACTGCCCTTGACCTCTTTCGGAATGAAGTAGGACGAGCCCTTCGACACCATGTTGAACAGGTTGTCGGCATAGTCGAGACCGTTGACCTTGCCGGGAAAGATCGGCATGAAGATCACCACCAGCAGGGCCGTGAAGGCCGCCAGCATCAGGATTCCCCTGGTTTTCAATTTGCTTTGCATGCTCATATCAATGACCCTCCGTCTTCAAGAGCTTTATGTTGCTGAAAAATGAATAGAATACCCATATGGCGAAGATGCCGATGGCGAGGAAGAACAGGCTGTTGCCCACCGTGCCGATCAGCGCTCCGGTCTCTTTGGTGATCTTGATGTAGCCCAGGCTCTGCAGTTTTTCAGGCAATGCCGCGAAACGGTTGACGAAGCCGGCGGTGACCGCGACGGCGAAGAAACCGCGGATCATGATGCCGGGAACGACCTTGGTGACCAGCGATCCGACCTGCACGCCGATCAGCGAACCAAGCAGCATGCCCATCGCCAGGGTGTAGAAGACGAAGCCGTAGATGGCGTACTGGCTGAGGGAACCATAACCGGCGGTGAAGACGATCTGGAAGATGTCGGTGCCGACCGTGGTCATCGACGAGACGCCCAGGCCGTAGACGAACATCGGGAAGGTCAGGAAGCCGCCTCCGACGCCCATGACTGCGGCAGCCAGGCCGACGATCAGGCCGCTGATCACCAGAAAGACCGCCGAGATCTTGCGCCCGCCGGGGGTCACGCCCTCGTCGAAGGTCAGCATCGGCGGAAGATGCACGGACTGGATCTTCTTGCCCAGCGGCGGGATCTCCTCTCCGACATCCTTGCTTTTGCCAACCGCCTCGCCGCGGCGTGCCTTGAAATAATCGGTCAGGGCATAGAAGGACAGGAAGCCGAGGATAAAGACATAGACCGAGGTGATGAACAGGTCGCTGAGGACCGGGTTGTAATCATACAGCGCCCGGTTGCCCCAGCCGCCCAGGGTCGAACCGATGATCGAACCGACCAGGAAGGCCACCGCCAGCGAGATCGAGATGTTGCCCAGCTTGCGGTGGAGGACGCTGCCCATGATCGCCTTGGCAAAGATGTGGAAGAGGTCGGTACCGACCGCCAGGATGCCCTTGACGCCGGCGCTCATCAGGGCGGGGGCGATGATGAAGCCGCCGCCGGCGCCGATGCAGCCGGTGATCAGGCCGGCGCAGAGGCCGACGAAGATCGAGGCGAAGAAGATCAGGTTGGTGTAATGGGACGGCATGTAGGCCGACTTGCCGCCAAGCACGCTCGGCAGGCCGTTGCCATCGCCGGCGGCGATGGCGATACCGCCCAGCAGGACCGGCAGCAGCATCAGGAAGAGCACGCCCTGGCGTTTTCGGCTCTTCATGATGTTGGTCGACATCTCCAGTTCCCAGCGGGCGTGGGCCTGGGAGCCCTTGTACAGCAACTGGTAAAACTCTCTGAAATAGCTCCTCATTGTGATGTTCCTTTCTATAGATTTTTCATATTCTGAACACACAGTCAGCCGTTGCCAGTCAAAGGGCATCAACCCGGCATGGCCATGTGTCGTTTCATCTGGGCCTGTTCGATCTTCTCCTGGTGCAGGCGTTTCTTTTCGTAGGCATCAGACAGCTTGTCGAGCAGCGGCTCGAGTTCGATCGGCTTCATCAGGTAATCGAAGGCGCCGAGCTTCATGCCTTCGATGCCTGAGTCGACAGAGGCGTGGCCGGTCAACAGGACCACCTCGACCAGCGGCTTCATGATGCGGATCTGGCGCAGGGTCTCGATGCCGTCCATTCCCGGCATCTTGACATCGAGCAGCACCACGTCGGTATGGCTGTGCTCGAGGATCTCCAGGGCCTCCTTGCCACTTGCCGCCCCCAGGGTCTTCAGACCACGCTTCTCCAGCCTCTTCACGGTGAGTTCCCGGAACTCATCCTCATCATCGACAACCAGTACGTTGAATTCCCTCATGACTCTTCTCCTTGTGTTGGAATGAAATTTCTCACAGCGGCGCGTCTTCCCCTCGCCCGTCTAGCCCATCGCAATGACGGGCAGGACGATGGTGAAGACGGCGCCTCCGCTTTGCCTGTTTGTTACCTGTATCGTGCCGCCAAGTTTCTGGACGATGTCGTAACTGATGTACAGCCCCAGTCCGGTGCCCTTGCCAGGTTCCTTGGTGGTGAAGAACGGATCGAAGATCTGCTTGATGTTCTCCGGCTTGATGCCGGGTCCGTTGTCGGCGAACTCGACCACCAGGCGGCCCTGGCTGTCGACGGCGGTGCTGATCTCGAGGCTGCCGCCCTGGCCGACCGCATCGATGGCGTTGTTGATCAGGTTCAGGAAGACCTGCTGCAGCTGCGGCCCGTCGGTCATCGTCGTGGGCAGGTCCTCACGGAAATTCCTGACGATTATGATATTGTTGTAGCTGGCTTCCCGCTCGACGAAGGAGAGAGCCTCCTCGATCAGGTCGTTGAGCTGGACGCTCTGCTTCTCGGCCGAGATCTTGCGGGAAAAGCCGAGCAGCCGGTGGGTGATGGTGCCGGCCCGCCGCACGTGGTGCTTGATCTGCTCGATCGATTTCTGGTACTCGTCGAGATTCCTGACCAGGGCCGGGTCCTCGTCCGGCAGCAGTTCGCCGATCCAGCCCGCCTGGTTGGTGATCATCTGCAGCGGGTTGTTGATCTCATGGGCGATGCCGGCGGCCAGCCGGCCGACAGTGGCCATTTTCTCCATCTGCCCCATCTGGTGGCCGAGTTCGGCACGGCGGCGGTCGTAGCTCTCGAGGCGTCGCAGGAAATAGCTGGCCATCAGGACAGTCAGCACGATGAAGACCAGCGTCGTGGCGGCGATGGTGGTGAGGACCTTGTTGCGGGTCATGTAGTAAGGGCCGAGGGAGTCCTCGATCCTGGTCTTGACGTAGATGCACCACTGGCCGTCCTTGACCCAGCGGGTTGCGGTGATGTTCTCGATGTCCTTCTCAATTGCCGTCCCCTCGTGATGGACGAGATACTGCCGGTCTCTGACGCCCAGCTGCTTGAATCCCTGGCGGCTCGGCGTCTGGAACTCGCCGGCGCGATTGACGATGAAGGAGTCGCCGTTCTGCCCGATCAGTGAGCTGAGCAGCAGGTTGTTGAACGTCTCGGAGTTGATCGTCGCGCGCAGCACATAGGTCTTCAGCGGATCGGTCACCGCCACGACGAAGTGTGGCACGTTGCGGAAACCGAGGAAGACGTCGCTGACGTGACGGCCCTTGATCAGCACTTCCTGGAACCACTGTGCATCATGGTAGCTCTTGCCGGTGATGCTCGACGCGTAGGGCCCGACGTACGCCAGCTGCCGGCCGGAGGAGTCGATGACGTGGAGGTCGACGATGCTGCCCTGCTGGTTGACCGACCGGAACAGGGCGTTGAGGTTTTCCTGGCGACCGAGGTAGTCGATGGGGTACATGCCGACCAACATCGTCAGCAGATCTTCTTTTCCGCTGAGGAACAGGTCGACCACCTCTTTCTTGTGGTCGATGAGCCTGCCGAGGGACAGCTCGATCTTGTTGACCGCCGAATCCCGGAGATTGCTGATCGTCACCAGGGCCAGGATCACCATCGGCACGATGATCAGGAAACAGAACACCCCGGTCAGCCGCAGCCAGATCACCGAGTAGTAGTTCTTCGTCTCCATCGCCGTCCCCTGCTCTATTTGGAGGAATCCCCGAGGGAGTTCAGCACCCTGTCGACGCAGTGCACCAGTTCCTTCCAGCCGCTGTTGCGCTCGATCACCGCATGGGCGCCGTTTTTCATCATCTCCGCCCTCCGTGCCATGGCCATGTTCCGCCGGACCAGGACGATGCTGCGCATCCCGCCGATGCTGCGGACGAACCGCACCACGCCGAGGGCCTCGGCATCGTCGTGCACCGCATCGGCCAGCACCAGATCCGGGACGAAGTTGAGGATCTTGTACTCGGCGCTCTTGCCGTAGGTGATGAAGTCGGTGATGCAGCGGGAGGCGCCGCCGATCTTCCCGGTCAGCGTCCGCAGGAAGCTGAAGACCGCCCCCCGGCCCCGGCCCGGCGAATAAACGAGCAGCAGCTTTCTTGCATGGACCGGCAGTATCCCCTTGGGGATCGGCATATTGTAGTGCATGAGAAAATCCACCAGGTCGTCCTGCCGCACCTTCCTCGCCTCTTTCATTCCGATCACCTTCAGGCCGTTCTTCTCGATCCAGCTGTCGACACGGGAAACCGAGACGCCGCAGATCACCGCCACCTGTTCGATCCGCAATGCCGGTCCCTGTTCTTTTCTGCCCCGTGTCGTCATCATCCCGACCATCGTCCTGTCCGAATCTGGTTGCCCGTCCCTCAAACTGCTTGTTACCTGTTCAATGCATCGCCTGCCCTCTCTAGAGCAACTTCGGGACCAGATCGAAAAACAGGTTGAGAAAAATTTAATTGCTGTGATTCCAGTCGATTAAAAACAGAACGGGACCCCTCTGGCCACCCCAGGAACGGACCGGAAACAGGCGCTGTCACCGCAACACATCGCAGGCGCGGCCGGATCTACACCCATATTCTTGTAATTACAAAACAAACAGGGTATGTATAGAAATTGTGACAATCACCGGGCCTGAAACGGCCGCCGTATACGAATGGTGACAGGGGAGATGTATGGAGAGTCGGGAACAGCATGGCGAGGACACCGGCAGGGGCCTGGTCGAACTCCTCGAGAAGCAGAAGAAGGAACTGGTCATCCGGGTCCTGAAGAAACACGAGGAACTGCAGGCCGGCAAGGAGTTCACCAACAAGATCCTCACCAGCCTGTCGGAAATCTTCTTCCTGCTGGACAAGGATTTCATGGTGGTCCAGAGCAACAAGGAGTTCAACAGCTGCCTCGGCTACATGCCGGACAGGAACAACCCGCTGCACCTGCGGCAACTGGTCGGGGAGGAGCACTACGACATGGTGGTCGAGGCCATCGCCGGCGGCGAGTGCAATATCACCGAGATATTCCTCCGCACCGAAAACGGCCGTGAGATCCCGGTGACGCTGAAGGGTTCGACCTATGTCACCGAGTCGGGACGGGTGCTGCACATGTTCATCGCCTCGGACAAGAGCGATTTCTACAAGATGATGGCCAGGATGCGGGAAGTGCAGGACCAGCTGACCCACTCCGCCCGCCTGGCCAGCCTCGGCGAGATGGCCGCCGGCATCGGCCATGAGTTGAGCCAGCCGTTGAACGCGATCCTGCTGCTGTCGCGCAACTGCCTCAAGGCGATGCAGACCCCGGTCCAGAACCAGAAGATGATCGAGGAAAATCTCAGCGTCATCATCGACCGGGTCAACAAGGCCTCGAGCATCATCAACAGCCTGAAGAGCTTCGCCACCAAGGCCCGCGACACCATGGTACCGGTCAATGTCAACGCCATCCTGCTCGATATCCTCAAATTCTTCGAATCACAGCTTACCCTTTCCGACATCGCCCTCGACCTCAGCCTCGACAGCCAGCGCACCATCGAGGTGATGGGCCAGGAGGTCAAACTCGAGCAGGTCTTCTTCAACCTGATCCAGAACGCCATCCTGTCGATGGGCAAGACCCAGCAGCCGAAACTGACCATCAGCACCGGCATCGAGGAATCGATCGACCCGTCAACCCTCAAGGAGGAGGTCTACGTGCGGATTGCCGTCCAGGACAACGGCGAGGGGATCCCCCGCGACATCCAGGAAAAGATCTTCGACCCCTTCTTCACCACCCGGGCCGCCGGTTCCGGCATGGGACTCGGCCTGTCCATCGTCGACCGGATCGTCCGCGGCTTCAACGGCTTCATCAGGCTGGAAAGCTCGCCGAACATGGGAGCCCGCTTCATCGTCTTCCTGCCGGCCCACCACGGCGAAGACATCACGCCCTGACCGGCACACAAGATAGCAATCTGAAGGATTTCGCCATGCATGACAACAACGATACCGGCCCCCGGACACAGCGGATCATGGTGGTCGACGACGACCGTTACCTGCTGATGGCCATCGAACAGACCCTGCAGCTGAACGGCTACACCGTCGACACCTTCGCCTCGCCGGTCGAGGCCCTGGAGCAGCTGGGCAGGGAGGAGTACGCCGCCGTCGTCACCGACATCAAGATGCCGGTGATGGACGGCCTGCAGTTCCTGACCCACGTCAAGGCAGCCGACAGGGAGCTGCCGGTGATCATGATCACCGGTCACGGCGACATCGCCCTGGCCGTTACCGCCATCCAAGGCGGCGCCTATGATTTCCTGCAGAAACCGGTGGATGAGGACGTGCTGCTGGCCTGCCTGGTGCGGGCGATGGAGAAACGCCAGCTGGTCCTCGAGAACCGCCGGCTCAGCTACAGCCTCGCCGAACAGCGCCAGGACCTGACCCGCTTCTACGGCCTGATCGGCAACCATCCGGCGATGCACCGGCTCTACGACATCATCAAGGCGGTGGCGGCGGAGAGCGACCCGGTGATGATTTACGGCGAGACCGGCACCGGCAAGGAACTGGTGGCCCGCGCCATCCACGAGATCGGCAGCCGCGCCGGCCAGCCCTTCGTCGCCGTCAACATGGGGGCGATCCCCTCGGAGATGATGGAATCCGAACTGTTCGGCCACCTCAAGGGGGCCTTCACCGGCGCCCACCAGCGCAAGGTCGGCAAATTCGAGTTCGCCGGCGAGGGCACCCTCTTCCTCGACGAGATCTGCAGCCTGCCGATCGCCCTGCAGTCGAAGCTGCTGCGGGTCCTCGAGGAAAAGGCGATCACCCCGCTGGGCTCCAACACCCAGGTCCCGGTGAAGGCCAGGATCATCGCCGCCACCAACAAGGACCTCGAGCAGGAGATCGCCAGGGAGAACTTCCGCCAGGACCTCTACTTCCGGCTCAGCGTCCTGCCGGTGCGGATTCAACCGCTGCGCGAGCGCCGGGAAGACATCCCGCTGCTGGTCGAGTTCTTTCGCCAGGAATACGGCTACGGCAAGATGCAGGCACCGCCGCCCTTCCCGCCGGAAACCATCCGGGAGATCTGCGCGGCCCCATGGCCCGGCAACGTCCGCGAGCTGCGCAACCACGTGCGCCGGCTGTGCATCCTCGGCTCCATCGAACACGGCGTGTCCGAATGCCAGAAAAAGAAGGGGGAGGTCTCCGGCACCCCGGAACAGCTGCCGCTGAAGGGCTATATGGACCGGATGGAGAAGAGCTATATCGAGGCGGCCCTCAGAAAGAACAGCGGCCAGGTGGCGCCGACCTGCAGCCAGCTCGGGATATCGCGGAAAAGCCTCTACGACAAGGTCGGCCGGCACGCCATCGACCTGAGCGCATTCAGGGCGGGCGGGGAATGACATGCTGCAGGTGCCGGGGCCGACCAGGAACTGCCGGCCCCGGCACCTGCGCGTGCTCAGTCGTCGCGGTATTTCCCCTCCATCATCATGGTAGGCGGTCCCAGCCATACCCCCTTGAGCAGCAGGTTGAAGTAGGCCCACTTGAACATCAGCTTGGCCATGTGGTTCATCTCGGTGTCCTTCAGCAGGTTGAGCGGACCGACGGCCGGAAACGGATATTTGCCGGTGAGTGGTTCGGTGGTGTAGTTGAAGTCGATGATATAGGCTTTCCCGAAGCCCGATTCGATGAATCAGACCGCGTGGCCATCCGAGCGCGCATGCTGTTCACCTCCCGAGATATAGGCCATGATGTTCTCATGGAGGACGTCGCCCTGGAAATGGGCGACCGCCCCGGCCTTGGAGGTCGGCACGTCGGTGCCGTCGCCCAGCACCCAGACGTTGTCGCGCCCTTTCGGCTGCAGGGTGTGCTTGTCCACCGGGATATAGCCCATCGGGTCGGAGATGCCGGAATCGATCATCACCTGAGCCCCGAAGTTGGGCGGGATGGAGACGAGCATATCGTATTCGACCTCGGTGCCGTCATAGGAGCTGATCACCTTGCGCCGGTGATCGACCCCGCCGAGGGCAAAGTTGGGGGTGATCTTGATGTTCTTGTCCTGGCAGGCCTCGGTGAGCACCCTGGTCGCCACCGGCTTGGTGAAGGCCCCGGCCAGCGGGGTGACGAACTCGATCTCGACGTTTTCGCGGATGCCGCGCTCGTGGAAATACCAGTCGGCCAGGAAGGCGAACTCCAGCGGGGCCACCGGGCACTTGATCGGCATCTCGGCGATGTTCACCACCATTTTCCCGCCCTTGAACTTCTTCAGGGCCTTGCCCAGCTCCTGGCAGTCGTGGAAACGGTAATAGCCGTAGATATCCTTTCCCCAGCCCTCCTGCAGCCCCTCGACCTCTTCCGGCCGGATGTCGCAGCCGGTGGACATGATCAGGATGTCATATTTAAAGATTCCTTCGGTAGCAGTTGTCACCTGCTGTTTGTCCCAGTCGACATTGACCAGTTCCGAGATCACGAAATCGATGCCCGGTTTGATGAACTCGCGCCGGCTGCGCCTGATTTCCCTTGGTTTGTTGATGCCGAACGGAACGAACAGGAAACCCGGCTGATAGTAGTGGACATTGTCCTTGTCGATCAGGGTGATCGACCAGTCGTCATCCAGGTCCTTGCGCATCTTGTTCGCCATCATGGTGCCACCGCTTCCGGCGCCGAGTATGACTAACTTTTTCATGGTGCCTGATCTCTCCTTTCGTGTAGGGGTTGATATGATAGCTTGACGCAGGGCAGTCTTTGACCTCTCAGGAGACCGCCTGCTGTTCCTTCTTGTCCGCCTGGTAGCCCTGGAGGAACCCGCCCACCATCCGCAGCATCGTGAAGAAGAAGCCGAGCGCCTCCTGTACCTTGGGGTCCCTGAGCTGCCGAATCATGTCCAGCGGCCCGACAGGCTGGATGCGGGTGAAATCCAGCGTGTTGATGGTCTGGCAGATCTGATCGATCTGGTTCTCGTTGCAGTCGATGCGCCTCATGAAGGTGAACATGGTGCCGGCGAGCTTGACCAGGCCACTGCTCTGCTGCAGCCCGTCGAGCCAGATGTTGACGCCTTTCATGACATCCGTTTCCTTCAGGACAACGCCGAATTCCTTGACGAATTCGGTCATCGGCTGGATCATGTTGAGCAGGTCGCTCAAGGTATGGATGTTGATCAGGATGGTGTGCAGCAGGTCCCCGAGCTTTTCCGCCTGGAACTCGCCCTCGTGCAGCGCGTTGAGGAAACGGATCAGGCGTGGGTAGAGGAGCTGCAGGATCGGCACCAGGTCGTCGCGCAGTTCCACCCCGGCCCGCAGCAGGTCGATGCCCTCGCCGATGGTGTCGAGATTGGTGATGGCCTTGCGCAGCAGGATGACCAGCTCGTCGAAGTAGAAATCGCCATCGAGTTCGGCGAAGAATTCGAGGGTCCGCGGGTAGGTCTGACGGAGGACGGGGGCCATGTCCTGCCTGAGCTGGACGCCGGCCTTGATGATCTCCACCGCCTCGGTCAGTTCCGCCAGGCTGCCGGAGAGGGCCCTGACCAACTGGTCCAGGTCTTCCCTGGCGGCAGGGTCGTCGGACGCCTCCAGCAGCGAGGCGAGGGGCGGCTGCTCCGCCTTCTGCCGGAATGGTTCCAGCTCCTGCCGCACTTCACGGAGCACCTCCGAACGCATCAGCTGCACTTCAGCGGAGAGTCTGTCCAGCCTTTCGAGAATCAACGCTTCATTCATGTTCGTCTCTCTTGTGCAATGGTTTGTTGAGCCCACAGGACCCCGTCCCCGCAAGGCATGCACCGGGAATAGCAGCAGGGATTGTCCCCTTGGTCCGGTGGAACAATGCAAAGCGAGTAATACGATGTGGCATGTCACAATGTAGTACCATGG
>WBUQ01000151.1 GCA_008933635.1 Desulfobulbaceae bacterium | reverse complement strand
CCCTGGCGGATATCGCCTTCGTCGGCGGCAGCATGGTCGCCGAGGGCGGCCACAACCCGATCGAACCCGCCGCCCAGGGGGTCCCCGTCCTCTTCGGCCGGCATATGGACGACTTCGCCGAAATCAGCCGCGACCTCACCCTTGCCGGCGGGGCCTTGACCGTCATGGACCGGACATCCCTGGCCGAAACTGTCGAATCCCTTGTCGTCGACAACGCCCGCCGCCAAGCCATCGGACGCCAGGCCCGCGCCTTCGTCGACCGTCACCGCGGGGTGGTCGATCGCCACCTGCGGGTCATCCGCCCCTATCTGTGACCAGCTTCTCCCGGCACCTTTCCAGCCATCTGCTTGCCGCCCTGGCCATCGCCTTCATCTGCGGGATCGGCCTGACGACGGTCATCCGACTGCCACCGCTGCCGCTCGCTCTGATGACTGGCGGCACCCTCTGCCTGACAGCCCTGCTGTACCTGACCCGCCGGCAGGACCTCTCCCGCCTGAGCCTGGTCCCTCTG
The DNA here is from genome assembly GCA_008933635.1 of Desulfobulbaceae bacterium. Taxonomy (GTDB): domain Bacteria; phylum Desulfobacterota; class Desulfobulbia; order Desulfobulbales; family Desulfocapsaceae; genus Desulfoprunum. Next base: position 8,189 of record WBUQ01000151.1, on the reverse strand, counting down.
ATCTGTCTGCTCGGCGCGCTCCACACCACCGCGGCCGACAAGCCCTCGTCCTCTCAGGGCGACATATCGAAAATCATACGGGAAAAGCGTGAAGCAGTGGTTATCGGCACCCTGTTGTCGATGGCAACCTACAACGGGGAAACGGGTCAGGCCAGGATCGCCCTCCAGTCCATCCGCTTCGCCGACAGTCCCCGGTTCAGCGGTGCGGAAGGGACAGTGCTGGTCAGTTCGAGGGAACCCTGGCCAGACTACATGCTCCCGGGGACTTCCCTCACCCTGCGACTGACGCTGCAGCGACCGTCGGGGTTCAATACGCCCGGGGTCTTCAACTACCCGCTCCATCTCGCCCGCCAGGATATACGGGTTACGGGGTATGTCTCCTCTGCGGCCCATATCCATCGGCTTGAGCAGACCGAACCGCTGCTGCACCAGCTCCGCTTTCTCCCGGAAAGGTGGCGGCACCAGGTCGGATTGGCCATTGACCAGGCGGTGCCACCGCCGCTGAACGCCATCTACCGGGCCCTGGTGATCGGCGACCAGTCCCGGGTTGACGGGGATACCAGGGATCTGTTCCGAGACAGCGGCATCATGCATATCCTCTCAGTCTCAGGAACCCATTTCGCCATCATTTCCACCCTGCTCTTTGTTGTCTGCCACTGGCTGCTGCGCCGGTCGGCATGGCTCATCCTCCATGCCAACATCAGGAAACTCGCCCTGGCGGCTTGCCTGCCGGTCCTGTTCGCCTACGCCCTGCTCGCCGGGATGAACACACCGGTGCTCCGCACCCTGATCATGTGCTGCACCGCCGTTATCGCCCTGTGCAGCGACCGGCGCAAGTCGATTTCCGCCCTTCTCGCCGCGGCGGCCCTGTTGATCCTCATCATCGACCCTCATGCCCTCTTCACCGCCTCTTTCCAGCTTTCCTTCGCGGCAGTCGCCTCCATCGCCCTCGCGGCCAGAATCCTGCCCGAAGTCAAGGAGTTCGACACCGCATTGCCTGGAGAACAGCCGTGGCACCACCGGGCGCTGCGCTGGCTGACAGCCGCCCTCGCAGCCTCGGTCGCCGCCACCCTCGGGACCGCTCCACTGCTGCTCCAGCACTTCAATCACGTCTCGCTCGTCGCGCCTCTGTCCAATCTCCTGATCGAACCGCTGATCTGCCTCTTCAGCCTCCCCCTCGCCCTGCTCGCCTGCCTGACTCTGCCATTCGCGCCGGATGCCACCGCCAAGCTGCTCGAGTTGGGGGCACCGGGCCTGACGATTTCGTTGGCAATCATGCGCTTTTGCACCAGGTTTCCTCTCTCCGGCATCTGGCTGGCTTCACCTCCGGCCTGGCTCGTTTTCCTGTACTACGCCATGCTGCTATTGCTGGCGATGCGGTGGTACAGGAATCGAAAGGTCCGGCTAACGGTGCTGGCATCCTTCGCGGTCATCGTCCTCCTCTTCGTCTTCCCACCATACGAGGTGACTTCCAGGCTGAAGAGGGATCTGACCGTTACCTTTCTCGATGTCGGCCAGGGCAGCGCCACTCTGCTGGAATTTCCCGGCGGCTACCGGATACTGGTCGATGGCGGCGGATCTTCGGCGTCCTCGCGGACAGTCGGGGAAACCGTTATCGCTCCCTTCCTCTGGCAACGGGGAATCACCCGGGTCGACCAACTGGTCGTCACCCACCCCGATGCCGACCACTACAACGGCATTCCCTTTATCCTCAGCCATTTCTCCCCTGGCTCCCTCTGGATAAGCCGTCCCTCGACAGACGATCAGTTCTCGCAGCTGATCAGACAGGCGAAGGAGGCCCGGTTGCATGTCAGCATCCCGGCTGACGGCGAGGAATTGACCGTCGGCAAGGGGAATTTCAGGTGCGTCCGCAACCTGGCAGCGAGAAGAGGGAAAGGATCAACGAAAGGGGAGAATTCCAATGACGCCGGCCTGATACTCCAGGCGAGGTTTGGCGATTTCGCCGTGTTACTGCCTGGCGATATCAGCAGAAAAATGGAGCGGATGTTGACCGCTGAAGGCAGGGGGCTGACATCGACCGTCCTTCTCGCCCCCCACCATGGGTCGAAGACCTCCAACTCCGGCCTCTTTTTCTCCGCGGTCGCCCCCGAGTACCTGGTGGTCTCCGCCGGCAGGAAGACGACCGGCCACTTTCCGCACCCCGGCCTGCAGCGCCAGTGCGAAGAGGCGGGAATCCGCATGCTGACGACTGCCGGGGACGGTACAGTCAAGGTGGATACCGACGGGCGGTGGCTGACGGTTTCGACCTACAGGGCAGCCAGCATGACCGGACCGCCGGCAGCGTATCGCCGGGAAGTCCGGACTGCGGTGCCGGCGACAGAGGGCATCTCTTTCCGCCCTGGTCCCCCTAAGGTCACACCTCTGTGAAGTCAGATGGCGGGTTGCGAAGGTATTTCAAGAACTTGGATTTCTCGACGGCATTGGAATACGCAGCATCCGGGCTGATCATCTTCTTCTCCAGATACTCCATGATGGCGTCATCCAGGGTCTGCATGCCGAACTTCTTTCCGGTCTGCATTGCCGACAGGATCTGGTAGGTCTTGGCCTCGCGGATCAGATTGCGCACCGCCGGGGTGGCGATCAGGATCTCCAGTGCGGCGCACCGGCCCTTGACGTCGACCCGCTTGAACAGCGTCTGCGAAACGACCGCCTTGAGCGCATCGGCCAGTGTCGATCGAACCTGGCCCTGCTGCGTCGCGGGAAAGATCTCGATGACACGGTCAACGGTCTTCATCGCGTTGATCGTGTGCAGGGTGCCGAAAACCAGGTGGCCGGTCATCGCGGCCTCCATGGCGAGTGAAATGGTCTCCAGGTCACGCATTTCGCCGACCATGATAATATCCGGATCCTCGCGGAGGGCGCCGCGCAGGGCTGCGGCGAACGACCTGGTGTGGGTGCCCACCTCGCGGTGGTTGATGATGCATTTCTGGCTCTTGTGGACGAACTCGATCGGGTCTTCAATGGTCAGGATATGGTCCTTCCTGGTCTTGTTCGCCTCGTCGACAATTGCTGCCAGGGTCGTCGATTTGCCTGACCCGGTCGGACCGGTGACCAGAACCAGACCTTTCGGCAGATGGGCCAGGCGGGCGATGACCTTGGGGAGACCGAGCTGGTCGCAGGTCATGATTTCACTGGGAATCTCGCGGAACACAGCGCCTACACCATATTTCTGCTGGAAGAAATTGCAGCGGTAGCGGGCCAGGCCGGGAATCTCGTAACCGAAGTCGATGTCGCCGGTTTCCTCGAAAAGCTTGATTTTCTCCTCGGGGCAGATCTCATAAAGCATGGCCCGCAGTTCGTCATTGCTCATCTTCTTGAACTTGACGCGCTCCATGTCGCCCCGGATACGGAGCAATGGCTGCTGTTCGGCGACCATATGCAGGTCGGAAGCACCTTCGTCATTCATCAGTTTGAAAAATGCGTCTATCTGCGCCATACCGATTTTCTCCTTACGTTCATTGCTGCCGCATGCCCGATCGCAAAATGAAAACTCTCCCCGTACCCCTTCCGAATCTACACGACAACGGTCTTCCTGATGAAATTGACAACCTCGTCGGCATCATCAAGGACCTTGAACAACAGCATATCCTCTTTGTTGATATTCCCTTCAGCGAGCAGTGTATCCCGTATCCAGTCCACAAGTCCAGCCCAGAAATCGCTGCCGACGAGGACAATCGGGAAGGGTTTTATCCGCTGGGTCTGGATCAGCGTCATCGACTCGAACAGTTCATCGAGCGAACCGAAGCCTCCCGGCATGCAGATAAATCCCATCGAATACTTCATGAACATGACTTTCCTGACAAAAAAATACTTGAAATGCAGAGGAAAATTCGAATAAGGGTTGGGGGTCTGCTCATGTGGCAGACTGATGTTGAGGCCGATGGAAATGCCCCCCGCCTCTGTCGCCCCCTTGTTGGCGGCCTCCATCAGGCCAGGCCCGCCGCCGGTGACAATCGCATATCCTGCTTCGGCAAGTCCGGCCGCGATTTTCTCCGTCAGGGCATAGTAGGGGTGCTCCTTCGGCGTCCTGGCCGATCCGTAGATCGTCACCGCCGGCAGATCGACCGCCGACATCGCATCAAAGCCATCGACAAACTCGGACATGATCCTGAACATCCTCCAGGAATCACCGACAACGGTATTGTCCAGGACGTACTTCGGCTCTCTCTTGATTCTTCTGCGCTCACGAAACTCCATGTTCTCCCGTATCCTTCAGCTCACGTCCTGCTTCAAATAAAGCCGCCAGGGCAGGCGAATTGCCCATCCTCTATGCGACCTGGGCAAGCCAGCGATCGGCCTGCTTCTTCCTGCCGAGCTTTTTCCAGACTTCTCCCATGCACGCCCGGACTTCTCCCTCAATCCTCCTGTCGCCGAGACATTTTGTCAGGTTCCGTCTGGCCTCGACCAACAGCTCGCATTGCAGCTGCACCTTCGCCAGCCGCAGCCGCGCCGCAGTACTCGCCGTGTTCAGCTCAACCCCTTTCTCGCAGAGGGTCAGCGCGATTTCAGCGCCTTCCCCATCCTCCATATAGACAAGACCAAGCAGGCTCATGGCTTCGGGGTCCAGCTCGTTGAACCGCAAGGCCTTCTGGAGCCAGATCTTGGCTTCAGCCCTGCGACCGAGGCCATGGCAGGCCTCCCCGAGATACCTCAGCGCCGCGCCGGATTGCTGGGTCCCATCGCAGGCTTCATACCACTCCGAAAGCAGCGCGTGGGCCTTGCCGAACATGGCGAGACGACAATACAGCTTCGCCAGCTGCAGCTGGAGGTCCCTTCCGACTTCGGCGCCATCTTCCTCGCGATAGGCAGCCAGGGCCTGTTCGAAGCAATGGAGGCTTGCTGGGTAGTCCCCCCTCCGCACCTCCCCCAGGCCGAGATTGTACAACGCCATGAAGTTGTTCGGTTCGACGGCGAGGACTTTTTTGAAACTTTCTCTGGCTGCGGAATGCCTGTCCAGCATCGCGTAGGTTACTCCGAGGCTGTTCAGGAGGTTGACATTGTCAGCCTCACAGACAAGTCCCCGTCGATACTCTTTTAACGCCTTTGGCAGATCGCCGTCCCCATAGTGGATATCGCCGCTGATATTCAGACTGACCGCATCGAAGGCGACCACCGCCCCAGGGCCGAAAAATCCGGCATGCAGCAGGGCCTTCCGGCTGTTCGCCGGTATTTCGGCCTTCTGAAAATCGGCATACGGATAATGGCCGATACCGGCGGAGGCATGCAGGCCGGGTTCGACACCGCGATTCATCGCTCCCAGCAGGTCTGCCGTCAGGGCCTGGGCCTGTCCGACATCATAGCCGTCCAGGAAGATCAGGACTGATTCGCTGGCAGTCAGCATCAGGGCGGCATCGATATACTTGCCGGCCTGCCCGGCCAGCTCTCCGCCGTTACACCCGTCCCTCTTGATTTCGACCAGACAGAATGCAGCTGAATGCTGATATTTCTTCCGCAATTTACGAAGAACGGCATCATCGACAGGATGCAGCGGGTGTTTTTCCGGCCTGGCCAGGATGCTGTAATCACAGAAGGCAAAAGGCCCACGTTGTTCGGCTTTCCGGAGTGCAGCCCAGGCCTCGGCCAGCAGATGCTCCCGCCCGGATCTGCCGGCCACATCAGATCCCGCTCCCGCCGGCGCCCAGCTGGAGCCGATGTGGACACGATAAAACCCTTCACGTTTCAGCAGACCGACAAGCTTTGAGCCAAAACACTCCGCCGGCTTATCATCTGGCGGCACCTGCAGGAAGATGGCGAACACGCATTGGCCGAGATGATGGACAAGCCCTCTTTCAACAAAGCTGTGCAATGCACAGGCCGCCTTCCTGGCGTGGTGGAATGCGTCCCTGGGCGACCTGTTCCGCGGCGGAATGTCGACAAGGACGAGTTGTACCGGGCCTTCGAGCGTTGCGGAGGCATCGAGGAGGGCGTAGAGATGGGTGATATTGAAAAGGCCGGTTTCCATGTCCGTCCTGGCCTGCTTGACGGCCAGGAAGTCCCGAAAGGACGCCTGCTGCACATCTGCGAGCCAATCCTTGGCAGCACGTTTGACCACCAGTGGATCGAGCGACGGCACACGGGCAACGACAATATGCCCATCCGCAGCGGCGAAGGGGAACAACAGGCTGTCCCTGGAGATCTTGACGACCTTCCCAGCTTGCTGCGGCCGGGAAAAAATCTCGGCAGCCGCGCCCCTGGCATTGTCATCGGAAAGGTGTTCCTGCAGCTGCTGCAGGTCCGTATACAGGAAGACCTCGGTCGCGGTGGGAATCCTCTGCTGCAGTATCCGGGAATATTCACCGGCGAACCGTGAGAAATCAAGGACATCGAGAGTTGAATCAATAACCGGAACAGGAAACCTTTCCATCACGCGGCAGAACCCTCACGGAAATAGGCGATGAGGATATCAGCCACCATCGGAATCTCCTGTTCCTGAATGGTCCGCATGTCGAGGAGATATTTCTCGTCCTCTATCCGGCCGATGAGCGGTACCGGCAGGTCACGGAAATCCTTCTCGAGGTTATTGACTCCGGCATCATGCGGTACGAGCGAAACGGCCCAGCTGGGAATGCCGTATTCCGGCATGGCTCCGCCACCGACCCGGGATACGGTGGCATAAAGAGAAAGACTGCAGCGGCCCTCGACTTTCCTGCCGGCCCGGCGAATGAGCGCCTGAGCCCTCCGTTTGATAACGACAGGATCGGCGGTCAGCATGTTGAGGGTCGGAATGTTTTTCAAGGCGACCTCGGTGTCAAAATACTCCCGCAGAATCATCTCCAGGGAAGACAGGGTAAACTTGTCAATTCTGAGGGCACGGTTCAACGGATTTTTCTTGATCCGGTCGACGACCTCTTTCCTGCCGACGATGATGCCGGCCTGGGGACCGCCGAGCAGCTTGTCGCCGCTGAAGGTCACCACATCCACCCCCGCCTTGACGATCTCCTGGACAGTCGGCTCGCGAGGCAGGCCGTATCGAGACAGGTCGACGAGGCAGCCGCTGCCCAGATCCTCCATCACCAGCAATCCATGCCGGCGACCGAGAGCGACCATCTCTTCGGCAGGCACTTCCGAGGTAAAGCCGATGATGCGGAAATTGGAGGTGTGCACCCGGAGCAGAAGCGAGGTCTCGGGGGTTATGGCTTTTTCGTAGTCGAAGAGATGGGTCCGGTTGGTTGCGCCGACTTCAACCAGTCGGGCCCCGCTCTTGGCCATCACGTCAGGGATCCGGAAAGATCCGCCGATCTCGACGAGCTGCCCGCGGGAAACAATGACCTCGGTCCCTTTGGCGAGGGTATCAAGTACCAGCAGCACGGCGGCGGCGTTGTTGTTGACGACAAGCGCCGCCTCGGCCCCTGTCAGATCGCAGATGATTCTCTCCACCAGGCTGTAGCGGCTGCCTCGCTTGCCGGTGGCCAGATCGAACTCGAGATTCGAATAAAAAGCCCCGGCCTGGACAAGGGCTGCTGCTGCCTTCTTTGATAACAGCGAACGACCGAGATTGGTATGGATGACAACCCCGGTCCCGTTGATCACCCGACGGAAATTTGCCCTGACCCTGGTCGCAATTTCTACGAGAAACAGTTGTCGCCATTCGTCTCCGGACAGTTCGTCTCCGGCACCTCCTTCGAGAATACGCACGCGCTGCCGCTCAATACATTGCTGGATGGCAGATTTGACGATGACCTGAGGGATATCGGCAGCAAGAACTGGCTCCAGGTCCTTGAGACATTCGTCGACCTTGGGCAGACTACGCAGGAGGTTGGTGTTTATGGCCATTGGATCACATGATGAGACGATTTTGAATACGAGAGAAATTACGGTCGAGTCTGATGAAAATCAATATGTTTCGGATAACAGCGTCTACTTACTCAGATAGCTTTTCCCGGGCAAGCAATTTTTTGTCGGGGCAAAAATATCCCCTTGACAGCGAAGCAGGGATACAGTAGTTTGCCGCGGTCTTTGGGGTAGGGAGCCACGGCAGTCGAGTGGTATCTGACTCGGGAGATGGAGCTTGAGGAAGGAAGATGCCGGGGGTTGAATTTTGGTATTGACAGCCGGCAGCTGACGGAGTAGATTGAAGAGCTCGCCGCGGGATGCCCCGCGGCCCTGGCCGTTCGCCGGTCAGGGAGACGATCCTTGAAAACCAAATAGCAACAAACAGCAGACGGGCC
>WBUQ01000009.1 GCA_008933635.1 Desulfobulbaceae bacterium | reverse complement strand
GTATATACGCTTTGGACAGAGGAAATGAAGAAAAAATCTCAGAAACCGGTTCCGTCCATTTCAGTCGGCCATCCGCAGGGGATCAACCTCCCGCAGGGCGAATGCGAGGTAGAGATGCGAGGCGGCAGACAGGAAGGCCGACGGGGTCAGGACGATGTCGTCCCACATCGGTGCCCCGACCGCCACCCGCCCATCGGGGAATACGGCATGGGGTGCGGCCGCTTCGCCGTCCTGGCGGGCGATGAAACCGGCGAGCGGGATGAGGATATCCTCATAGCGGTCACGCCAGTGCGCGGCGCGTACGGGCAGTCCCTCCCTTTCGAATTCCCGGGACAGCCGGAGGCAGAGCAGGGCATACTGCGCCGACCACTCCAGCGAAATCACGGACCCGGCCTGGGATCGCGGCGAATAACTGACTCCTTTCAGGACCCCGTTCTGCCGGACTCCGCAAAGACCGAGCATCGCCTCGACCATTCTCTCCACCTCGGCAAGCCGCGCCGGCCTGTCTTTCCCGAACCGCGGGTCGAGGAGAATCCGATCGACCGGCAGCCAGTTGACGGTATCGGCGGCGAAGACGTCGATGCCGTCCCGTCGCCAGCCTCCCTCCTCCTCCACCTCGCCGCGCCTGAACAGGTGGCGGTCGTGGTCGTACATCTCCGCCACCAGCCACCCATAGACGCGATCGGCGGCCTCGCGATAGCGTCGATCCGCAGTCGCGCCGGCCAGGGCATCGAGGAAGGCGATGGCACTCTCGTTGTTCTCGCAGGACTTGCGACGCCACCAGAAATCCTCGGCCAGCCCGCGGGGGCCGATGCGGATGCCGCCGTCGGCGTCCTGCAGGGCCATCAGGAAATCTGCCCGTTCCCTGGCAACCTCCAGGGCCCGGGGATCGCCGGTGCGCTTGAACATATGGAGGGCGCCCAGCCCGAGCCAGGCGTTTTCCCCGGCCTTCACCGACCACTCCCAGTCGTTCCACCACCGGGGTTCAGCGAATCCCCCGACACGGACCCAGCTGAATATCCCGCTGGCCGGAGAGAAGGCGGCGGCCAGGGTCTGGGGTCTGCCCGGTCTGCCCTCGCCGGCATGGCCGGCGGCAAAAGTGGCGATGATCGCCGGCGAATGGCGGCTGTCGGCCAGCAGGCGCAGTCCGGTATCGTAAATCTGCGCCCCGTAACGGGCGATGGCACCCTGGTCGCCCAGGTAGCTGGGGGCAAGACCGGTGCCGGGATCGGTATGGCGCTCGACCGCTGCCAGCAGCGCTTCGGCCAGCGCCCTGCGGGACGCAGGCGTCGTTGGCAGCTGGTCCGCCCGGGCGGTGGCAATGCCTGCGATGACAGCGGTGATCACCAGGACGGCGACACAGCCGGCATAACGGGGAGGGAAAGGGCCGGCAGCCATGACCAGTTGTCGGCTCACGCACGCAGACGCAGCAGTTCGGCGAGATGCATGACCCGGACGGTGGAACCGGCGGCGGTCAGCGCCGTCTGCCACTGCATCAGGCAGCCGGAGCAGGTGCTAGTGACGATGTCCGGCCGCAGTTTCATAACCCTGGCGGTCAGGTCGTTGCGGATCATGGCCGAGAGCTCCGGGGCGCCGATATGAAACAGGCCGCCCTGGCCGCAGCATTGCGGCCCGTCGGGCAGTTCAACCAGCTCGACATTCGGCAGACGCCCGAGAATCCGCCGCGGCTCCTTGGTGATCCCGACCCCATGACGGAGGTGGCATGGATCGTGGTAGAATACCCGGAGAACCGGGCCGGCCCCCGTTTTTTCCATCCTGGCCGCGGACGGCGCCGGCAGGCGGTCGAGGAACTGCATCATCTCCGCCAGACGACCGCCGATGGCTGCAGCCCGCTCCCGCCACTCCGGTTCCTCAGCCAGCAGCTCGGGATACTGCCGGAGATGGGCGAAACAGGAGGCGCAGCTGACGAGGATGGTCCCCCGCTGCCCTTCCAGGACCTCGATATTACGGCGGGCAAGCTCCTTTGCCGTCTCGGTTTCACCGGCGGCGTGCAGCGCCAGGCCGCAGCAGCCGAGACCGTCGGGCGAGACCAGATGCTGGCCGGAATCGGCCAGCAGTTCGCGGCAGGCGTTGGCAATACCGGGATAGAGGTACTCGGCCGAACAACCGGGAAAATAGACCAGTTGCTCTCCCCCCGACCGGGATGGTGGTGAAGTCTTCGTCTCCGCCAGCTGGTCTTGCGGCTCCGGCGACTCGAACATCGCCAGCCGCAGGCGCAGGCCGCTGTCGGAGGGCAACCGCCGGCTCAGCCGGCTGGCGGCCTTCCCGAGGCGTCGTGCCGGCCCGAGGACCTGCGGGTGGCGCAGGGCCCGGCGGGCCAGGAATTTCGCGAAGCCGTGCCGGCCGTAGAATCGTGAAAAACGCGAGCGGGCGCGGATCGTCTCGCCGGTGACGTCGATGCCCCGCGGGCAGGCCTTGGTGCAGGCGCCGCAGAGCAGACAGGTGGCAAAAATATCCTCGAATTCCGGCGTCGGATGCTGGTATTCCTTCACCGACGCCAGGTGGTTCCTGCCCCTGGCGGAGTAGGCCTCCATGCCGCCGCTGGCCTTGAAAACCGGGCAGACCACGGTGCAGGCGCCGCATTTGGCGCACCTGATGTTCTTCACGGCGATCGCTCCTGCCTCCCGGCATCCGGCCTCATTTCTGCCACAGCAGGTAGGCCTTGATGAAGGGATCGAGGTTGCCGTCGAGCACCGAATCGACGTTGCCGATCTCGTGGTCCGTCCGGTGATCCTTGATCAGCCGGTAGGGCTGGAGGACGTAGGAGCGGATCTGGCTGCCCCAGGCGATTTCCTTCTTGTCGCCGCCCAGCCCCTCGGCCTCGGCGGCCTTCCGCTCCAGCTCCAGCTCGTAGAGCCGGGATATCAGCATTTTCATCGCCATATCCTTGTTGCGGTGCTGGGAGCGCTCGTTCTGGCACTGGACGACGATGCCGGTGGGCAGATGGGTGATGCGGATCGCCGAATCGGTCTTGTTGACGTGCTGCCCGCCGGCACCGCTGGCCCGGAAGGTGTCGATGCGGATGTCCTTTTCCTCGAGGTCGACGTCGACGCTGTCGTCCAGTTCCGGCATGACCATCACCGAGGCGAACGAGGTGTGCCGGCGACCGCTGGCATCGAACGGCGAAATCCGCACCAGCCGGTGGATGCCGAGTTCGGAGCGCAGGTAGCCGTAGGCGTAGCGCCCCTGGACAAGGATGGTGACGCTCTTGGTCCCGGCCTCGTCACCCGGCAGGATATCGAGGATATCGGTACGGAACCCTTTCGCTTCGGCCCAGCGCAGGTACATCCGCATCAGGATGCCGACCCAGTCCTGGGCCTCGGTGCCGCCGGCGCCGGCATGGATGGTGATGATGGCGTTGCAGTTGTCGTGCTCGCCGCTGAACATGCACTCAACCTCGGACACGGCGATGCGTTCCTGCAATTCGCTCAGCCGGTGGGCGACCTCGTTGAAGGTGTCGCTGTCATTTTCCTCCATGCCCATGTCGAGCAGCAGGTCGAGCTCCTCCAGTTCGCCCCACTTGCCTTCCCAGGTGTTGATGATGTCCTGCAGCTGCCCGTGCTCCTTCTGGACCTTCTGGGCCAGTTCGGCGTCGTTCCAGAAGTTGGGGGCCAGGGTCCGCTGCTCCAGTCGTTCCAGCTCGTCCTTCTTCTGAGCCAGGTCAAAGATGCTCCTTCAGGGCCAGCAGGCGGTCCTTCAATTCGGTTATTCTCTGTTTGGAAACGGCTGCACCGGTATCAAGGGTCATGATTGCGTCCTCTGCGATAAAGTTGATCACATCCGCCAGACGGCCACGGACAGGCCGGCGGGTACTTATTCCATCTGCTGTCGCCTGCCCCTGACGGCAAGGATCGCGACGGCGAGCGCCGCGGCCAGGCCGCAGAGCGGGGCGAAGAATCGGCCTCCGCGCATCCACGGGGTTTCCCCGTCGAGCAACGCCACCTCCCCCGCCGCCGCCCAGGGGACGAACAGCCCCGACTGCAGGACGGGTCGTCCCAGCGGGTCGATGATGCCGGATATTCCTGTATTGGCCGAACGCACGGTGCTGCGCCGGGTTTCAACCGAGCGCAGTATCGTCATCGCCAGGCTGTGATAGGGGGCACTCGATTTACCATACCAGGCATCGTTGGTCAAATTGACAAGCACGTTGGCGCCGTTTTGCACCCATTTTGCGGCGATTTCGGGAAAGATGCTCTCGAAGCAGATCAGCACCCCGATCTTCGCCCGCTGCCAGATCATCGGCTTGTCGATCACTCCCGGCGAAAAATCGCCGACCGCCTCGACCAGCGGCGCCAGGAACGGAAACAGCGGTTTGAGCGGCACGTACTCGCCGAAGGGCACCAGATGGCTCTTCGAATAGCGGTCGAGCAGTTGGCCGGTCGGAGCGAGCAGCATGGCGCTGTTGTAGAAATCGAAATCCTTCTCCTCGGCGTCGATCACTTCGTACCAGGGGGCACCGGTCAGGAGGGCCATGTCGAAGCGGGTATTCATCCGCTGCAGGTCCTCGACGAACATGCTGTTGGCAGGATAAAACGGCAGGGCCGTCTCCGGCCAGACCACCAGCACCGGCCGCCCTTCGCCATCACCGCCGGCAAAGAGCGAGGCGGTCTGGGCGATGTAGGTGTTGACGGTCTTTTCCTGGTTGTCCGGCGACCACTTCAGGTTCTGGTCGATATTGCCCTGGACGACACCGACGGTCATCCGGTCGGCCCCGGCCATCAGCCGCTCGACCTGGTGCCAGCGCACGGTCGAATAGACCGCCGCCAGGGCCAGCACCGCCACGACAGGGCCGGCCAGCGTCAGGGGTTTCCTGCCGGTTTCCCGGACCTCGCACAGCAGCAGGGCCAGCAGGGTATTGACGAGGACCAGCAGATAGGTCAGGCCATGATGGCCGAACAGGTCGGCCGTCTGGATCATCGCCGGCATGCCCGCCAGGGCGTAACCGGGGTCCATCCATGGAAATCCGCTGAACAGCCAGCCGCGCAGCCAGTCGAGACCGACCCAGAGGGCCGGCAACAGCCAGAGGGCCGCAGGGGCGGGCAGCGCCAGCAGCAGCAAACGGGCGCCGGCGGCAAAGCCGCCGACATAGAGCGCCATGTAGAGGGCCAGCAGCACCAGCGCCGGCACGGCGAGATACCAGGGCAGGCCGCCGTAGTGTCCGAGAACGATGACGATCCAGTACAGCAGGATCAGGAAGTGGACCAGACCGGTCGCCAGCCCCAGCAGAAAGGCGCGGCGGCCGCTTTCCTGCCGGATAACCGCGATCAGCGGCACCAGGGCCACGGCCAGCAGCGGCCAGATCCCCGGCCCGCCCGGAAAGGCCAGGGCCAGCAGCAGGCCGGCCAGCACCGCCTGCGGCAGCGGTCGGCGAACAAACGCAGGCATCACAGGGACTCCGCAACGGGCAGGCGGCTGATCTCGATCATCTTGATGTGGCGCTTGGCAGCACTTTTCACCACCAGCTTCAGGCCGCCCACCTCGACGGTGTCGCCGACCTGGCCGAGCCGGCCGAGGATGTGGATCACCAGGCCGCCGATCGACACATAGGGGCCCTCCGGCAGCTCGAGGCCGAAGTGATCCTCCACCTTCTCGAGATCGACCCGGGCATGGACCAGGATGCCGTTGTCGCCGGTAACCTCGAAGCCGTCCTGGTCGTCGTCGTATTCATCGTCGATCTCGCCGACGATCTCCTCGACGATATCCTCCATGGTGATCAGGCCGCGGATCGCCCCGAACTCGTCGGTGACCATCGCCATGTGGGCCTTTTTCTTCTGGAATTCCCGGAACAATTCGCCGATCGGCTTGTTTTCCGGGACGAAATGAACCGGGCGGAGGAAACTCTCCAGGGTCATCGGTCCCGCCTGCGGGCGGGCGCAGATCTTCAGCAGATCCTTGGCGTGGATGATGCCGATCACCCGGTCGGCGTTGCCCCGGTAGACGGGGATGCGGGTGAAGCCGTTCTCGATGACCAGGTCCACCAGCTCGGAGAGCGAGGCGGACTCGTCGAAATCGACGATCTCGGCGGCCGGGGTCATGATCTCGGCGGCAACCGTTTCCCGGAAGTCGAAGATCGAATTGATCATCTTCTCTTCCATGCTGGTGATCAGTCCCTGCTCCTCTCCCTCCTCCAGCAGGTCCTGGATCTCCTGCTCGAGATCGGCGGTGGTCTCGGGCCGGCCGAAGGAAAGCAGCGCCAGCAGACGCTTGAGGATCCCTTTCCGTTCAGCCGTTTCCTGCTGCTCTGGTGTGTTATCCGTATCCATGTGGTGTGTATGGGACAGCTGTTCGCGCTGCAGGGACGTCTGCGCCAAGCCGGCGCCTGCACCCTGCAGATCGGGAGAGAACAATTCCTTTCGTGTTAATCCTCAGATAATTATCATCGACACCGGAAAAAGCAATACGGCCCGTTTCCCGCCCATGCATTTTCCTGCAGCCGATGGCAGGCCCGGCGGCGTCAGAGAAGGCGGCCATTCCCCCGAAAACCTTGCCAGATCTGGCCTGGCAGCCGCTGTGCATCTTTTTTCTTTTCTATTTCGGGTGGCAAGACTATAGTAGGCTCGAATCATTGGCTGCCCGATTCCGGCCCAATCCCGCGCCAGCAGCGACCCGGGCAGCCGCGTCGCCCTATTTCATCATAGACCGTGAGGAACAGTTTGGAAGGAAAGGTTCTCATCGCCAACCGGGGAGAAATCGCCATCCGGATCATGAATGCCTGCAAGGACCTCGGCCTCGACTACGCCGTCGTCTACACCGAGGCCGACAGGGATTCCGAGCATGTCCAGCGCAATATCACCAGCGGCCCCGGCCAGAACGCCTGGCGGATCACCAGCTACACCGAACCCAATGACATCCTGGCGGTGGCCGACCATACCGGCTGCACCGCCATTCATCCGGGATACGGCTTCTTCTCCGAGGATTACCGCTTCGCCCGCCGCGCCTCGAACCGCGACCGCGCCCTGACCTTCATCGGCCCGAACTGGGAGGTCATCAAGAGTCTCGGCGACAAGATCAACACCAAACGGACTGCCAACCAGCTCGGCATCCCGACCATCCCCGGCACCGACGCCCCGATCTACAACGAGATGGAGGCCGAGGAAATCGCCCAGCGGCTCCTCGAGAGCCAGGAGGCCGACGGCATCGAGAATCCGTCGATCCTGGTCAAGGCCGCGGCCGGCGGCGGCGGCATGGGCATCGAGGAGGTCACCGAGATCGAGCACTTCCGCCGCATCTACCGCCAGCTGCAGAACTATGCCAAGAGGCAGTTCGGCGACGGCGGGGTCCTGATCGAACAATGCCTGCGCGACTACAATCATATCGAGGTCCAGCTGGTCTGCTCGAAACACGGCGAGCGCATCCACTTCGGCACCCGGAACTGCACCATCCAGTCCACCGGCCGGCAGAAACGGGTCGAAGCCGCACCCGGCTTCCACAGCTCCTGCTTCTCCTACGATTTCGACGAACAGAAGGTCCTCGACCAGATCGTCGACTATTCGCTGAAGCTGGCCGCCCATGTCAATTACGACAACGTCGGCACCTGGGAGTGGATCGTCACCCGCAGCGGCCAGCCCTACCTGCTCGAGGTCAACACCCGGATCCAGGTGGAGAACGACATCTCCGCCCGCATCAGCTACATCGACAACCGGCAGCCGAACCTGCTGCGCGAGCAGATCCGGCTCGGCCTCGGCGACAAGATCGGCTACCGCCAGAGCGATGTCGACTTCCGCGGCGCCGCAATCGAACTGCGCATCGTCGCCGAGGACACCAGACGCGGCTTCGCCCCATGGATCGGCACCATCACCGACTTCACCTTTCCGCAGCACGAATGGTCGGCGGTCTACACCCATGTCCCGTTCGACCGCCCCTATATCATCCCCAGTGACTTCGACCCCAACCTCGCCCTCGCCCTGGTCTGGGGCGACTCGATGGACGAGGCCAGGGCCAGGGCCGCCCGTTTCCTCGACGAAGTGGTGATCCGCGGCCGGGACTCGGGTGACAACCCGATCATCACCAACCTGGCGTATCTCAAAAACAATCTCGATCGTCTGCTCGCTTTCTAGCTCCAGAACCCGTACCGGACGAAACTCTGCCTTATGAACGAACAGTTAAAACAGCTGCACAAGATCGACGAACGGATCAACTATCTCCTGCAGATCAAGGATTATACCGCCTGGGGTAACCTCGACGGCTTCAAGTCCACCTGCGACCGCCTGAAGATGACGGTCTATGACCACTCCGTCGAAACCCTCACCGGCGAGATCCGCAAGCTCGACGAATCGATCACCTTTCTCGAGGAGCGGGCGGAGGAGCAGCTGACGCCGATGGAGCGGGTGCGGATCGTCCGCAGCGCCCAGCGATTCAGCCTCAAGGACATCCTCGAGAACGTCTACGAAGACTATACCGAACTGGGCGGGGAGGGCGACGCCAATATCGACCCGGCGATGATCTGCGCCAAGGCCACCATCGTCAGGCGCATCAGGAACAAGCCCTACACTTCGACGGTGATGGTCATCGGTCAGGAGACCGGCCACGGCGAGGAATTCCGCAACGGCGGCTCCTGCAAGCCGGAGGGCAACTCCAAGGCCAAACGCTACATGAAGGTCGCCGAGACCGAGGGCATCCCGATCCATTTCTACATCTTCACCCCCGGTTCCTACCCGGTCGAGGAATACCCCGGCGCCGCCCAGCAGATCGCCCGCAACATCTACGCGATGACCAAGCTGCGGGTGCCGATGATCTCGATGATCTCTGAAGGCGGCTCCGGCGGGGCCGAGGCCATCGGCCTGTCCGATTACCGCCTGATGGTCACCCACGGCTATTACTCGGTCATCTCGCCGGAAGGTGCCGCGGCCATCGAGGGCAAGATCCGCGAGGGGGCCAAGGTGCCGAAAGAGCTGATCGAAGTCTGCGCCGACCGTCTGCGCCTGACCGCCTTCGACAACCTCAAGAACGGCACCATCGACCGGATCATCCACGAACCGCCGCTCGGCGCCCGTCGCGACGACTTCAATTTCTTCGCCACCCTGCGGTCCGAGATGATCCGGGCCACCGATCAGGTGGTGCTCTCGACCAAAAGCTTCCGCGCCTTCCGCACCTGGGAGATAGGCCGCAAAAAAGGCTCGGCCGAAGAGCAGGAACTGCAGGTCGAGGTGCCGTGGGATCTCAACCGCGACGAGATCAGGCGCCTGCTGGCCCAGCGCTCGAAAAAATACCTGAACATGGCCCTGCACGGCTACACCGGCGCTCCCGGCGCCGGCGCCAATCTCATCCACCAGACCTGGTCCGGCGTCGAAAAGATCTATTACACCCTGCGCTACGACATCCTGAAAAACCACAAGCGGCAGGTCCACAAGGTCATCAAGGACGTCTCGGGCGAGGGCTCGGTGATGCTCAGACGGATCACCGCTCCGCTCAACGCCGTTGCCAGTTTCTGGTCCGACAAGAAGGGCAAGAAGCCGGCGCCGCGGCTCATCGCCCCGGCCGGCGGCAGCGGCGAGAACGGCCGGATCGTCGATCCCCTCGAATTGACCGATACCTATACCAGCCCTCTTGCCAACGAGGACCGCACCGTCTCCTGCCCGAATGCCGCCAAGTACGGCTGCAAGGACCTGTGGATTCCCGATCTCTACGGCGAATTCGCCGGCGTCTGCGAGACCTGCGGCCACCACTTCCCGCTCGAGCACCAGTGGTACCTGAAGAATATCTTCGACCCCGGCTCGATCAGGTTCTTCAACGGCGAGATCACCTCCGGCAACCCGCTCGGCTACACCGGCTTTACCGAACGGCTCGAGGTATCGAAGAAGAAGACCGGCAGGAACTCCGGCAACATGACCTTCCATGCCCGGATCAACGGCATCCAGATCATCGTGTCGATGCTGTACTCCGATTTCCGCAACGGCACCGTCGGTTCGGCGGAGGGAGAGAAATTCGTCCAGGCCTGCATGCTGGCCAAGCGGAAGAAACGGCCGTTCCTCGCCTATGTCCACACCACCGGCGGCATCCGCATCCAGGAGGGGACCCTCGGCGTCATCCAGATGCCGAAGTGCACGATGGCGGTCAGGGAGTATATCGATGCCGGCGGCCTCTATATCGTCGTCTATGACAACAACTCCTACGCCGGGCCGGTGGCCTCCTTCCTCGGCTGCTCGCCCTACCAGTTCGCCATCCGCTCCAGCAGGGTCGGCTTCGCCGGGCCTCGGGTCATCCGCGAGACCACCGGCGTCGATATCCCGCCCGATTACCATTCCGCCCGCAACGCCCTGAAACGAGGGCATATCCAGGGGATATGGGATCGACGGGAATTCCGTCGCAACCTGCACAAGTCGCTCTTGACCATGGGCAGCCCGAGCCTCTATTATCGCTGACGGCGGGAGCCCGGGGGCAGCGGGGAAAGGCGCGCTTTTTTACGTTTGCGGCCGGCATTCGGCCTTGACGGCACCCCCCGCCTGTGATACATACAGGGCACCAATTGCACAGGTACGGGCCGTTAGCTCAATTGGTAGAGCATCTGACTCTTAATCAGCAGGTCCCCGGTTCGACTCCGGGACGGCCCACCAAACAAATCAAGCACTTATCGGTTAACCGGTAAGTGCTTTTTTGTTTTCAAGGGCATTTTGGTCAACCCCTGGTCAACCTTTTTCCCGAATGCCGGTTTATTTTTGCTTCCATCGTCCGGCCGCACGCATTCATTCTTTCCACTCCCTATAAGTATCGAAGGTCATGGTTGCCGGTGGTTGTCATTGTTGCTCGCCAGCGAGAACAAAGAAAAAGGCCATCCCCAGCAAAAAGGCCGGCCTTTCGTTAATGGCATGGCGCGAGAGCAATCAGACAGGGTAAATGCCTGTCGGCGTTTGATCATACAATTCCGGTGCGCACAGGTCACAGCGCCTTATCCTGTCGCCGTCAACCTCGAATACCATCACGGAATCGGTATCCCTATTGTCGCCCTGCTTCAGTACAACACAGGGTTTCCCATACTTATACCCGCAACGTGCCGTGGTCAATTCCGCTCTGACTTTCTTGTCGGATGCCTTGATGGTTTCCATTTTGCCGGCGAGATAGTGAGAAATGGCCTCTCTACCCTCCAGTGGGGTGAACACCCACTGAGATTCATACACGGCATCTTCCGCCAGCAATTCGAGGAACGCGGTGCAATCGAGACGGTTCCATGCCTTGGCGAAGGCGGTTGCGGCGTCATTCTCTGTCAAGGTCAATACCCCTTGGGCCAAGTTGTTTGAAGATTCCACCGCAGCAGAATCTTGGTCGAACAACTCTTTATTCCCATAACGCCATCGAAGATAATCCTGAAGAACAGGCTGGATTGGTTCCCATCCATTCCAGGAGATACAGTCTGCTGCCTCAAAACAGTAACAAAATGACCGACCTGCCTTGGTCGCACCCTTATCTGGAAACCACTCTTTAGCGGCAGCCAAGAGCAGCGCCCATAACCCAACATATTCAGACTCATTATTACATTGAGCAAAAAGCCATGGCTTCATTTCGCGATGAAGGGCGATGTAGGAGGGGTGCCACAAATCAACATCGTCAAGCTTGAAATCAGGGTTGTCTTTTAGCCATCTATCAACCAGCCGAGTGATTTTTTCTGTTGGCGGCAGATCAGATTTCAAAATCTCCTGACTCTTGGGATCGGCTGAAAAAACCTTGGATTCAACTTCCTTCAATCCCTTCCTCATGCTCCGAATTTCTTGATCAGTCATCGAGTATCCACACTTGTCCCATTCGGCTATCTTCTCTTTGGTCATTCCTGGGCAGGTGCCGAGAATTTCAAGAATGTTCGCCTCGTTCTCTTCCGGCGTCATGGCCATAGTGAACCTCGTGTCTATCTTGTCTAAGCTATTGAAAACATATCCATAGCAACTTCCCAAGCCTTGTCCTTCAGCATCGCTCCTGCCCCAAACCACGCACTGTCGAGTCGACTACTACTGCTGTCACTTTTTCTTTTATGATCGACATAATAGGTTACTGCGTTCACCAACCCCCATGCAGTATTTTTCGTGGCTGGCAGCTGCTGTCCATTTCCATTCACATAAGCAGATTTCAGGTTTTGGATCTCGATAACGGCACTTTTTTGGAGCTTTTCGTCATTCTTGTCTCCTTTTAGAAAGAGCTTCTCGAAAAACTTATCATCATCACCTTTACTTATCTTCTTAGTAGCCAAGACGTCTGCTCTATTTTTAAAGATATTCCATGCGTTGTCTATCAGGTTAAGCTTCGCTTGCGCCTCCTGCCGATCAAATTGTTTGTTATGATTGACCTTAAAGCATTTAGTCGCCGGCTTCCCTTTGATATCATCCATAGCAAAACTAAGAGTGTTTTGACAGACAACACGTATGCTGGTGAATGCAACAGTTGTCGCAAGACTTTTATCGCATGAAGAAGCCATGAGAAGGAAAGCATCTATTCGATCATCGTTCTCCATTTTATGAGTCATTTTTGACCGGGCCAACCCCCACACTTTCCTGCCTTCATTCAAGGCACCAGCGGTCTCCAATGTAAAATCGGACCCAGCGACAAGGTCACGGAAAAATTCAACAGCCTCTCTCGGCTGAACAATACAATATGAGTCGGAAACGATGGATAAGGGTGTTCCATTGTCACTTCTGAATAGAACATCTCGTCCAGGGAATTGCCTACTGCCTCCCTGAAAAGGAAAGCAAACCGGCTCTCTCAATATCTCATATTGGAGACCAGCGGCATTAATCCATGTCTCGATACTAGCAGTAGAATCAAGTCTCTCCCCAAGTCCGTGCCAAGGTACTTCGCCCACGTATGCCATTGCAGGCTTGCCAGTGCTTACGTCTAAATCGTGCGCCATACCTATTCCTCAATTAAAGGTTAAAAGATTCTTGCAATATATGAGAAATAACAAATTGTTAGCTGATTGACGACCAACCCATTCAATATCAACTACTCATCTGCAGCAAATCAAACACCACCCGCGCAAAACCCGCCGCCTTCTTCGGGTCGGACAGTAACTGCATCATCTGGTTGTGGTGGGCTTCATGGCTGCCCAGTACGGCATCGTCGACCGCTTTCGGGAAATCACCGAGCATGGCTTGCTCTGGGGAGTTGTTGGCGATCTGCAGCATCACTGTCGCGTTTTCCCTTACCTTGTCGCGGATGGTATAGGCATAGTTGACCAGGTCCTTGTCTGTCAGCGCGTCAGTGATGAACAGCTCGTTGAGCCGATGGATGATTTGGGAGATCAGTTCCTCCTTGCGATCCTTGGCGCTGGCCGAGCCCAGTCCGTCGCCAGGCATCAACTGGTAGTCTGGGTTGTTTTCCTGCAGCTTCAAGCTCTGCTGGTGGATCTTTGACAGTCGGTAGTGGCTGAGAACGACTCCTTGCAGGTCAATGTCATCCTCATCGAGCATTTCCTCCCGCAGCATCGGTCGCAGGTTACGGGCATACAGACACAGCTTTTCCAGGTTCTTGTCATCATACTCAACGATCTGTGACATGAATTCGTAATACCGGACAAAGGTGCCGAGGTCCTTCTTGAAGATCTCCAGAGCATCCTTCTCTTT
Organism: Desulfobulbaceae bacterium; assembly: GCA_008933635.1. Classification (GTDB taxonomy): domain Bacteria; phylum Desulfobacterota; class Desulfobulbia; order Desulfobulbales; family Desulfocapsaceae; genus Desulfoprunum. The sequence goes on along the minus strand of WBUQ01000009.1, from coordinate 51,111 downwards.
CTTGCAGGCTTTTAAGCTGCTGTCGGCATTGGCTATCAGCGCGGCATCACAGGTCTTCTTGGTGCGCTTGAATATGGCCTTAGCATCCTTGTATGCTTCGATGGCCGACTTGTACCGGACCTTCCATCGGTCCACCGCCGGTTTGCAGATATTGGCGATGGCGGCATTGCTCTTGCTCTTGATCAGGTAAGCCTCGCAGAACTGCTCAACCTCCTGCCAGAGAAAAATGCCGGCCGCCCGCAGCTTCTCGTACAGATCAAAGATCAGGTCTGGATCGGAGACGTCCGCCAGTTCCGCAGTCTGGTAATAGGGCTGGAAGGCCTCCAGAATGTCCTGCGGGTCGTTGAAGAAGTCGAGGACGAAGGTGCCGCTGTCCTTCTTGCCGGGATAGATGCGGTTCAACCGCGAGAGGGTCTGCACGCACTCCACGCCGCCGAGCTTCTTGTCCACATACATGGCGCACAGCTTCGGCTGATCGAAACCGGTCTGAAACTTGTTGGCAACGATCATCACCTGGTAGTCGTCGGAGTCGAAGGCCTTGCGCATATCCCGACCTTTGAGCCCGGGGTTCATGCTCAGCCCAGTCTCGCTGAACTTCTGGCCCAGGAGTCCTTCAACATTCGGATCATTGTCGCTGAACTCCACCTCGCCAGAGAAGGCCACCATGGCATGGATGTTGGTATACCCCTTGTCGGCGATATATTTCTCGAAGCCCAGCTTATACCGTACCGCCTCCTTGCGGGAGCTGGTCACCACCATGGCCTTTGCCTGCCCGCCCAGGAGCCCCACGACATTGTCCCGGAAATGTTCGATGATCACCTGTACCTTCTGGGCGATGTTGTAATCATGCAACCGCACCCACTGGTTCAGCTTCACCCTGGCCTTTTTGCTCTCCACCTCCTGGTCGGAGGCCTGGATCTTCAGGGCCAGGTTGTAGGCCACCTTGTAGTTGGTGTACTTCTTCAGTACGTCGAGGATGAATTCCTCCTCGATCGCCTGACGCATGGAATAGACATGGAAGGCCTCGGGTCTGTTTTTCTTCGACGGGGCCTGATCCGGATGCGGCAGACGGCCAAACAGCTCCAGGGTCTTTGTCTTGGGGGTGGCGGTAAAGGCGAAATAGCTGAGATTGGCCGACGCCCTGCGCGAGGCCACCATTGCATCAAGGATATCCTCTGCGCTCGTTTCTTCCCCATCATCCGCCTTGACGTCAAGCATCAGCACCTCCTTCATCTTCCTGGCGGTGGATCCGGTCTGGGATGAATGGGCCTCATCGGCGATGATAGCATATCGTCGAGTCTTGAGGCTGACGTCGTCCTCGATGGCCTGCAACACGAAGGGGAAAGTTTGGATGGTGACGATGATGATCGGCTGGGAAGTGGTCAGGGCAGCCGCGAGCTTCTCCGATTTGGAGCCGTCCCCTTCCTTGGTATTGATTCGGCCCACTACCCCGTCCACATGCTCAAACTGATAGATGGTGTCCTGCAGTTGGGCATCGAGCACGGTGCGGTCGGTGACGATAATTACCGAGTCGAATTGCTTTTTGCCGTTGGTATCATAGATCGAGGACAACTGATGCGCTGTCCAGGCAATAGAGTTGGACTTGCCGGACCCGGCGCTGTGCTGAATCAGGTATCTGTGTCCGGGGCCCTCCTGGCGGGCTGTATCGATCAGTTTGTTGACCACATCCCATTGATGGTAGCGGGGAAAGATCAGCGTCTCCTTGCGATATTTTTTCCCGTCCCAGTCCTCCTTTTCTTCAATCTGCAGATGGACATAGCGGCCGAGGATGTTCAGCAGGTTGTCGGGCTGCAGTACCTCATTCCACAGATAGTCGGTGGCGTAACGGGTGATGTCGACAGGTGGGTCGTTACCGGCACCGCCGTCCCTGGTTCCCCTGTTGAAGGGCAGGAATAAGGTATCGACCCCGGCCAGCCGGGTGGTCATGTACACCTCATACTGGCTGACGGCGAAATGAACCAAAGCACCCCGTTTGAAGGTCAGCAGGGGTTCCGGCTTCTTTGTCGCCGAGTCGACCGGCAACCGGGTGGTTTTGTATTGCTTGATAGCTTTGTGGACCGCCTGCTTGAATTCCGATTTTAATTCCAGGGTAGCGACGGGGATGCCGTTGACGAACAGCACGAGATCGATGCGCCACGCCTTGGCCTTGCTGCCGGTCTCGGCAAGATGGGCCTCGGTGGCCCAGGGGCTGTAGACCAGCTCCGGCACAACTCGCAGGCGGTTTTTTTCATAACGGGCCAGGGAAGCCGGATTCAGGTCGTGTTCCGGCCGGAACTGGCAGAGGGAAAAACGGGTGCCACGGTGTCGCAGCTGATGGCGCAGGACGCCGAGGGTGCCGAAGGTGCGCATCTTCTTATCGGCGGCGTTCGGGTCGGCCTTCTCGAGTTGGGCCGCGACTCGCTCGAGGAATTTCTGTTCAGGATCTGCCGGGTGGAGCTTGCAGAATGCCTGCCACTGATCATCCTGGGTATCCTTAACGAAATTCAGCAGGTCTTCGGGGTAGAGGGCGAGGTTACGGTTATACTGTTCCGATGTCCCCAACAGCCAGCCGCCGGCAACCAACTGATCGATAATATCGCTGTGAAAGGTGAGCTCGTTGGCGGCATCGCCATGGAGGGGCATCGGTTATCCTCAACTGGTGCTGGGGTTACAGGGTGGAGGCTGCCAGTCACGGACGTCAATTTTGCCGGTGACGGCGGCGGAGATCAGGGCGGTGCGGCGTTCAAGAATGTAGGATATCGCCTCTTCAGATTTTTGTAACAGGCTTTCATACCGCTTTAAAGTATCGTCAAGATACCTGACTATTTCATTTTGTTCCTCTAGAGTGGGCACAATGATCTTGAACTTGCCAACAATATCGGCATTAAGGTTCATTTGGCTTGTTTCATTTCCACCATCCCTTATTGCATGATACGCAGCTATGAAAAAGTAACGTAAATATCGGTTCAATATTTTGCCGTCCGGAATGATTGCAGCACAAGCCTGATTATAAGTGGCCTCAACTCCTAAGATGGCAACTCGTCCTCTAGTAACCCCCTGTCCATACATAGCCATCAATAAAGTTCCTGGAGGCGAAATCGCCACCGAAGAATTTGCAAGACCAGTAGGTGTAATATACTCTTCGGTCTCGAATATATCGTTATATCTCACTTCTCCGGTCTTGACCCAGGGGATGTTGCCGCCCCAGTAAGCATTTTCGGATCGGTTTGGTGTAGCACCAGTGGATATTTTGGCGCAGTATCCTAAAGCTGGGGTGGTCCAATGCTCCGGCACATCCCCGAGCCACTCCACCCCGGAGTCCTTCATCGGGGCATCGGGATTCAAACCTTTGGTCACGGCATGGCTGATCACTGCCTGGCGTTTTTCCTTAAGCAGAGCGATGAGCTGTTGCTGCTTGTCGATCAGGGTATCGATATTGGTGGTTTCGTGGTCGAGGAAATAGGCGATTTTGGATTGCTCATCGAGGGGTGGAACCAGTACAGGCAACCGCCTCATGTCTTCGAATTTCATCGATTGCCTGAGCCCTCCCCCCATACCGTAAAACACTTTCGTCGTATCATAGGAGTGCAGTAGGCGATATAGAAACCGACTATCAAATTCTCCTGATTTTGCAATAAGCTTTAGATAAGCAGAAGTGATTATGCCCTTTTCTTTAGCAAAACCTACCCGCAGACTCCGTTTATCATTTTGTAGGTCGGTAAGCCTCAGTACCAGATCACCGGGACCAATCAATTGATAGGTGTTGAATGACTCGGGCAATAATCCAAAGTTTGCTTCGACATCTCTTTTTACGATATTGCCATAACTGAGGGATAAGACATTAGTCTCATAACCATTAAAGTTTTTTTCTGTGTCAGTAATTACAGTACTGAACAAAGGTTTGACATCCCACCAGGAAGGAATTTCACCAACCCACTCGATTTTAGAGTCTTTGAACTCCGGATACTTCCGATACCGCCCCGCCCTCACGAGTGCACCTCCCGCAGCAGCTCCATAATCTCCGCGCTGACCTTGTCCAGATCGGCATCGATCTCGGCCAGATCCCGGGGCGGTTGATAGACATAGAAATGGCGGTTGAAGGGGATCTCGTAACCGACAATACCGATCTCCCCATCCTTGGCGTCACGTTTGCCGCTGTCAATCCAGGCCTCGGGCACATGGGGCAGCACCTCCCGGGAAAAATAGTCCTCGTTTACGGCGTTGACCGGCCGTGATGGGTCGAGGGCGACGTTCTCGTGGTCGCGCAGGTCGCTGTCACTCTGGTATTCGACTACTTTACCGTCCACTGGGAAGAGGCCATAGAACGGGGCCGCGGCGGCGCCATTTTTATGCACCTTCTTGATAACCTTCTCGGCGGCCGGGTTTTTCCAGCTGACCGCCGCCGAGATCTGTTTCTTCTCCGTGGCGTCGAGCGGCACCCCGGTAGCTTTAAGGACGGCATCATACTTGTTCATGTCGTCATGCTGGTCGGCGCCGATAATATGCTGCAGCTGCCCGGCCTTGGCCAGCACCTTTTTCTGTTCCAGCCAGGTGGTGCGACTCAGCAGATCCTTGACCAGCTTTTCCTTCAATCCGCTGAAATGCTTTTTCAGGTACCTGCGGATCTCTTCCGAATGCTCCTGCAGCATACCGTAATTGTCATCGGTCCAGCCTTGGCCGTACTCCTCATAGATCCAGCGCATCGGGGCGTCCAGAGGTCTTGGGGCGAAACGCAGATCGGCTATTCTCTCGTCACTGAACTGATACGATTCCCGCAACGGGCGCTCGATGGTGAGCCTTCGGTACCCGAAAGCATGGGACGGGAAGATTTTGCTGTTGAAGGTCTTGGGCTGCTCGCTTTTGCCGTTTTCCGACTGACGGCCGCGGTTGTTCTTCTGGACCGGGGCCTTGTCCAACTCCAGGGCGTCGATCACCTCGAACCGGCCAAAGGTCCGGGTGATGATGGCGATATCGCTTTCATCCATAACGTTGCGTTTGGCGCCAAGCGACTTCCGCATCTTGCCGCAGAGGTTGACGCCGTTGATCAGCTGTACCTTGCCGCGGCGTTCAAGAGGCTTCCTGTTGGAGAGCACCCAGACATAGGTGGCGATGCCGGTGTTGTAGAACATATCGGTAGGCAGGGCGACGATGGCCTCCAGCAGGTCCGCCTCGAGAATGTAGCGGCGAATCTCCGATTCTCCCGACCCGGCGCCGCCGGTAAAGAGGGGCGAGCCATTGAGGATGATGCCGATCCGGGACCCCTCATCCCGCATTTTGCTGATCAGGTGCATCAAGAACAGCAGTGAGCCGTCCGAAACTCGGGGCAGTCCCGGCCCGAACCGACCGGCATAGCCCTTGAGGTTATGCTCGTCCTGGATCTCCTGCTCGATCTTCTTCCAGTCCACACCGAAGGGGGGGTTGGAGAGCATGTAATCGAATTTCTGACCATGGAGTTGATCGCCGGACAGGGTGTTGCCAAACTTGATATTGTCGACTTCCTGGCCCTTGATCAGCATGTCCGCCTTGCAGATGGCATAACTCTCGGGGTTCAATTCCTGACCGTAGGCCCGCATCACCGCCTGGGGGTTGAGTTCGTGCACATACTCCATCCCCAAGGAGAGGAAGCCGCCCGTGCCCGCTGTAGGGTCGTAGATGGTTCGGATGATGCCCGGGGTAGTCAGGGCTTCGTCATCCTCCATAAAGACCAGGGAGGTGGTCAGGCGGACGATATCGCGCGGGGTGAAGTGCTCTCCTGCCGTCTCGTTGGAACTCTCAGCAAAACGCCGGATCAGCTCCTCGAAGACCAGTCCCATCTCATGATTGGAGATAGCCGTGGGAGAGAGGTCGGTGGCCCGGACCTTCTGCACAACCTTGTAGAGTAGGTTGGCGTCATTCAGCTGGCCGACAAACTCGGCAAAATTGAAATACTCGAAGATCTCCCGGGCATCGCGGGAAAAGCCCTGGACATATGATTCCAGGTTGTCCTTGATGCCGGATTCGCCAAGGGTGCCCAGGTCCATCTTCGAGACATTGAAGAACGACAGCCCGCCGGTGACCCGCAGCAGCATTTTTTCCTGGGCCTCCTCTGGCAGGGTCATTTCCCGGATCTTCTCATATTCGGCCAGCACCGCAGGCTTGCTCCCTTCCAGTACGCATTCCAGGCGCCGCAGCAGGGTAAAGGGTAGAATGATCCGTCCATACTGACTCTGTTTGAAGTCGCCCCGCAAGAGGTCGGCCAGGGACCAGATATATGCTGCCAGGTTGTTTGTTGCTTGAGTCATCGTTATTATGTCAATGCCTGAGTATCTCTTCACAAGAAGCAGACAATGCCCGTCAAAAATCACTCAACCGGGCAAGGTTGCGCATCGTAACAATTGGAATTGCAGAAAAATCAGTATGTACCCTATCAGGATATCCGAGGAATTTCAAACCGATATTGAGCAGGGGCCATCAGTAAGACTTGATAGCGTGCCATAATCAGGGAGATGGCAGTGGGGCGGCCAATCATCAGGATGACCACCGGGCTGGCCAGCTTGTCCCTGAACTGCCAGTAGACCCCGAAAATCGGCGATATGTAATATCCCTGCAGGAAGACATGTCCCAGGTCATGTGCGGCGAGGAAATCGAAATACCCTCCCCTTAACCAGTTCGGGTTCCTGATCTCGACCCAATCAAGCCCTCTCCGGTCGGTCATGAACAGCTTGACAGAAAACTTGACTTATACTTGACACTCGAATAGGTTTTTTCCCATGACCTATACACCTCAATTCATCATCACCTCCCATCTGCTAGCTGAAGTTGAGCAAGTGGCAGCCCTGCGGGAGAGGATTCAAAGCGCTGTCGTGGATCTTGCCTGGATACCGGCTTTGCAAAAAGACACCCGTACCCGCAACGTCCATGCCTCCACAGCTATTGAAGGGAATCCGCTAACCCTTGAACAGGTCCGGGCACTGGAGGAAGGGCGAGAGCTTTCATCGTCTGATGCCAGACACAAACGGGAAGTCCTTAACTATTTTGCCGGGCTCCGTTACGTGGAGAAAGCCGCGGCCAAAACCCATATCCGCCATGAGGACATTCTCGAGCTGCACCGAATCCTGGCCGGAGAGGTGATGGACCAGGGTAAGGCCGGGGTTTACCGGACAATCACAGTCCGGGTCGGACAGTATCTTCCACCGCCGCCAGATGCCGTGTCTGGGCTTATGTTTGAATTGCTGGAATGGTGGAACACCGAGGCGCAACAACTTTCACCGGTCCTCAGTTCCGCCATCCTGCATTATCGCTTTGAGGCCATCCACCCGTTTGCTGACGGTAATGGCCGCACGGGCCGGGCTCTGGCATTATGGGAGCTATATCGGCGAGGGTTTGACACCCATCATATTTTCTCAGTGGATGAATACTACTGGGGTGATCGGCCACGATACTATGCCGCCTTGAGCGAGGTACGGCAGGCCGGTGAAGATCTGACAGCCTGGCTCGAATACTGTGCGGCGGGTCTGCGGAAAACACTCGAGCAGGCGTGGTTGCGGATACAGTCTCTCCAGGTAATGTCTACGGCAAAACTGGTCTTGCGGCCACGTCAGGAGCAGCTTCTTCATCTCCTTCGCGACCACGGTAGCATGGCCCCGGGAGAGATATGGCAGGCGCTGGGGGTGTCCCGGCAAGGAGCGATGGATATACTGAGACCTCTGCTTGAAGCTGGATTGATAGAGAAGGTCGGTGGTAAGAAGACCGGGCGGTACGTGTTGAGGAATCAATGAATGAAGTTAAAGCCCGAGCGAGAACGCCTGGCGACTGAATACCGGCCTCAGCCGCCAGGGCGCAGGGAATACATTTCATTCCAGCCGGGGCCGGTAAACAGGACTATCGACTTCCCCGGGCGCCACCACCTTCACCGTGATATTGATGCCGGTGAGGGGGTTGCCGTGCTCGTCGGTGAACTCATGCTTGACCTTCTCCGAGAAGAGGCCGACGTGCTTACCGAGCAGCTCGCATCCCTTCAGCACATTCTTGGCATCGAAAACGAAAGCCGGGGCGGTCCGGCCGTCCGGCGTCTCTACCATGACAGGATTGCCTTGGCGGTCGAGAACAGGAGCTATCTGCCGGCAGCGCTCGATCGTTTCCATGATCGTTGTCAGCACGTAATCCTGACTAACTTTTGTCCGCTCTTGCCGAGCCTTGATCCTTTCGGAAATGTATTCCTGGACACTAGCATTCGCTAACAGCCTTGCCCCCTGCTCGTTGGCCGTTTTCTCGCTGTACCCAGCCCGGATCGCTGCCTGTGTCGCATTCAAGTCAATCAAATATTCATCTGCGATCCGGTCGATCATACCTTTTTTCTTTTTGCCGTGGGTCTCCGTGGCGTTGTGATCATGCAGCCCTTTCTTGATGAAGAAGCTGCAGAGCAGAGGGGTTATGAAGACGGCCACGATAAACGAAACCGCCAGGGCGATGGCTACCGTGATGGGGAGCGTCATGACAAACTCGCCGACCGAGCCGGTGATGATGAGCAGTGGCAGAAATGAGGCGATGATCGTGATGGTCGCGACGAGGACCGGAACAAAGACGTCGCTCGCACTCCTCCAGGCCGCTTCCGATCTGGGTACCTTCCGGTCCAGAAGCTCGACGTAGTTATCGATAACGACGATGGCGTTGTCCACCACGATTCCGAGGACCACGATGAGCCCGGCGATCGACACCTGATGCAAGGCCAGCCCCATCGCCTCCATGACCCCGAGGGTGCCGCACAGGCTTATGGGAATGGCCAGGCCCGCGATAAGAGCGACCCTGATGGGGAGGAGCAGGATGATGACGATGATCACCGCAATGATTGCGATCAGAAATTCGTGACTCAGGTTGGCAATCCGTTCCTTGACGACCTCCGGTTGGTTGGCGACCATATCGATCTGCACATCCGGGGGCAGGAGAACCTGAAGTCGATCAAAGACCTCCTCCAACTGCTCGCCGAGTTCGACGATATTCTTGCCCTTCTGCATCTCAAGTGAGAGGAGCAGACACGGCTTGCCGTCGTAGCGTACCATGAACGCCGGGTCCTGATACCTCCGCTCTACATCGGCAAAATCCTTGATGTAGACCGGGTGGCCGTCCCTGGAAACATCGACGAGCACGCCCCGTATCTGGTCTTCGGTATTGAAGACTCCGGTAGTCCTCATGAGGACCTTCGATTCGTCTGTTTCGAAATGCCCGGCGCTTTGGATAACATTTCGCTGCATCAGGGCACTGGCCACCTGGCGTGGATCGGCGAAATACTGCGCTATCCTTTCCAGACTGCTGGTGATCCAGATTTCCTCTCCCTGCGTGCCGTAGGTGGCAATCTTGCCAACGAGGCGGACGGTGCGCATCTCATCGTGGATCTTGTCTGCGAAATCACGAAGCTCTCGGTATCCGTACCGCTCGCCGCGGACGGCTATGAGCATCGCGACGGTATCGCCGAAATCGGAATTGACCACCGGCCCCCTGACGCCCGGGGGAAGTTCGGTGGCACTGACCAGGTTCATCTCATGACGCAGCTTTGCCCAGAACTGGTCGGAATTTTTTACATCGTCCTCCAGTTCGACGTTGATGATGACGAGGCCGGGACGGCTGGTGGAATAGGTTTTTTCCTTCCGCACCTCGGCGAATTTGAAGATGTGTTTCTCGAGGGTTTTTGTCACCTGTTTTTCCACCTGCTCGGAAGTCGCACCGGGGTACGTCGCGGCAACGATCCCGGTTCTGACGGTGATCGTCGGATCTTCCGTCCGTTGCATCTTCAGGAAGGCATGGACGCCGAGGAAGACGATCATTGCCGTCAAGATGATGGTGACAGCGGGATAGCGAAGCCAAAATTTAATCGAAGTCATGAGAGCTTCCTCAAAGAATACATTTTCTCGCCGCCGGTCCGGCTTTGTGGAGCCAGCCTTTGTACGAGTTTTGCCAGAACGTCATGGATACTGATGCTGACGATAATTGCCGCCAATGTGAGGATGGCGAGTGGATATTGAAGCCAAATTTTTCTCGAACTCATGGGAGATAGTCCTTCTCAGGGCAAATTCACTTTGGGCCGGTCTCTCTTTCTTGTGCAGATACGAACTGCCCGTCTCTGAGTTTTGTCTGTCCGGCCAGCACAATCAGTTCATCACCGGCAAGCCCCCTCTTGATTTCGACGTTCGTGTTGGCTGCCGCTCCGATTTCCACGCGTTTTGCGTAGACACGCTTCTGGTCTTGGTAGTAGACGTAAACCTGCGTGGCTCCCTGGGGATCACGGACCACTGCATCTCCCGGAAGTGTCACCATGGATATCGTCCGGTCCCCGTGTATAGTTGCTTCAGCCACCATCCCGACGCGCAACAAGTGCTCGGGATTTGCCACAGCAATTCGCGTCATATAGGTTCGGGTTGCAGGATCTGCGGAAACGTTGATGAGGCGTACTTTCCCCTTGAATAATTTACCCGGCAGGGCGGGAACGGTAATCTCCACTTCCTGTCCGACTCTTACCAGGTGGACGTCCGTTTCCGGCACGCCAACATTGACCTCTAGTGGTTCCATCTGAACGATCTCGAAGACAGGACGCCCCGCTGAGGCTGTATCACCCGGTTCTATCAGCCTCTTCGAGATATAGCCGCTGGCAGGGGCACACAAAGTCGCATCGGAAAAACGTTTCCGGGACAGCTTTTCCGACGCAACTGCTTGCTCGAGCTGTTGCTTGGTGGAGTCGTAACTGGCCTTGTATTTCTGGAAATCATTTGGCGCCAGGCTCTTCGAATCGTAGAGCATTTTCATTCGTCGAAATTCATCTTCCGCTCGTTCATACCCGATGCGGGCCTGGTCGGTGAGCGCCGTGACCGCTGCCAGCTGCAGTTGGTAATCGGTCGGATCAATGGAGGCGAGGACCTGTTCCTTTTCAACGAAATCACCTTCTCGCGGTCCAACGAACATCACCTCTCCGGAAACAAGGAAGCTTGCATTGGTCGGCGATTTTGGTGTGGAAACAGTCCCGCTCACTGAGATCTTTTCCAGTTCCTGACCCTTGTGGACCTTCCCTACAACCACAGGGACAGTATCTGTGTCCGTTGTTGGCTTGTCCGACTCGTCGCCGGTACAGGCCACCAGTGAAATGCTCAAAACGGACAAAAAAACGTTCACCATTATCGATTTGAAACGTATGTGCATAATTGAAACTCCTCTTGTTTTTGAATGTTCATTTCGTTGTCCGCACGTCCGAGCAGAATCTCCGCCTCGCGCAATCTCATCGTTTTCAGAAATAGCGAGCCACTTCCAATAGCTTACGACGAACCGCTTCGTACTCACTCTGGGGGCCTCGCTCCGGATCGTCTCCCTGAAGAAGCACTGTTTCCCGCGCTGTTACGCCGAAAAAATTCAGAACCGATTCCAGGTAGGCAACGCTCTGGTCTCGCTCTGCTCCAAACTCGTAGGGCTGACCTGCATGCAGATGCAGGGACTTTCGGTACGCAGCAGAAAGCGTCCCTTCTACTCCATTGGACGTCAAACAATAGGTGCGGTCCGGAACACAGATCGCATCTACGTACATCTTGAACTCTGCGGGGAACCAAAGGTTGAGGCTATGGGTAACGAAGACGTACTTGTCGCACCGGTCAAACTGTTCGGCGAGACGCCAGAGACGGCCCATCTTTCGCCGCTCTTCGTAGGAAAGGAGGCCGTAATCCTCTCCCCTCTCGATCCGGCCTCTGGCGTTCAGAACGTCCTGGTCGACGCGCTGAATGCTGTCGCGGTACAGGTCGAGCATCTGGACTTCGTCCTGCGGATTCCTAAGAAGGTATTCCTCCAGGAACTCAGCGCCGAGAGATAGGATACGTGATGAATTCTGAGTCCTGACATTGCAGGTGACATACAGCAGGTTGGCCATGACATTCCCCTTTCGTAATAGTCATTTCCTCCTCTATTAGCGATTAACGTGCCAACTTGCTATGATGTGCAATTTCAAATACATACAAGATTAGCGTGATTGAAAATACAACATTCTGTAATATTGATTGCGGAATGTTGTGATTGGTGCCTACAATACAGAATATTGTATTTTATCGATCGGAAGGATGAAGCACTTCGATTCTGACAGAGGAATGCTGCCTTTTGGCACGATTACGAGGTGTCACGATGCATATCCGCGACGAATTCATACGAGAAATAACCCTCAGAATCTGTAGCAGCCTGGAAATAAAGGAATCCCTGCGCAGCGCCTTCGAATACTTGAGAGAGCAGATTCCGCTCGATGTCCTGGCCATCTTTATTATCGACAAGCGGCTGGGCGCGATCCGGCATATCGCACATGCCTTTGAAAAAAACGCTGTACCCCCCGATGAAATAATCCCGCTGCCGGAGGGGATGCCGGAGGCAATAGCGGCACGGGATTTCCATGCGCCATTTATCGTTGATCCAGTTGTGGATAAGATATTCAGCGTTATGAGTCCGCTGGCAAAGATCGAGGGAAATACTGATCTGATCGTTCCTTTGCATATGAAGGAAGAACTGTTAGGGGGGCTGACTTTGCGGGCGTGGGGAGAGGGGCGCTACAGCCGTGAGCATCTTGAAATGGCGGGCTACCTGGCAAAGCCATTTGCAATTGCCCTGGCAAATGCACTTGCCCACGAGGAAGTGCTCCGATATCAGGATGTTCTTATGGACGACAAGCGCTTTCTCCACCGCGAATTGAATCGGGGTTTTGCGGATGAGATAATCGGCGACAGCACCGGCCTCAGCACCGTGATGGAGATGGTGCGTCAGGTAGCGCCTCTCAACAACACGGTACTTATCCTCGGCGAGACAGGAACCGGCAAGGAGATGATCGCCAACGCCATTCACTACTCATCCCCGCGCAAGGACGGGCCATTCATCAAGGTGAACTGCGGCGCATTGCCTGAAAACCTGATCGACAGCGAATTGTTCGGTCATGAACGGGGAGCGTTTACCGGGGCGGTCGCCGAGAGCAGGGGGCGTTTCGAGCGAGCGGAAGGTGGCACGATTTTTCTCGATGAGATCGGCGAGCTTCCCCCGACGGCGCAGGTCCGGCTCCTGCGGGTGCTGCAGCATCGCGAGGTGGAAAGAGTGGGAGGAAAGAAGCCGATACCGGTAAATATTCGGGTTATTGCCGCAACCCACCGGAATTTGCAGAGCATGATAACGGAAGGACGCTTTCGCGAGGATCTCTGGTACAGGCTGAACGGGTTTCCCATAATCGTGCCTCCGCTTAGGCAGCGGAAGGAGGACATACCTGCCCTGACGCGCCATTTCGTGGCGGTGAAGAGCAGAGAACTCGGGATCGGTTACCCTCCTTCGATTGCGCCGGGAGCCTTGTTGCGGCTCATGGAGCATTTCTGGCCGGGCAACGTTCGCGAGTTGGAAAATCTGGTCGAGCGCGAATTGATCCGGCACCGCGGCGGGCCGCTCACTTTTGCATTGAAACCTTCCCTTGAGAAGGGAGGTTCAAGGCAACCTGCGGAAAATGGTGCTCCGCCTCTCCCCCTGAAACTTGAAGAAGCGATGGCGGCACACATCGCCGCGGTCCTCAAACATGCCAAGGGAAAGATCCATGGTCCCGGCGGAGCAGCAGAGTTGCTGGGGATGAACCCCAACACCCTGCGTTGGCGTCTTGACAAACTGGGAATCAGTTATCGTCGACGGGAGCGTGGTAAGGCAGGGGAGTAATTGCGAAACTGTGGTGGTGTTACAGAAATCTATCATTGGGATAGGAGTATAATGTATGAATTGTTGCGTAATCCAAGAGAGAAGTGATTCCTGAGAATCATCTTATTACAATTCAGTGACTTGCTTTATCCGTGAGAGAATAGTCGGGACTCTGGATTGACTCGCCCTATCCGGAGCAAGAGGGCCAGAAAGGGCCTCACGAAATCGATGGCTTTCTAAAAGTTCTCTGAAGCTCTCGAGCAGGTGCTGCCGCAGCGTGATTCGAGCCCTTCCGATCTCACCCACCACTTCAGGCCTGCCGTCCAATACCGCCACAATATCCTCCATGTCGTGGCCCATCAGGTAATCGCCTCTACCACGACTTTTGATTTTCCAGCGCAGGGCGATCGGATCCACGGCAACCCCGGCTTGCCTCCCCCTCCCCCGGCAGCCCTCGTTCAATTCAATGCCGTAACTCGCCCGGCAGGCGATTTCGATTACACGGCACTCCCTGTTCCACCCATATGCCCCGCCAGAGCAGAATGAAGCCGCAGCGTCCGGGTCAGGCTTCGATTCAACGCCGAGGTCTGCCGAGCTGAGAGAAAGCCGCGGGTCGAAATGTCTGATGAAGGGATAAATTGTCAGTAAATGTAAGAATCGGAAGTATTTGCTCCTTTCCGTAAAAAATATTGACGCCGACGACGGAAAACAGCTATGTACAGACGCGTCCTTTCCCTCATTCCCCAACACACTGATGTCTATTTGGTCCATCCGCTCTCTGTATCCCCTCAGAAGGTGTTTTGCCTGCCGGACGCGTATCGTACATATATGAATATGACATCCTTCAATTTTCGCTGAGCTTGGGAGGTACGCATGAACAGTGGACGCTGGGTCAACGGCTAATCGGGGGAGGAGAAAACCGGCGGTTTTCTCGGGAAGAAATCCTCTGTCACCAGGGAAATACTCGGTCAGGTCCGCAACGCCCTCCTCAGCTTTCACTCAGGATGTGGCCGGGGCGATGCGACCCTCCGCGGTTTTCGTGTTCGGTATGGTCTGGGTCGGGAGCTGCTTGCCGCTGAGATTCGAAACCTCGAACGTCATTGCCAGAAGCGGCGGGTTCTGCAGGGACCTCTCCATCGAGGCGACACCATAAGCACCAGACTATAATGATGGCGATAGAGCAAGAAATCGCCAAAAATCGGCAAAAGACAAGCTTAATGGGAGAGACGATGAAAAAAATACGAATATGCGTCAACGGCGTCTGGCACGAGTGGATCGCCGAACCGAAAACAGCCCTCCTCGACCTGCTGCGGGAGGATCTTCGCCTCACCGGCGCCAAACAGAGTTGCGACCGCAAGGGCCAATGCGGCGCCTGCATGGTGATTGTCAACAAGAAGGCGGTACGCTCCTGCCTGACCAGGATCGCCGATCTCGACGGTGCCGAGATCATCACCGTCGAAGGTCTGGGGACACCGGCCAACCCCCACCTCATCCAGCAGGCCTTCGTCCTGTCCGGGGCGATCCAGTGCGGCTTCTGCACTCCGGGCATGATCATGTCGGCCAAGGCCCTGCTCGACGCCAACCCCGACCCGGACGAGGAGGCGATCGTCCAGGCCCTGCGCGGCAATCTCTGCCGCTGCACCGGCTACACCAAGATCATCGAGGCGGTCCAGCTGGCCGGGCGCTTCCTCCGCGGCGAGATCAGCCCGGAGGATATCACCCCCTCCCCGGAACAGAAAGGCCTCGGATTCTCTCACCCCCGCCCCTCGGCCATGGCCAAAGCCTGCGGCACCGCCCATTTCACGGCGGATTTCCGCGTGCAGGGGGCACTCGAGCTGGCGGTCTTGCGCAGCACGGTCCCCCACGCCAGAATCGTCGCCATCGACGCCGCGGCGGCGAAGGCCATGCCGGGCGTCGCCGGGGTGATGACCGCAGACGACATCAAGGGCACCAACACCCTCAAGTACCTGGTGGCCGACCGGCCGGTGCTCTGCGCCGGCAAGGTGCGCTATATCGGCGATCCGATCCTGGCCGTGGCGGCCGAGACCCGAGCCCAGGCCGAGGCAGCGCTGGCTGCGGTCAAGGTCGAGCTGGAGCCGCTGCCGTTCATGGACAGCCCCGTCGCCTCGCTTGCCGACGATGCGGTGCAGATCCATGACGAATTCCCCAACCTGTGCTTCGAACAGCCCCAGATCAAGGGCGATGCGAAGAAAGCCCTGGCCGATTCGGCGGCGGTGATCGAGGCCCGCTTCAAGACCCAGATCAACCACCAGGCCCCCCTCGAGCCCGAGGCCACCGTCGCCTACTGGGAGAAGGATGAGGACGACGCCGACAAGCTGGTCATCATCGGCCGCAGCATCAACATCCACTACCATCTCGGCATGCTCCAGGCGGCACTGGGCTGGGAGAACATGAAATACGTCGAGGCCTACTCCGGCGGCCAGTTCGGCATCAAGATCGACGTCATTTCGGAAGGCATCGCCGGGGCCGCCGCCATCCACTTCAAAAGGGCGGTGCGCTACATCCCGTCGCTTGCCGAGAGCATGCTGATGACCTCGAAGCGGCACTCCTTCACCCTCGACGTCAAGCTGGCCGCGGACGGCGACGGCCGGCTGACCGCCTACTGCAACGACTTCGTCGTCGACAAGGGCGCCTACTACTCCATCGGCCACGTGGTCGTCCACCGGGCCCTGCTGATGCTCTCCGGCTCCTATCAGATCCCCAACATCCATGCCCGCGGCAGGCTGGTCTACACCAACAACCCGTGGGGCAGCGCCGCCCGCGGCGCCGGTCCGCCACAGGCCAACTTCGCCCTCGAGTGCGCAATGGACATGCTGGCGGAGAAAATCGGCATCGACCCCTTCGAGTTCCGGCTGCGCAATTCCTTAAAACCCGGCGAGAGCAAATCCACCGGCCGCGTCGTCACCGAATGGCCCCTCCCGGAACTGATGGAGGCGATCCGCCCCCACTACCAGCGGGCGGTCAAGGACGCCGAGCCGCACCGCAGCGGCACGATTCGCCGCGGGGTGGGGATCGCCACCGGCGCCTTCGGCATCGGCGGGCCGGGCGACAGTTCGGTGGCCGCGGTCGAGCTCGACGATGACGGCGGCATCAGCGTCTTCGCCGCCGCAGCAGACCCCGGCGAAGGCAACGATTCGATGCTCAGCCAGCTGACCGCCGAATTCATGGGCCTGCCGCTGACCATGATCCGCCTCAACACCCGCGACACCGACAACACCGCCGCCAGCGGCCCTGCTGCCGGCAGCCGGATAACCTACATGATCGGCAACGCCCTGATCGACGCGCTGACCCAGCTCAAGGCGGCGATGGCCGAGACCGGCGCCGCAACCGGCGCTGAACTCGAAAAGGCGGGCAAGGGTCGGCGCTATCTCGGCCGCAAGAAAAACGAGGATGCCGGACCGCTCGATCCGCAGACCGGCCAGGGACCTTCTTTCGAGTCGCAGGTCCACGCGGTGCAGCTGGTGGAACTGGAGGTCGACACCGCCAGCGGCAAAGTCCGGGTGCTGAAGATGACCACCGCCGTCGACGCCGGCCCGGTGATCAACCCTCAGAACCTCACCGGCCAGCTGGAGGGCGGGATGGACATGGGCGTCGGCTTTGCCCGCCGCGAAGAGTATGTCGCCGGCAAGACAAAAGACTGGGTCAGTTTCAAGTTCCCGACCATCCGCGACCATTTCCGGATGGAGACCATCATCCGCGAGACGCCACGTCCCAAAGGCCCCCTGGGGGTTACCGGCATCGGTGAGATGTGCATGGTGCCGACCGCACCGGCCGTGATCAACGCCATCAGAAACGCAGCCGGCGTCTGGATCACCGAACTGCCGGCCACTCCCGACAGGATCAAGGCGGCTCTGGCAGCGGCCTCCTGACCCGTCAATGCCGACGCAGCACGAAGGCACAGGCGACTACCAGCCCGTTGTCCGCAGTTTCGGACAGCGGGAGGTGGTCTT
This sequence comes from Desulfobulbaceae bacterium, assembly GCA_008933635.1. GTDB lineage: Bacteria > Desulfobacterota > Desulfobulbia > Desulfobulbales > Desulfocapsaceae > Desulfoprunum. Next base: position 33,484 of record WBUQ01000009.1, on the reverse strand, counting down.
CGACTCGGAAGGGTTCTTCAACGATTTCAACGACTGGACGGAAGAGATCTGCACCTGCCTGGCCGCTGAGGCGGGACTTGGCCATCTCGACGACCGGCACTGGCTGGTCATCCGCTATCTCAGGGAGTATTATGGTGCAAACGGCCGGGCGCCGCTGAACAACGCCTTGCGCAAGGGCACCGGCATGGCGCTGCTGGACCTGGAAGCCCTCTTCCCGGGCGGCATCAGGGACGGGGCGCGCCGGCTGGCCGGCCTGCCCAACCCCAAGACCTGCAGCTGAATCAGCGGAGGAACGATGATCTACCTCGACAACGCCGCGACCACCTGGCCGAAGGACGGCGATTGCCTGCGCCAGGCCTTGGAGGACTATCTCCGGCTGGGCGCATCTCCCGGCCGGGGCGGCTACGACCTGGCGGTGGAGTCCGAGGAGGCGGTAACCGCCGTCCGCTCCCGCATTGCCAAATTCTTCGGCGCCGGCAGGGATGCGCGGATCTGTTTCGCCGCCAATGCCACCGATGCCCTGAACACGCTGATCCTGGGGCTGGCCACACCGGGTGCGCATATCGTCAGCTCGCGCCTGGAGCATAACTCAGTTCTCCGCCCGCTGCACCATCTGGAGCGACAGGGCCTGATCACTCTCACTCTGGTACCCTTCGACGCCGGCGGCTTCATCGATCCGGCAGCGGTGGCAGCCGCCATCCGGCCGGCAACCCGCCTGGTGGTCCTCACCCACGCCTCCAATGTCCTCGGCACGGTGCAGCCAGTCGCCGAGATCGGGGCCATCTGCCGGCGATGCGGCGTGCCGCTGGTCATCGATGCCGCCCAGAGCGCGGGCATGGTCCCCATCGACATGCGAGCTTGGGACGTCCAGGGCCTGGTCTTTACCGGCCACAAGTCGCTGCTCGGCCCCACCGGCATCGGCGGCATGGTGCTTGGTCCCGGGATCGATCCGCTGCCGAGCCGTTTCGGCGGCACCGGCATCGACTCGGCCAACCCTTTCCAGCCGCTGGCCTACCCTGAGCGGCTTGAAGCCGGCACCATCAATCTCCTCGGCATCCTTGCCCTGGGCAGGAGCCTTGCCGCCATCGAGCACCGCTATCACGACGACCTGTCCAGGGAAATGGCCCTGCTGCGCCGGCTCCGCGACGGCTTTGCCCGCTGCCGCAACCTGCGGCTCATTGCCGCCGAAAATCTGGACAATCACCTGCCGATCCTCACCTGTGCCGTTGAAGGCATGAGCAGCATCGACGTCGGCGCCATCCTCGACGGCGATTTCGGCATTGCCGTTCGAGCCGGACTGCACTGCGCCCCTCTCGTCCACACCGATCTGGGCACCCAGGAGAGCGGAACGGTCCGCTTCAGCCTTGGCCAGTTCACCACCGAGGCAGAAATTGCCGAGACTGTACGGGCGATGACCATTATCGCCGGGTAGGATTGCGGTTCAGAAGACGCCTTCCGGGAAAGCGATCTTCGCCGGGGAGCCGTTCAGCAATTCCAGCTTAAAATCCCCGTCCCGCCAGCGGATGATGTTGACGCAGGCATAATCCTGTCGCAGGCGGAAGAGCAGGGGAAGCGGCATGCCGAGAATGCGGCAGAGCAGCACCCGGTTGACTCCGGCATGGCCGATGATGACTATGCTTTTCGCCTCACCAGCCAGGATGCGGAGAAAGGCCGGCCACACGCGGTCGCTGAGATCGGTGAAGCTTTCTCCTGCCGGCGGACGGAAGATGGCGATATCCCTGCCCCGCGCCTCGTAGCTGCCGGGGAAGCGGCGTTTCACCTCGTCAACCGTCATCTCCTCCCAGGCCCCCATGGCGATTTCGCGCAGGGCCGGTTCGATTTCCGGCGAAGGGCCAAGGATCTCTCCGAGGATGCCGGCACTCTCCCGGCAGCGCCCGAGAGGGCTGGTGACCAATCGGTCAATGTCGGTGACTTTCAGGCAGCCGGCGATCCATCGCATCTGCTCCCGCCCGCGGTCGGTGAGGGCAAGCTCTGTCTGACCGATGAAACGGCGAGGTGAATGGGTGGCAATCTCGCCGTGCCGCAGCAGGTAGATGGTCTTCACAGGCCCGCCTCATCGAGGAGGGTGTCGATGCCCCGGCCTGCAGCCTGCTCTACCAGACTCCGGAGGCTCAGGGCCCGCTCCATCCGTTCTGTGATCGCCCGGCAGGCTGCCGCATCACCGGCAAACATTCGCAGCTTTTCGGTATAACGCTCCCCGAGGTCGATGCGCCGGGTGCCGCTGAAATATTTGTCGGCCAGGCAGACGATTTCCTTTTCCGTGAGCCGCCCATCCGCCGGTGCCGCCAGATCCTTGTGCGCCGCTACGATCGCCGCAATCGCCGGCAGGCCCAGTTCCGCCATCACTTCCGCCCCGCGCAGTTCGTGCCGGGCCAGGCCCTTGGCCACATCGTGGAGCAGGCCGCCGCAGTACACCGCTTCGATGTCGAGTTCCGCACCGCGGGCGTTGAGCGCCATTGCCAGTGCCACGGCAACTTTCCCAACCATCCGGCCGTGGCTCAGTCCTGGCTCCGCCAAGAGCAATGCCGCCAGGGCTTCGGCCTCCTGTCCGGTCGGAACGGAAATGCGCGCAAGCCGATCCTGCAGTCCCTGCAGATCCTCAGGCGTATCGGCATCGAGCAGGATGCCTTCATCCCAGACGGCAACCTCCCGTCCCGGGTATCTGCCGAGCACCGCCTCAAGCCCGCCGGCACCATCATGGGCAAGGATAGCCGGAATCAGCGCGGCCGGGATCAGCGGCGGATGGCCGCGCTTCCCGGCGAAGGTCGGATAGAGGATGGTTCCGCTCCCGGCGGTGAAATTCCCCAGAAGGCTCCGGACCGTCGCCGGCCGGATCAGCGGGATATCCACCGGCAGCATGAAGAAGGCCTCGATGCCGGCCGGCAGGGCTGACACGGCCCTCCTGACCGACGAGAACATGCCGGAGCGGTAGTGAGGGTTTTCTGTCACCCCCATTCCCAGCGCTGCCGCTTCCTCCCTGACGTCGTCCGCCTTGTGCCCCGCCACCACCAGCAGGTCGGTGATCCCGCATGCCGCGAACAGGGATCCGCAGTGCCCGAGCAGGCTCCGGCCGCCCAGGGGCAGCAACGGCTTGAAGGTCCCCATCCGCGACGACAGGCCGGCCGCCAGGATGACCGCGGCGATTCTCATGGAGATTGCCGGTACCGGTACTGCTGGATCTCGGCCATGATACTGAGGGCGATTTCCTCTGGACTTTCACCGCCGATGGGCAGGCCGATCGGGCTGTGGACACGGTCGAGGTCGGTCTCGGAAAATCCCTGCTGCCGCAGCGCGGCATAAATGGCCTCACGCTTGCGGCGGCTGCCGATCATCCCGATATAGCCGGCCCCGTTTCGCAGGGCCTGGACCAGGACTTCCTGATCGTGGAGATGCCCCCGGGTGACGATCACCACATAGTCGCTGCCATTCAGCCGCCCAAGGCAGTTGTCGAACGGGCAGACACGGACCTCGCAGGCCTGCGGAAAGCGTTCCCGGCTGGCGAACTCGGGCCGGTCGTCGATAACGACGACCTCGTAGCCGAGAAACCCCGCCAGATGCGCCGTCGCCAGGGCAACATGTCCCGCCCCGGCAAGGTGGAGCCGGAGGGGCCGGACAAGGGGCTCGGCATAGACGGTGCCTGCTGCGGAGGTCGTGGTGTAAGGCAGATCGCTTCTGCCGACGCGGCGAAGCACCTCGTCGCGGAATTCCGGAGCCAGATCAGGCGCTGCGGCCTCGCCCGGGATATGGACCAGCAGCCGGGGCGTGCCCACCTTCGGCATCAGGGTCAGGAGCACCGGAGACGCCCCTGCTTCAAATGCATGGAGCAGGTTGCGGAACAGGGCCGTTGTCCCGGCATCCGGTTCCAGCCGCTGCAGCAGGACCCGGACATTGCCGCCGCAGATCATCCCGGCCGCCGCCGCCTCCCCGGCGTTCAGCGCGAAATGCAGCAGATCGTGGCCCTCCCCGCCGGTCAGCAGTTCCCTGGCCCGGGCGATGCATTTTCCTTCCAGTTCGCCGCCGCCTATGGTGCCGATCAGCCTCCCATCATGACAGTAGAGCATTCTGGTGCCGTGGCTGCGCGGCGCCGAGCCGGAACTGTCGACAATGGTGGCCAGGATCGCCGGTTTCCCTTCTTCCAGGCAGGCGCAGAGATGAGTGAGGATCGATCGCATGGACATTCCTTTACATTCGTTGATCGCAGATGGATCGTTTGACGGTATGGTTGGCGGTGAAGGACGAAACCGGCTGGATCGAACCGATCTCCAGCCGGCCTTCCCGCATGGCCTGGCTGATGGCCGGCAACGCAAGCAGCGACCGGCGGATGGCCTCCCGGACAGGATACCCGCTGCCGGCCAGGTATTCAATGGAGAGGAACTCGGGGGTGCCGGGAAGGGGCGTCGCCGCAGGAACAGCGGCCGGCGGCCGCGGGAGTTGCTGGATTACCGGACCCGGAAAACCGGACGGCAGCTGCTCGGCGAACGGCTCATGCCCTGGATGACCGGAACGATGCTGACAAACGCTTCGCCGGCTCGACTGCCTTTTCACGCAACCTCAGTCGATCCGGCCGTACACCGTAATGACTCAGAAAGCGTGCCATTCCCTGGCGCAGCACCATTACCGCGGGCAGCTGCCAATCGTGCCTGCAGGCAATCTGTCGGCCCCGTCAGGCAGAACACCCGCACCATCATATCGGCTAAGGAGCATGCAGCCCTGGCCGGCCCGGCTAATCCGCCCTTTCCACCCGACACGGGACGTAACGGTGCAGGGGGGTACCGAGAAAGTCCCTGTTGCCGCTACGGGTCAGGCGGTTGATGTTGAGACCGTAGACCTGTCCCTGGTACACCAGGCCAAAACCGTGCGGGATAAGCACCGTTCCCGGTCGAACCCGGACCGACGCCTCCAGTTCACCCGTCTCGCTGCCGCCCTCCGTCACCACCCGCACCAACTGCCCGTCCTGCAGACCCAGCGCCGTCATATCCGCCGGATTCATGGCAACGGTGCACGCCCTTCTGCCGGCGTTCCAGGCCGGGTTGCGCATCAGCGTATTGGCGTTGCAGGGCATGTGCCGGCCGGCATGGAGCACATAGGGGAACTTTTCCGGCAGCTGCAGGGCCGCGCCTTCCGACGCCGCATCGAGCGACTTCGCCATCTCCTCCAGTTCGGGGACATGGACCTCAATTTTTCCCGATGCCGTGCTGATACCGGCCATCGGGTCGTCGACGTCGGCCTGACCCACCCAGAGCCCCTGGGGCGTGTCGCAAATCGCCTGAAAGATCCTGTCGCCCTGGTCCGGTCCGGGCTTGAATCCGGCCCGGGCGGCATTCTCCCGGAAGGACTTCGGCGCGGTCATCAGCATTCCCCACAGCGCAGCCCGGTTGGCACTGTCCCACCTCTTTCCGAGGGTTTCGGCCAGGATGAACGGCATCTTCGATCGTATGGCCGGCTCCCTGGCGGCCCACTCCATCAGCCGTGCGCCAAACAGCAGGCGGCTCTCCCCCGCGACCATGGCCACCTCCTCCGGGATTTGCGGCAGCAGCCCGAGGCGTTCGGCGATGCCGGTGAAGATCTGCGAAGCCTCCAGGCAGTCGCCGGGCGGCTGCACCAGAGGCTGCCGCATCTGGAAATAGACGCCGGGGTATGTCCACGGAAAGAAGGTTCCGTCCCATGACTCATAGGCGTTCCGGCAGGGCAGGACATAGTGGGCGAATCGTGCCGTCTCGCTCATGACCACGTCGCAGACCACCAGCAGATCAAGACTGGCGAAGGCCTGCTCGTAGGCCGTGGTGTCGGGATAGGAACGGAGCGGATTGCAGCCGTTGACATAGATCGCCCGCAGGCGCCGGGGGTGATCGCTGAGGATCTCCTCCGGGACGACCGCGGGCGGGAAGGAGCCGGCGGCCGCCGGCGGCATCTGCGTCGCCATGGTCCGCCAGACCTTTTCGCTCCGCTCGTCCGCGTGGAACCCCAGCGGCATGACCATGCCGGGAATGATATTGCCGCCGCGCACCCCGAAAATGCCGCAGATGGCGCCGAGGATGTTGAGCAGGTAGGAATTGAGCGCGCTGTGCCGGCCCATGTAGATGCCCAGGTCCGGATGCAGGCACCACCGCCTTGAGGTCATCAGGCGGCAGAGTTCGGTCACCCGCGCGGCATCGAGTCCACAGACGGCGAGGGCGGCCCTGGTGTCCATGCCGGCGAACCACGGCCGGATTTTCTCGAAGCCATCGACATGGTCCCGGATATATGTCGTGTTCTCCCAGCCATTGGCCAGGATGATGGCGATCATCGCCTTGACCAGCAGGGCGTCGGTTCCGGGGCGGAGCGGCAGGTGGATGTCGGCGATTGCCGCGGTCTCGCTCATCCGCGGATCGACGACCACCAGCAGCTTGTCAGGGTGCCGTGCGATCCCGGTCAGTACCTTCGGGGCCTGGGGCATCTGGTGGCTGTGCATGCCATTCCAGCCCCAGCCGACCAGCATTTCGGTTTCGCGCTCGTCAGGGATGGGGATGTTGTACTGTTTTCCCAGCATCCTGCCGTTGAGCCACCAGGCGCCGCTGAACTCCTGGCCGGCCGAGGAGTAGAGATATTGCGAGCCGAGGGCCCGCAGCAGGGCCAGGCCGAAGGCAGCCTCGAAGTGCCCGCCCTGGGAACTGGCCCCCATGTAGGCCAGGCATCTCGGTCCGTGGGTGTCGACCAGGGCGCGCATCCGCTGCGCGATCTCGGCGAACGCCTGCTCCCAGGAGACCGCGACGAATTCCTCGCCCATTCGCTTCAGCGGAGTGGTCAGGCGATCCGCAGGATACTGGTAGTTGAGGATATTCAATCCTTTGCGGCAGGCATAGCCCTCGCTCCGGGGATTGTCCCGGTCCGGTCGCACCCTGACCATCCTGCCGGCCTCGACGAGGACCTCCAGGCCGCAATTCTGTGCACAGAGGATGCATCCGGTCTTTTTCCATCCGTCCATCGTTTTCTCCTTTTCGCTGTGTGGCCACCTGTTTCGAGACGGGGTTGTGCCGAATATTTACCTGTTGCACCGGCCGATGGAAAGAGGCATAAATGACAAAAACCGGGTCTAAACGGCCAGCACACTTCTCACAAACCGGGAGATGCCCCATGAAGATCACTTTCCTGGCGACGGAGGGCTGCCTGTCCTCAGGGATAGCCGGCCTGCTCGACATGTTCGCCATCGCCAACCTGTGGCAGACCTCCCTGACCGGCGACCGGCATCCGCTCTTCGACACCGAGATCGTCTCACCGCAGGGGCAACCGGTTCTCAGCAGCGGCTGCATCCGGCTGCTGCCGCACCGCGCAACGGAGGAGGTGGACCGCACCGACCTGGTCCTGATCCCGCCGTTCGTGCCGCTGCCTGAATTCACGTGCGAAAAAAGCGCCGCGATACGGGAATGGATCATTCATCGGCACAAGGCGCAGACTCCGATCGCCGCCCTCTGCACGGGCACCTTCCTCCTGGCGGCAACCGGCCTGCTGGATGGGCGCCGGGCAACGACCAACTGGCAGTTCGCCAGAAAGTTTCAGCGGAGATACCCGGCGGTGCGACTGGATATCGAGCAGATACTGACCGAGGAAGACAACCTGATCTGCACCGGTGCTGCGACCGCCAGCTACAACCTCGGCCTGATGCTCATCGGGCGGCACGGTTCCGAGGAACTGGCAGCCCTCTGCGCCAAGGCCCTGCTGGTCGATCCGAATCGGGACAGCCAGGCCCCCTACATCACCCATCACCAGCGGGAAGGGCATGGCGACGACCGGGTGCTGCAGGCACAGCGCTACCTGGAAGAGAATTTTGCGCACGAAATCCGGATCGACGATGTCGCCGCCCATGTCCGCATCAGCTCCCGCCATTTCAAGCGGCGATTCCGTCAGGCCACCGGCTGCACCCCGGTCCGGTATCTCCAGCTGGTCCGCATCGAGAACGCCAAGAGAAGACTGGAGTCGACGCTCGCTTCCATCGAGGAGATTACCGAACAGATCGGCTACGATGACTGCAGCACCTTCCGGCGGCTGTTCAAGCAGCACACCGGCCTGTCGCCGCGTGAGTATCGCGGCAGGTTTCAGCGCATTCCGTCCGGTGCCGAAGCATTCCCGCCGGTCCGGCTCTGAACGCCAGGCAAAGCCGGCACTAGATTCAGCTGACAGGCGGTCCCGGATGCCCGGGACTCCTCCTTCTCCTCTGTTGCTGTTGCGTCCATGGGAGTTGCCCCACGCCATCTACCGAAAACGATGATCAGGAAAGCCTTCAGCCGGACAATGGTCCAGTCCGGCACAGGCACCATGAAGGGCTTCTGTCCCGACTGATCGCGGCTGAACAGAAAGGACTCGGTGGGCACTGTGCGGGGGGATTGCATGGTCGAAACCTGACGATGTGTCCACCAGGAACGGGGGCGGACATTGGCGTGCCGATTTCCGGCCGCCCTGCGACCGCAGGGCAATTACTTTATCGGGGACGATGATTATATTGTCGATACGGACCTTCCGGAGAAGCAGCAGGGATCGGGGGCGGCGTTCACAACATGCTGTGCTCCCGGCCATCGGCTGCCAGTCCGGAGGCGATACCGGCCCTGCATCCCCCGCGGACCGATCCTGCCGTGGGGCTGAGACTCTTCTTTCCATCACTCATGGCAACTCCCCATCGACCGGCGGAGGTGGTTCATGGCGAATGCGGCTGCCCGAAAAACTGCAAGGATCGAAAGGATCCTGCTCATCTCCGTCCTTCTCTCCGTCCTGCCCCCGCTGGCAGTGCCGGCGCCCGGCCACGCGGCAGAGCGGACTCCGCCCGTCGTCGTTCTTGAAATCAGGGGCGCCATCGGGCCTGCCGTCAGCGAGTATGTCCGTGACGGCCTGCAGACCGCAGCCAGGGAAGAAGCCCCGGCGATCGTCCTGCAGATGGACACGCCGGGCGGCCTCGACCATGCGATGCGGGATATCATCCAGGCCATGCTGAATTCCCCCGTCCCGGTCCTGACCTACGTTGCCCCGGCCGGGGCGAGGGCGGCCAGCGCCGGCACCTATATGCTCTATGCCAGCCATATCGCCGCCATGTCGCCGACGAGCAACCTCGGGGCAGCCACCCCGATCCAGATCGGCGGCCTCCCTTCCTCCCCGAATCCCCGGAAAAATCCCCCGATAAATCGCAAGAAAAATCCAGGGAGGAGAAAGCGCCCGCCGGCAGCGCCCTGGAACGCAAAATGGTCAACGATGCCGCCGCCTATATCAGATCCCTGGCGCAGCGCCACGGACGCAACGGCGACTGGGCTGAAAAGGCGGTGCGCGAGGCGGTGAGCCTGACCGCCAGCGAGGCCCTGGCGCTGAAGGTCGTCGACATCGTCGCGACCGACCTGGACGATCTGCTCCGCCAGGCCGACGGCAGGAAGGTGGTCATGGGCTCGGGCACCGTTCAGCTCAAAACCGCCGGCCTCTCCACGATCCGCATACTGCCAACCTGGCAGAACAGGATCCTGGCGGTCATCAGCGACCCCAACGTCACCTATCTTCTCCTGCTGCTGGGCATGTACGGCCTGATCTATGAACTGGCCAACCCGGGCGTCTTTTTCCCCGGCGTTGTCGGCGCCATCTCGCTGCTGCTGGCCCTTTACGGATTCCAGGTGCTGCCGATCAACTACAGCGGCCTGGCCCTGATCATCCTCGGCATCTCGCTGATTGCCGCTGAAGCCTTCATGCCGAGCTTCGGCTCGCTTGGCATCGGCGGCACCGTGGCCTTCGCCATCGGCTCCCTGATCCTGCTGGACGAGGAGAGCCTGCGGATTTCCCTCACCCTGATCGCCGGCACCACACTGGTCTCCGCCGCCTTTGTCTTCTGGATGATGGGACGGATGGCCAGCCTCCGCCGCAGGCCCGTCAGAACCGGGGCAGAGGCGCTGATCGGCATGATCGGAGAGGTCCGCGAGGATTTCAGCGGGGATGGCAGGATCTGGCTGATGGGGGAATCCTGGCAGGCCAAGGCTGGTGAATCGCTGCAGAAAGGCGATAAAGTGCAGGTCAAGGCCAAGGAAGGGTTGGTGTTGACCGTCGAAAAAATCAAGGAGGAACACTGAGATGATTTCACCCAATCTGCTGCAATACGTCGCCCCGCTGGCCCTGATCATCGGCCTGATCGTCGTCTCGTTCAGGATCGTTGCCGAATACGAGAGGCTGGTGGTCCTTTTCTTGGGCAGGTTCCAGACCGTCAAGCAGCCCGGGCTGCGCATCATCATCCCCGGGGTGCAGCGGGCCTTCAAGGTCGATCTGCGGGTGGTGACGATGGATGTCCCGCCCCAGGATGTCATCTCCCGGGACAACGTCACGGTACGGGTCAACGCCGTTCTCTACTTCCGGGTTGTCGACCCGGAAAAGGCGATCATCCAGGTCGAGGATTTCATGAACGCGATCAACCAGCTGTCCCAGACGACCCTGCGCTCGGTGCTCGGCCAGCACGAACTTGACGAGATGCTTGCCGAGCGGGACAAGCTCAACAACGACATCCAGGAGATCATCGACATGCGGGCCGACGCCTGGGGAATCAAGGTGATCAACGTCGAGATCAAGCATATCGACCTCAACGAGTCGATGATCCGGGCCATCGCCAGGCAGGCGGAAGCGGAACGGGAAAGGCGGGCCAAGGTCATCAACGCCGAAGGCGAATTCGAGGCCTCGGAAAAGCTGCTGTCGGCAGCCGAGGTCATCTCCCGCAACCCCCAGGCCCTGCAGCTCCGCTATCTTCAGACCCTGGCCGACATCTCGACGAAGAATACCTCGAACGCCATTATCTTCCCCATCCCGATGGAGCTGATGGCCTCGTTCATGAAATCGGCGGCAGGCAAAAACGGCCAGGCGGGAGCGTAGTTGTCCGAACCCGGCCCTCCTCCGGGAAGGACTGCCCTTGAGATGTCAGGGATTCTGCCGTATCATTGATTATCGGCCGGCGGGGTCCAGGGAGCATCTGGATGGGGCGGGATTGATGCGACACGCCGCAAGGCTGGAACACTGACCAGGGATGCGTGCCTTTGACGAATGAAACCGGGATAGAACTGCACGACGGCCTGCTCATCAACCGGGGGCAGCTGCGCCACTGCTATCGCCACCCGACGGATCCAGGCATAGTCGTCAAGGTGCCCTCCGGCAGCAGGAAGGATCAGCTCGAGGCCAACCTGAAGGAATACAGAGGCTACCAGGATCTGATCCGGCGGCATGGCCGGCTCTCCTGCATCAGCCATTGTCTCGGTTTTTCCGACACCAACCGCGGCCAGAGGCTGCTGTGCGAGTGCGTTCGCAACGAAGACGGAACGATCGCACAAACGGTCTGGGATACAGTCGTTCACCAGAATGGCTGCGATCTCGACAGCATACTCATAGAGACCGGGGAACTCTGTTCATATCTCATCGAGCGGGACATCCGCCTGTTTGATCTCAATCCCAAGAACATTGCCTTGAGCCGGCAGAACAACGGCGCATTCCGACCGGTGGTGCTGGATCTCAAAGGCCGTTTCGACAACAACGAATTTATCCCGCTTTCCAGCTACATCGGTTTTCTGGCACGGATGAAATTGGCCAGACGATCACGCCAGCTCATCGAGCGGATCCGGTATCTTTACGCCCATCGACAGTCTCTCAGACGGCAGCCGATTCAAATGGCACAGAACCGGCCGTCAGCGGGGGAATCGTGCGGGCGCCTGTATTCACTGCCCATGATGTGGCAGCTTGCCGAGCTGCTCCTGGAATTCACACCGTTATGAACACCTTCCTGCGGTAGAGCGCGTACAGCAGCGACCAGACCACCAGCAGGGCAAACAGGGACTCCGCGGCCGGGTGCCAGGCAGCCGGCAGCGGCTCGTACAGGGCACCGAACAGCCTGCGGGCGGTGTACTCGAAGTTGATGAAGCGGTAGCCGAGGTAGATGGCCAGGGAATTCATCCCGACCACCTCCAGGCAGAAGGCCCAGCGCCGCCAGCCCAGCACGTCGATGACACCATAGAACAGGGCCAGGAACAGCGCGGAAATCCCCGCGGTCAGAACAATGAAAGAACTGGTCCACAGCTGCTTGCTGATCGGGAAGACCAGCCCCCAGCCGACCCCCAGCACAACCCCGCCCAGACCGCAGAAGAACAGCCGCCGCAGTTTGCGGATCGGGGAAGTATCGGCACGCAGCAGATCGCCCGCCACGGTGCCAAGCACGGTGAGGCACACGGCCGGCAGGGTGGTGAGCAATCCCAGTTCATCATGGCTGCCGAGCAGCAACCGTCCCGGCAACAGTGAACGGTCCACCCAGCCTGCCAGATTTCCCTCGACAGTGAGATGGCCGGCCCCGAAGCCGGGGACCGGTATCATCGTCATGGCGATCCAGTATCCGACCAGTACCAGGCCCACCGCAACCAGGCGCCTGGACATGCCCCAGTGGCAGTACAGCACGGTCGACACCATGCCGGCAATGCCGATCCTCCCCAGCACGCTGCCGAGCCTGATCTGCTCCGGCTCGAATACCGGGAGAGGCGCGTTGCCGTAGACGATGCCGAGCACTATCAGTACCAGCATCCTCCTGCCAGCCCGCCGGTATATCGCCCCACGCCCCACCCCCCGCTGCAGGTTTGCCGCCAGGGAAAACGGCTGGACAACTCCGACAATGAACAAAAAGAGTGGGAAAACAACATCATAGAAGGTGAAACCGATCCATTCGGGGTGTACCAGCTGATCGGCGACGGCATCGACCCACGCCAGCCCGGTCACCCCTCTCAGTTGCACAAGAAAGGCGGCTGCGCCGGAAATCAGCAGCATATCGAATCCGCGCAGCGCGTCGATGGATCTGAGGCGATGTTCACTCGTCATGCGATCTGGCCCGATAGCCTCCTGTGCAGCCGACCCGGTTCCGGAGCAGCGAAGAAGGGCGCAACAGGAGGACGCCAATCGCATCATTGCCCGGAAAGGCCAGGGGGAATAAACTGAAACCCGTCATCGGGCCTGCAGCGCCTCTGCGACAGGTCCGTACCGGCAGCAGAGGCTTCGCCTGAGACCAGGCGCACGTCCCTGATGTTCCGGCACCGTCGCGTAGACTGTTCATGGCGGCGGGACGCTCCCGCCATTGCCGGATTGCCGTTCGACGATACCATCCAGCAGGCAAAGCGCCGCACGATACTGGCACCTGATACCGCAGAGAGACTGCTGGCCGGCGTCTGGCAGTCGCTCACAGCAATCCAGGCATGGGTCGTTCGCGCACCCCTCTCCGGTTTTCTCAGTGCAGGAACTGATTGCCGAGGCATCTCCGGAGGGTGACGCAACGGTGAGGTCGCAGTAGCTGCACACGTCCCTGCCCATCGCCGCATGAATTGCCGATATCTTCGCCTTCCAGGCGGCTATGGCGCCCAGATAGCGGGGAGGCGGCCGATCGGCTTCGACGCGCTGCCAGCATGCGTCGAGGGATGCGATGTTCCTGGAGAGTTCCTCCACCGAGCGGGCGACCTTGCTGACTTCATCAGGCGGCAGCTTCCGGGAGATGGCGAAGGTCCGGTTCAGATTTGCATTGAGGAAGGCGTAACGGCCGTATTCCTTTTCCAGCCTTGTCACTGCCTGCGTCCACTGCTGGAGCGCGACGGGGATCTGTCCGCTGCTGCCCTGCCCGCCCGTTCCGAGCCGGATCTCCCCCGCCGCAACCGGACCGGCCAGTACCAGAAACATCGCAACAAGCCACATCGGGGACTGCCTCATCGCCACCTCCGTTGCTGCCAGGCCGCAACACCCTTCCGCGATCGCGAAAACCGTGCAGGACAAGAAGAAGACGCACACCCTCCGGCGGTGGAGTACCGCCCGCACGGGGCTGGAGTGCGACCGGAAGGCTGCCTGCATGGACAGCTGATGGCGATGGAGTTCCGGCGGGCAGGCATTTCGGGAAAGATGGCCGGCACTGGGCGGGGGGAAGTTCGGGATACCCGGAGAAGGAGGAGGTTCGAGAATACGCCCGTATTACTCGTATCTCCTGTCGACCGCTTCGACGCCGACCCTGCGCCCTTTCACGTTTCTGATCACGTATCTGCCCTGATCCAGCAGGCGGGGGTTCCAGGCGCATTTGAGCCTGACCTCCTGACTCAGCGAGACCCCCTTGCTGCCGCTCAGGATGTCGAAGCCGACACCAGCGGAGGAGATGTCGTAGAGATCGATATTCACTTCCCGGCCGTCGTTGAAGACCATCACCGCCTTGCCGGCCTGCGACTCCCGCGGCATCTGCCGGCGGTTCAGGAAACATTGCGAAATCTCGCCGCATTTATGGCAGCGGATACTTTTCCGGCGGATATTCTCAGGCAGGGAGAGCATCCTCCTGGTCAGACAGGAAGGACACCTGAACAGCAAACGGTTACTGACGACCCTGCAGGTGATTGTCTTGGCCATTGTCCCCTCCTGAAACTGCCGTGCTGAACGTGGACCGGTCAGGATAAGTGTTGTTCTGTTTCATCGGACCGGCTGAACGCCTTCAGTCCATAACGTAGTATAGCAGCCTGATCACCCCGACAACATGTTTTTTTTTGCACGGCAGCAGGCAAACCCGTTTTTCCCGGGCAGAGCAGGGCGACTGGCCGACGATTGCCGACCGGCAATCGCGCGGGAGGCCGTTTTCAGGCGTGCAGCCGCAGCTCGCTCCCAAGGCCATGTTACCTGTACCGTTCTTTTTCCCGCCTGCCATATCTTTTTCGCAGGCGGGCTCCAGGCGAATCTGATACGCTGGCAGGCAGTCTGTGTCACCCCATCGGCAACCGAACACCGCCGGCACCATACCCATATCCGAGGATGAAATGCACCTCCTGCCTGATTCCCTGTGCTACCTGAACGGCCAGTATCTGAACCTGTGCGACGCCAAGGTGTCCGTTCTCGATCGCGGCTTCATCTTCGGCGACGGGGTCTATGAAGTACTGCCGGTATACGGGCGGAAGCTGTTCCGCTTCGAGCAGCATATGGACCGCCTGGAACGCAGCCTCACCGCACTGCGCATCGCCAACCCCCTCCGGCGTGCGGAATGGCTGGAGCATTTGCGCACCCTGATCACGTCCCTGGCCGACCGGCAGGGCATCATGGACCAGCTTGTCTATCTGCAGGTGACGCGCGGCGTGGCACCGCGCGACCACGTCATGCCTGCGGGAATTCCGCCGACGGTGTTCCTGATGACCAATCCGATGCGGCAGCCCACGCCCGAACAGCGCCGCCTGGGTGTGGCCTGCGTGACTGCCGACGATTTTCGCTGGGAAAGGGCCGATATCAAGAGCATTTCGCTCCTCGGCAACGTCCTGGCGAGGCAGATCTCGGCAGACTCCGGGGCAACCGAGACGATTCTGCTGCGCGACGGCTTTCTCACCGAAGCGTCGAGCAGCAACGTCTGGATCGTCCGGGAAGGCGTGGTGTGCGGCCCGCCGCCAGGCAATCTGCTGTTGGAGGGGATCAGGGCGGAATTATTGCAGGAACTGTGCGCAACTGCAGGCATCGCCTTCCAACGGCGCCCTGTCCCCAGAGAGGACGTGGAGGCGGCAGACGAGATTCTTCTGACCTCGGCGACCAAGGAAGTCCTGCCGGTCACGACGCTCGACGGCAGGCCGGTCGGCCGTGGAGCGCCATGCGGCAGGCCGGGACCGATATATGCCCGGCTCTTCCAGGCGTATCAGCAGGCAAAAAAACATCAATCGATCTAAGAAACCGGTGTTATCAGAGGCAACCCCTTGATGAGCGGCTTTTTCGACAGGCTTCGCGGCAACGCCGTGGTCTTCGCCAACGCTCGCGGACAGCGACGCGTCCCCTATCTTTCGCGCAGGCAACTGGAAACACTGCGCGACAAGCGCGTCAGGGACCTCGTCGCATACGCCGCAGCAACCGTCCCCTTCTATCGCGACCTGTTCCGGCAAAAGGCGATCGATCCCCGGGCGATCAGGACTGCTGCGGATCTCGGGGTTCTGCCACTGCTCAGCCGGGAGGAAGTGAGAGCGGACCCGCGACGCTTTCTCTCCTCGTCACGGCAGGGCAGGGATGCCGTTGCCTTCGTCACCAGCGGCACCACCGGCACGCCCCTGACTGTCTTTCACGACCAGCACTCGCTCCTCGCCAATATCGCCTTCGGCGAACGGGAGCGGGCGGTGGTCACCGGGGCCTGCGGCAGAGGCTTCGGGTACCGGGAAATGGCGATCTACTATCCCGGCAGCACCTCGGGCAAGGTCTGGGATTTCTACCGCCGGAAAACCTGGATACCCGTGCGGCCGCAGCGGCTCGTCCTCTCCGTCCTCGATCCGTACGAACAGGTCGTTGCCGCGGTCAACCGCTTCCGTCCCGACGTCCTGATCAGCTACGGCTCGTACCTGGAAACCCTCTTCAGGATCGTCGCCTTGCAGGGGAAAGCGCTGCACCATCCCCGGCTGCTGATCTATACCGCCGACGCCATGTCCGCTGAAGGGAGGCGCTTCATCGGTGACACCTTCGCCATCCCGACAGTTTCGCACTACAACGCGGTGGAGGCATTCAAGATCGGCTTCGTCTGCGAGGCCGGGCAAGGCTTTCATCTGCATGAGGATCTCTGCCACGTGCGCATCGTCGACAGGGCGGGGAACCCGGTACCCGATGGCCAGGCCGGCGAAGTCGTCATCACCAACCTGGTCAACCGCGGAACCGTCCTGCTCAATTACCGCCTCGGCGACATGGCTTCAATATCGGGCGCGGCATGCGGCTGCGGCCGGAGCCTGCGGCTGCTGTCGGAGCTTGACGGCAGGAAGGAGGATGTCATCTTTCTCCCCAACGGCGAATTCATCCATCCCAGGGCCATCTGGGGCGTGCTGAAAAGCCGGGAGGAAGTCATCCAGGGGCAGCTGATCCAACATGAACCGCTTATCTTCGAACTCAGACTGGTCACCGGCGACCGCGATGCCTACCGGCGGGTCGTCGACGGCATCGTCAGCGACCTGCAGCGCATGCTGGGAAGGGCCGCCGTCATCGAACATGCTTTCTGGCCCCGGATCGAGACGGCGAAAGGAGGCAAGTTCAGGCCGGTCATCGCTCTCGGCGCCCCCAGGGGATTGACCTGATGCCCGAACTTTTCAGACTTTTCACATTGCTGCGTAATCGCCGGCTCAGCGGCGAACAGCTCGAAACCCTGCAGAACAGCAGGCTGCGCTCGATGATTCACCATGCCTGCACCACTGTCCCCTACTACCGTGACCTGTTCGCATCGGCAGGGATCGCTCCCGGGGATATCAACACCACGGCCGATCTCCACCTCATCCCGGTAACCACCAAGGAAGACCTGCGGTCGGCGGGGCTGGAACGGATCCTCAGCAGCGGGACCGCCCCTTCTTCCTGCCTGAAGATCCCAACGAGCGGCTCCACCGGCAAACCCTTCCTCACCTATCTCAGCCGAGACGACTGGCAGTCCAGACGTCTGGTCGAATTCCGGACGCTACTGGCCATCGGCTTCAGGCCCCGGGACCGCCTCGCGGTACTCGGCCCCGCCCGCAGGCATGAACGAAGGCTGCACCAGCGCCTGGGCCTCTACGACAGCATCAATATCTCCCCGACCCTCCCGCCGGATGAGCAGCTCCGGCTGATCCGGGACTTTCAGCCCACGATCCTCTGGGTTTATCCGACCGTACTGAAGGCCCTGCTCCAGCGGATCGACTACCGCCTGAGCCTGTTTGCCCGGCCAAGAATCCTCGTTTCCTCGGCGGAGGCCTTCGACCATGCCATGGCAAAACACCTCCGCGCCGACCTCGATCTCGCCCTGTTCGACTTCTACGGCAGCAACGAGCTCGGCCGCATTGCCGCGGAATGCCCGGCCCATGGGGGCCTTCATGTCAATGCCGACCATCTTGTCCTCGAATGCCTCGACGACGGCCATGCCGCCGCGCCGGGACTTCCCGGCAGCGCCGTCATCACCACCCTCAATG
Organism: Desulfobulbaceae bacterium; assembly: GCA_008933635.1. Lineage (GTDB taxonomy): Bacteria > Desulfobacterota > Desulfobulbia > Desulfobulbales > Desulfocapsaceae > Desulfoprunum. The sequence goes on along the minus strand of WBUQ01000009.1, from coordinate 15,548 downwards.
CGTTCGCCATGCCCTACATCCGCTATCACCTCGGGGATGTCTGCACCGTCCTCGGCACGAACTGCTCATGCGGCTGCGCCCTGCCGCTGATCGACCACCCCCGGGGAAGGAAAACCGACGTCATCCGCCTTCCCAGCGGCGACACCCGCTCTCCCTGGGGCGTTGATTATATCCTGCGGGAGGTTGAAGGCCTCGACCAGTTCCGGCTGATCCAGGAGGACCTCCACCACTTCCGGCTCCTGACGGTCTTTCGCACGCCTCCCCGACCCATCGGCATTTCTTCGATCCGGTCGCGCCTGCTGGAATACCTGAGCGAACCTGTCGATCTCAAGGTGCTGGTCGTCGATTCCATTCAGCAGGAACACTCGAAATTCAGGGCCTTCGTCTCGAACATCAGCGACTCCGGGAACACAAACACGTGAACATGGTGCACCGGGGCGACCCGGCACTCGAGGCGAGGCAGAACATGGCGAAATAGTCGTGGACCAGCGTCGTGCTGGACGGGCCGGATCGAATATGGTATCCTGCCTCCGGTCCTTTTCCGGGTTGGATTATCGTCTGCGGTTGCTCCGGCGCCGCAGTTTTTTGATTGAGCATCTGCTGACCGAATTATTCTGTTGCTGATTTTCCTCTTCCCCATACGACACCCACTTTCGAATCGGGCGCTATCGCGACAGGCGGGGACGCCGTCCGGCTTACGGTCAGGAAGCCGGGTCCCGCACAGCACACCTCACCCCTGACAACTCCGCAAGAAAGGCAACCGTTATGAAAAAACTCCTGATGGCCCTGCTCTATATCCTTTTTCTCGCCATCCTGGTCGAATTCGGAGTCGGCCAGCTCGGATACAGGTTCACCCAGGGCGAGTGGCACTCCTACGAGCAGGCCAAACAGCAGCGGAATGAAATAATCGCCGCCAATGTCGCCGCCGAGCGCGAAGCGGCAAATATCGACATCAATAAAAGCGGGGGAACAAAGCGACGGACGGAGATTCTGCATCCCTACATGGGCTTTGTCGTCGATTTCCACGATGAGGCCTGTCCCGATATCGGCTTCTGCGACGACCGCATGCGCAGCTACCAGCCGCTGCTCAACGGTCGCGATTTCCCCGAGGCGGCGCCGGACCGGGCCATCGTCGCCATCACCGGCGGCTCGTTCGCCTACGGGGTCGCCAACAATTCGACGAAGGGGAAGATCGAGCAGGCCCTGGCCACCATCCCCGAACTGCAGGGCAAGCAGATCTTGGTCTACACGCTGGCCCTGGGCGGATTCAAGCAGCCGCAGCAGCTCTTTGCCCTGGAGTATTATCTGGCGATGGGCGCGCACTTCGACATGATCATCAATATCGATGGCTTCAATGAAATGGTGCTGCCGCAGGTGGAAAACCTTCCCTTCCGCACCAATCCCTTCTTCCCCAGGGTCTGGCATACCCGGGTGCGATCCGGGGTGGAGAATTACCAGGCGAAAATGATCCAGGGCACCAAAGCCTTCCTGGGCATGGAGCGCGCCAGACTGGCTGAGAGCACAAACCGCGACATCACACGGCGAAGCGCCGTCAGGGGGCTGATCTGGAAACTCCAGGACACGTCGCTGCAGAAGAGGATCGCCGGGGCCGAAGCCGAGTATCTCGAGACAGCCAGGAAAAATCCGGCGGAAAAGTCGAGGATGATCGCGGCAGGAACGGATTTCCCACGGGATGACGAGAACTGGGTGCTGACGCAGCTGGCCGGTTTCTGGCGGCAGTCGTCGGTGATGATGAACACCGTGGCCAAGGCTCACAATATCAGATACTATCACTTCCTCCAGCCGAACCAGTATGTTGACAACTCCAAACCGATGAGCCGGGAAGAACGTGCTGCCGCTTTCCTCGAGGGCTCGGGCAAAACACACCCATACGCCAAACCTGCCAGAGCTGGATATCCGTACCTGATCGCCCAGGGTGAGGCCCTGAAGCAATCCGGGGTGGCGTTTCAGGATTTGACAATGATGTTCAAGGATAACAGCGAGATACTCTATCGCGATGCCTGCTGCCACTTGACCAGCAGAGGATATGATTATGTCATCGACGAAATAGTCGATTACGTGAAGGCTGGCGGTGCCACGAAACAGGAGAGACAGACTCGACAATGACCCATATTCTCGGTATTTCCGCCTATTACCACGACAGCGCGGCGGTATTGCTGGCCGATGGCAGGATCGCCGCCGCCGCCCAGGAAGAGCGGTTCACCCGCAAAAAGCACGACCCTGGCTTCCCCGCCCAGGCGATCCGCTTCTGCCTGGACGAGGCCGGCATCACACTCACGCAGGTCAGCGATGTGGTCTTCTACGACAAGCCGCTGACCAAGTTCGAGCGACTGCTCGAGACCTACCTGACCTACGCGCCGCGGGGGTTCCGCTCCTTCGTCGCCGCCATGCCGGTCTGGCTGAAGGAAAAGCTCTATATCAAGACCACCCTGAAAAAGGAACTTGCCAAGCTCGGCGGCTGCAAGACCGCCGACCTGCCGCCCCTGCTCTTCTCAGAACACCACCAGGCCCACGCCGCCTCGGCATTTTACCCAAGTCCCTTCGGAAAGGCCGCCGTCATCTGCCTGGACGGCGTCGGCGAATGGGCCTCCAGCTCGGTCTGGCTGGGATCTGGCAACCGGCTCCAGGCCCTGTGGGAGATGGATTTCCCCCATTCCCTCGGCCTCCTCTATTCGGCGTTCACCTACTACACCGGCTTCAAGGTCAACTCCGGCGAATACAAGCTGATGGGCCTGGCTCCCTACGGCGAGCCGAAATATGTCGAGCTGATCCTCGACAGGCTGCTCGATCTCAAGGACGACGGCACCTTCCGGCTGAACATGGAGTTTTTCGACTTCGCCACCGGACTGACCATGACCAACTGCCGTTTCGACGAACTGTTCGGCTCCCCGGCCCGCAAGCCCGAGAGCCCGCTCTCCCAGCGGGAGATGGACATTGCCCGCTCGATCCAGATCGTCACCGAGGAAATCGTCATGCGGCTGGCAAAAACGGTCCATCGCGAAACAGGCGCAGAACACCTGTGCCTCGCCGGGGGAGTAGCCCTGAACTGCGTGGCCAACGGCCGTCTGCTCAGGGAGGGACCATTTGCGGACATCTGGATCCAGCCGGCAGCAGGCGATGCCGGCGGCGCGCTGGGAGCGGCCCTGGTCGCCTGGCACGACAAATACGACGGCCAGCGCAGCCCGGACGGCCGCAGCGACGCCATGGCCGGATCCTACCTGGGCCCGAGATTTGGCGACGGCGAAATCGAGCAGCAGCTCAACGCCCTCGGTGCCGTCTACTCCAGGCTGGAAGATCCGCAACTGCTGCCGGAGCTGGCCGGGCTGCTGGATGCAGGCCAGGTTGTCGGCTGGTTCCAGGGCCCGATGGAGTTCGGCCCCAGGGCTCTCGGCGGCCGATCGATCCTCGGCGACCCGCGCAACACCACGATGCAGTCGGTGATGAACCTGAAGATCAAGTTCCGCGAATCGTTCCGGCCGTTCGCCCCTTCCGTGCTCGCCGAGGACGCTGGCGGCTTCTTCGACCTCGACCGCCCCAGCCCCTACATGCTGATCGTCGCCGATGTCAGGGAGGAGCATCGCATCCCGATGGATGCGGCCCAGCAGCAGCTGTTCGGCATCGAGAAACTCAACGTGCCCCGGTCGACCCTGCCCGCCATCACCCATGTGGACAACTCGGCCAGGATCCAGACCATTCACCGGGACACCAACCCCCGGTACCATGCCCTGGCCACGGCATTCAAGGAGCGGACCGGCTGCCCGGTGCTGGTCAACACCTCCTTCAACGTCCGCGGCGAACCGATCGTCTGCACACCCACCGATGCCTATCGCTGTTTCATGCGCACCCACATGGACTGCCTGGTCGTGGAGAACTATCTGCTGCGCAAAACCGACCAGCCGCACTGGGACGACGACCGTGCCTGGATGCGGGAATTCGAACTGGACTGAAACCACGGAAACCACCATGTCTCTCCATGCACCGCAAACCGAACCGTTGTCGAACAAGGAACTGCGCAACTTCGGCCTGATCCTGGGCACCGGCGTCGCCATGTTCTTCGGGATTGTCTTCCCGCTGCTGCGCGACCGGAGCATCGACCCGACCTCCTGGCCCTGGTATCTGACCCTGGTGCTTGCCGCCGTCGCCATGGCGCTGCCCGCCCTCCTCCGGCCGGTCCATGCCGTGTGGATGCGGATCGGAGCGGTGCTTGGCTTCGTCAACACCAGGATCATTCTCGGCGTCATCTACCTCACGGTCTTCACCCCGATCGCCATGATATTCAAATTGCTGGGCAAGGATCCGATGCGGCGGACCTTCGACCCGAAGGCCGCCAGCTACCGGATCGGCAGCCGGCAGCCCAAACCGGAAAATCTCAACCGACCATACTGAAGAACATGTTTGATTTGCTGAAAGATCTCTGGGGATTTCTCAAGGAGCGCAAGAAGTTCTGGCTGGCACCGGTCATTCTGACCGTACTGGCCCTTGGCGCGCTGATTGTCCTGACCGAAGGTTCGGCCATCGCACCTTTCATTTATACGCTCTTTTAAACGGATGCCGATCCTTCCGGCCTGTGCCGGAGGAGCGGCTCTTCCGGCAGGATATCGCTCACTGCCGGGTGGCGGCCACGCTGTCCGGAGACAGGTTTCCCCGGCCAGCCGAAAGACCTGCCGGGACACATTCAGCGGTGCACCTTCCCGGCCGCGCAAATCCACTGCCAGCGGCCAGCCCAGCCGGCGTTTCACCTGATCGCCGGACAGGACAGGATCATGCCCAACAGAGACCTCGCCCTCGCCCTGCTCGTCGTTGCCGTCTGGGGCGCCAATTTCACGGTCATCCGCCTCGGCCTGGACGGCGTGCCGCCGTTGCTGCTGGCCGCGATCCGTTTCCTGCTGGCGGCATTCCCGGCCGTTTTCTTCATCCGCCGACCGGCGGTGAAATTCCACTACTGGCTGCTCTACGGGTTGACCGTCGGCGTCGGCCAGTTCGGCTGCCTGTTCTATTCGATCAAGATCGGCATGCCGGCCGGAGTGGCATCGGTGGTCCTGCAGTCCCAGGTATTTTTCACCTTCCTCTTTGCCGCCCTGCTGTTGCGGGAGACCATCCTTCCCCGGCAGATCGCCGGGCTCATCGTGGCCACTGCCGGACTCCTGCTGGTCGGGGGGGTCTCGAACACGGCGGCGGCCATCGCTCCCGCCGCTCTGCTGCTGACCCTGGCCGCATCCGCCTTCTGGGCCATGTCGAACATCGTCATCCGCAAGGCGGCGGCATCGGCCAGCGCGGAAGGCGAGCGACTCGACATGCTGAGCCTGGTGATCTGGACCGCGCTGATCCCGCCGCTGCCGCTGCTGAGCCTGTCCCTGCTGCTCGAATCGCCGGCTACTATCGCCACCGCCCTTGCCGGTTTCGACGGCAAGTCGTTTTTTGCCGTGGCCTACCTCGCCTTCGGCGCCACCCTCTTCGGCTACGGGGTCTGGAGCTACCTGCTGTCCCGCCATCCGGCCAGCCGGGTGGCGCCGCTGTCGCTGCTGGTTCCGGTGGCCGGGCTGATCACCGCCCGCATCGTCCTGGGCGAGGAGCTGACGGGCAGCCAGTGGGTTGGCTGCCTGCTGGTGGTGGCGGGGCTGGTCCTGGCCAGTTTCGGCATCACCCTCAGACGCAGGATGCCGCACCCGAACCGCACATGAAACCGGACTGGAGAATCGAAGATGATCTGGAAAAGAAGACCCGGACTAGAACAGCTGCAGGCCTCACGGCAGCATACCCTGGTAAGCCATCTCGGCATCGAGTTCACCGCCCTGGGAGACGACTGGCTCGAGGCGCGGATGCCAGTGGACGACCGGACCAGGCAGCCGCTCGGCCTGCTGCACGGGGGGGCCTCGGTCGCTTTAGCCGAGACCATCGGCAGCGTCGCCGCCTACCTCTGCGTTGAAGAGGGGAAGAAATGCGTCGGTCTGGAGATCAACGCCAACCACATCCGACCGGCGAAAGAGGGCTGGGTGATCGGCCGGGCCACGCCGCTGCATCTCGGCCGCACCACCCAGGTCTGGGAGATCAGGATCAGGGACGACCACGGCCACCTGGTCTGCGCTTCCCGGCTGACCATGGCCATCCTCTAGGCTTCAGCGCACTTCGAGGTACTCGTCGACGGTGATGTCCAGCCCGGCCAGTTCGTCGATGACATAGCGGCGGCAACCGGCATCGAGCTGCTCCGGCACCAGCAGGCCCCTCTCCCGGCACAGGCCCTCGACCATCAACGAGGAAAAGACCGCCGCGCACTGGCCGGTGGAATACGATTCATGGGTCATCTGCGAGCGGGCAAAGGCCTCGGCCAGGCCGGGGAAGTTGGTGTAGTTGTCGATCTGCAGCGACTTGCCGTCCCTCCGGCCCCTGACCCGGACCAGGAAGGCGCCCTCGTCCTGGACGATGCCCTCGTCGATCACCGCCCGGATCTCTTCGGGAAAGCGCGGTGCCCGGGGAATCTGGCGCATCACCACGTCGAAGGGGGCGACCTCGACCCCCTTCACGTCCACCGTGTCCTTCGACAACAGCCCCATCTTGTAGAGGGATTCCGCCAGTTCCACCTGCGGTCCGCCGTATTTGAACTCGATATCGCGGACCCCCTTGAGCACCGAATCGGCCAGCAGTCCCATGGTCACCGGCTCGTCATGCTCGTGGTCGACCATCCGCACCTCATGGTCGACACCGCGGAACTGCATCATCTGCGGCCGGCTGAACGGTACATCGGTGACGAATTCGCCCTTTTCGAAACGGAAGGTCTTGTACATCATGTCCCCCAGCGCCACCTCCGGCGACCACCAGAACGGGATGAAGCGGCGACTGACGAACCCGTCGTAGAAATAGATGCCGATGAAGGAACAACTGTCCAGCTGCTCGACCGCATCCCGGACGAGAACGTTGGCGAGCCCGGGGGCGATGCCGCAGCCGACCAGGGCCAGCAGGCCTTTGGCCCGGAAACGCTCATGCCATTCGGAGAACAGCCAGCGGTAGCTCTCGACGAACCCCATCTCCTCCATCGGCCCGGAGAGGTCCATGTAGTCGGCCCCCACTGCCAGTGCGGCCTCCATGACCTTGAGGTTGTATTCGAGCGGCAGGCCGTTGACGATGAGATCGCAGCCCTGGCCGGCGGCGACGATCGATGCCGGATCGCTGCCATCGGCCCCGGCCGCCCGTGCCTTGGTCAGGGTGCCGCTGAGTCTTGTCGCCAGCTCGAGGTCATAGTCGGCGCAGACGATCTCCGCTACCTGCGGGTGGCGGTCAAGGTGCTTGGCAATGGTGCTGCCCTGGGCCCCGACGCCGATAACAAGTACCTTCTTCATTGCCTTCTCCATGCGTTCTTTGCTTTCCGGCCAGCAGATAGCGATCGGTGATCAGTGGGACTTGACCCAGGTCCAGGCCTCGTCGTAGAGACGGGTGGCCGCCCCCAGGTCGACGACGTAGTGGAGCCGCGTCATTGTCTCGTCATCCGGGTAAATTTCCCGGTTTTTCAGGTCTTCCGGCAGAATGTAGGGCAATGCCGCCTGGTTCGGGGTGGCGTAGCGGTTGTAGTTGGACAGCTCGGCGCCCACCTTTGGTTCGAGGATCCAGTTTATCCACTTGTGGGCCGCATCGGGGTTCGGGGCCTTTGCCGGGATGGCCATCAGGTCGACCCAGACCTCGCCGCCCTCCTTCGGCACCAGGAAGCCGAACTTGTCCGGGGCCTCCTCGACGTCGCGGATCGCATCGCCATTGAAGACCACCGCCAGATCGGCGGTGCCGGCCACCACGTCGTTCTTGCCGCCGACGCCGGTCTTGAAGCCGCTGCAGCCCTTGCTGTTCTTGACCACGGTCAGCAGATCGGCAGCCTTCTTGATCTGCGCCGGGTCGGTGGTGTTCATCGGAAAGCCGAGGTAGGCCAGCGCCGCGTTCATCGTGGTGCGGGCATCGTCGAGCAGCCAGAACGATCCGGGATGCTTGGCCGGATCGAAGATGACCGACCATGAAGAGGCCGCCTCGGGGCTGACCTTCTGCTTGTTGTACATGATGCCCACCGTCCCCCACTGCCAGGGCACCGTATAGGCGTTGCCCTTATCCATCTCCATTGTCCGGAACTGCTCCATGACGTTGCCGAGATTGGGGATTTTCGCGTGATCCAGCGGCTGGATCAGGTTCAGGCCGTTCAAGGTCGGCAGCACGTAGGACGACGGCACGATGATGTCGTACTGGCTGACCCCGCCAGCCTGCAGCTTGGCGATCATGTCCTCGTTGCTCTCATAGACGTCGATCTTGACCTTGATCCCGGTGGCAGCCTCGAAATCGGCCGACATCTTCGGCTCGTCCATGTACTCGGACCAGGTGAAAATCCGCAGCTCCTTGTCATCGGCCAGCGCCAGCCCCGTCCAGGCCAGCATGAACAGTACCGCCAGTAGTGTTCTGCGCATCGTTTCCTCCTTGTGTCAGATGTTCATCGTCTCCCTGTCGCCGTTATTTACGGGACAGGCGCTCGGCCAGCACCACCAGGATCACCGTGATCAGCACCACCAGGGTCGACAGGGCATGGATCTGCGGCGTCACCCCGCGGCGGACAGCCGAATAGATATACAGCGGCAGGGTCTGCGAATCCGGCCCTGAAGTGAAAAAACTGATGACGAAATCATCGAGCGACAGGGTGAAGGCCAGCATCGCCCCGGCCAGAATCCCGGGCAGCAGCAGCGGCAGCATCACCCGCCGCATCAGGTACCAGTTGTCGGCGAAGAGATCGCGGGCCGCCTCCTCGATATCGGTGCCGATCGCCACCAGCCGGCTGCGTACAACCAGGGCGACGAAGGCGATCTGGAAGGTGGCGTGACCGATGATCATCGTCGCCAGACCGGCCTCGAACAGCCCGGAGAGGGCCCGGAGCAGCGAAAACACCACCACCAGCGAGCCGGCCATGACGATATCGGGGATGACCACCGGGAAGTTGAGCAGCAGGTCGAGCAGGGATTCGGTCCGCCGCCGCCAGGGGAAACGGCTGATGCCGATCGCCAGCAGGGTGCCGATGACCGTCGAGATGAGGGTCGAGACCAGGGCCAGGGCCAGGGTGTTCCAGGCGGCATCGAGGATGTAGCTGTTGGCCAGCAGGCCGGTGTACCAGCTCAGGGTGAACTCCTTCCACACCCAGCCGTACTTAGCCGAATTGACCGAGAAGACCGCCACTCCGAACAGCGGCAGGTAGAGCATGGCGATGGTGAAGAACGAGACCGCCAGCAGGACGGGATTCCGCGGCCTGGTCATAGGATATCCACCGATGCGCCCTTGCGGCGGTAGATCCGCATCGACAGCAGGGTCAGCAGCATCAGCGCCATGCTGATGGCGGCGCCGAAGGGCCAGTCGCGGCTGGGTCCGAACTGCTGCTGGATCAGGTTGCCGACCAGCATGTATTTGGCCCCGCCGAGCAGGTCGGGGACGACGAAGGTGGCCATGGTCGGGACGAAGGTGAGGATGATGCCGACCGTCAGGCCGGGGGCGGTCTGGGGCAGGATCGCCTGCATGAACACTCTGACCTTCGAGGCATAGAGGTCCTGGGCCGCCTCGACCAGCGACCAGTCCAGCCGCTCGACGCTGGAGTACAGGGGCAGCGCGAGAAAGGGCAGGTAATCGGAGATCATCCCGACATAGACGGCAAAGGCGCTGGGGTAGAGCGATGTGCCGTCCTCGATCAGGCCGAGGAAGGCGGCGACCCGGGCGAAGGGGAATTCCGGCGAGAACAGGAAAAACCAGGCGTAGGTGCGGATGACGATATTGGTCCAGAACGGGATGATCAGGATGATCAGCCACATGAAGCGGCTGCGCGGCGGCCGGGAGGCGATGAAGAAGGTCAGCGGGTAGGCGAGCAGGATCGAGACCGAGGTGGTGACGAAGGCCACCAGTACCGAGCGGCCGAGGATCAGCAGGTAGTCGGGGGTCCAGCCGAAGGTGCCGAAACCGGCCAGGCGCTTGTAGTTGGCCAGTGAGAAGTTCCACACCACCTCGCCGTAGACCCCGCGTTCGGCGAAACTGAGGACGATGAAGAGCAGCGAGGGCAGGACCAGAAAGCCGATCAGCCACAGCATCCCCGGCGAGAGAAACCCCAGCCCGCGCCCGGTGAGGGCCCGCCGGGTGGTCATTTCACCGCGCCAGAGGATGGGCGTCTCGGCCATTTCAGTCCTCCAGGATGACCAGTTCGGGCGGCGGCAGTTCGAGCCAGACCCGGTCACCGATCGCGAACTGCTTGAAGGCGTTGGTCCTGACCCGCATCGGCCCCGGGGTGACGGTGAGATCGAAATTGGTGCCACGGTAGACGATGTCCTCGACCGTGGCCAGGACCCCGTTGACGGCCGGTTCACTGGTCCCGACCTTGATCCACTCGGGACGGATGGCGATCAGCCCCTCCTGCCAGACCGGCTCCCGTTCGAGCCTGAGGCGGCCGACCCCGGTTTCGACGCCGCCGCCGGCCCTTTTCGCCGGCAGCAGGTTGGCGGCACCGAGAAATTCGGCGACGAACCGGCTGCGCGGGAAATCGTAGACCTCCGCCGGGGTGCCGCACTGGATGATTTCGCCGGCGTTCATCACCGCGATCCGGTCGCTGCAGACCAGGGCCTCGGCCTGGTCGTGGGTGACCATGATGAAGGTGGTGCCCAGGCGGCGCTGCAGGCGGCGCAGCTCCTCCTGGACCTGGGCCCGCAGCTTGGCGTCGAGTGCCGACATCGGCTCGTCGAGCAGCAGGATCTCCGGTTCGTTGACCAGGGCCCGGGCGATGGCCACCCGCTGCCGCTGACCACCGGAGAGCTGGTCGGGACTGCGGTCCCGCATCGCTCCCATCTCCAGCAGATCGAGGGTCGCGGCCACCCGCCGCTGCACTTCGGCCTCGGGGAAACGTCGCGAACGCAGCCCGAAGGCGACATTTTCGAAAATCGACAGGTGGGGAAAGAGGGCGTAACTCTGAAAGACGGTGTTGACCTGGCGGCGGGCGGCCGGCAGTGCGGTGATGTCGCGGCCGCTGAGGATGATCGTGCCGGTGGTCGGCAACTCCAGGCCGGCGACGATCCGCAGCAGGGTCGTCTTGCCGCAGCCGGACGGGCCGAGCAGGGTGAAGAACTCGCCCTGGCGGACCTCCTGATTGACTGCCTTCAGGGCCGTAACCTGGCCGAACGTCTTCGTGACGCCGCGGATTTCGAGATTCCTGGCTTGCTGATCACTCACTTCACGCACCCCCTGCCGAGCATGAAAAGGTATCAAGAGGGAAGTCCATTTCGAATCTGCCAGGCAGGTTAACTGAAGTGGCCCATCGAGTCAAGAAACATACCGATCAATCAATCAATTGCAATGGCAGACCGCCTGAGCCCTCGGCATGCCGATCGCCCCTCTCTTCCGTCCTTTCCTGCGCCAGGGATGGAACGACGGCCACTGGCAGGACACCGACGGCATCAAGCCGCCCATCCCCCCTATTCGGAGAGCCGTTTGGCGATGCGGCGATAGGTCTCCTTCAGTTCCTCGCCCACAATTTTCGCCTTGGCAATGTACTCTTCCGAGGTTTCGACGGCATCGTCGGCGATCTCGGCAGCCTTGCCCTTGATCTGCCCCCACTTCTTTTCCGCCTCGGCAAATTCCTCCCTGGCTTCCATCGACGCGAGATGGATCTTCAGGTTGATCTCGTCCCGTTCGGTCTTCAGCTTCTCCACCAGCTTATCGAATTCTTCCTTCATGGCCATGGTTCACCTCGTCCTGGATTTTCCCTTCCGGCCGTTGCAGGGCCGCCGACGCGACCCGCCCGGACAACATTCTCTTGTCAACTGTTGTCACTGAACCCGCTCCCGTCAATCGCAAAATCATTTGCCAAAGTCATACCAATGGGCTAGGATCACAGCAATTCTTCACTGCATCGGGCCGTATTTCCGACCTTTGCCGGTTTTCCGGCATATTGATCCGGCACATTGACCCATTCGGACCTTTCACTCATCAGCCAGGCACACCATGACGATTTCTCAGGAAAAGAACAACAAGATGTTCGATATGCTGGTAGAAGGCCACATTGACCTCTTCAACGAAGAACGGGAAAAAGGCGCGTTGCCGGATTTCAGCAGCAAGAACTTCAGGGGTATCGATCTCAGGCGATGCCAGCTCGACGGAGTGAGCCTGAACGGAGCCTACCTCGGCAACACCGACCTGCGCGGCCTCGATCTGCGAAACTGCGACCTCGAGGGAGCCAGCATCAAGGCGGCCAAAATCTCGGGGGTCTTTTTCCCGAGCAACCTGCCGGCCGACGAAATCACCATGTCCAACCAGCTCGGCACCCGGCTCAGGACCAGGAAGTAATCTCTCCATTCCGTCAGCGGCACGGGACTGCGGTTCAACCCGTTGTCCCCGTTCCGGCATCCCCGGCAAATATCCCCTTCAGCCATCGCCAGAACCGCTGCAGCGGTGTCCCCCGCCGCAGGCGCTGGATCTCCTCCCGCCGCTTTTCGATGGCGATGATCTCGGCCGGGGTGAAATCCTTGCGAAAGAGGTTTTCGTCGGCCTCGGCTTCGAGCAGTTTCAGGGCGTCGCCAGCGAAATCGACCACCGTCACCTCGATCTCCCGCCAGCCGAGGTTGCGGCAGGCCGCCAGTCGCCGGTAGCCGGCCACCAGCCGGTCCTTTTCGTCGACGACGATCGGGTTGAGCAGGCCGACCCTGGCAATCGACTGCTCCAGCGCGGCAATATCGCCGGTGTCCTTCCTGATCCGCGTACCCTCGTCGACGACAATCTGGCTCAGCGCTTTCTTCATCTGCATTCCCCTGTCTGGCTAGCAACTGTTATCACTGGGGGAAAATTTCCCCCGACCGCCTCCTGACCATACCCGCGACTCGCTGTTTTCCCATGCTATTTTACCCGTCGCGGCGGAGCTATTGCACTGTAAAATGCACCGCCGGCGTCGTCTGCCCCGGATCTGAACCGCTTTGCCGGATGCGGGCCTGCACCCGGTGGTCGCCCCGCACCAGCGGCCACATGAAATGCCGCACGCCCCGCCCGCTGGTGCCGACCACGCTGCCATCGACCAGCCATTCGATCCGCTCGACCACCCCGTTTCCGGCCACCCGCAGCGGGTAGGCCTCGATGTCGTCGGGTATCCGCGGGTCCATGGCCATCTGCAGGTTCAGCGTCGGCCGCACCAGACGGAAGGCGGCATTGCCGCCGTCACCGCCTGCGGCCCGCACGCGGAAATCCCCATGCAGTCCGCAATCCTTCCCGGGACCCGTGCCCGGCAGATAGCGCTCCCGGACGACGGGACATCCCGCCACCGCCCGCTGGCCCGTCTCACGGCAGATCGACACCGTCACCAGTCCCGGACTGAGATAGAGCGGGGCGGTCTCCTCGAAACGGTTCAGTCGCGAGTAGACCGAGCGGAGGACCATGCCGGGGCCGGTGGTGCCGGTGACCCCGTCTGTCGGCCGGCGGTCGAGGTTGCCCATCCAGACGCCGACGGTATAACGGTGATTGTAACCGACCGCCCAGGCGTCGCGATGGTCATTGGAGGTGCCGGTCTTCACCGCCGTCTGGACCGGCATCCTGAGGATGTTGCCGGCGCCGAACTCGAGCCGCCGCGCCTGGGGATCGGAGAGGATGTCAGCGATCAGCGAGGCCGCCTCTGGGCTGTACACCCTTGCCGCCGGAAAACCGCCGATGCCTGCGCCGTCAAGGGTGCAGCGCAGCGGCCTGGCCAGGCCCATCCTTGCCAGCACCGCATAGGCCCGGACCAGCTCGAACAGGGAGACCTCGCCGTTGCCCAGGGCCAGACCCTCGCCATAGTGGCTCGCCGCCCGGGTCAGGCTGGTGAAGCCCAGGCTGTGCAGACGCGACAGGAAGGCCTCGACCCCGACGGCCTGGACCGTGCGGATAGCCGGGATGTTGAGGGAGTTGCCCAGCGCCTCGCGCAGCCTGAGCGGCCCGTAACAGCGGCGGCTGTAGTTGCGGAACGAATGGATGCCGCTGCCCACCGGCCGGGCCAGCGGCGAATCGTCGATGATCGTCGAGGCGGTCCAGCCCGTCTCGAGGGCCATGCCGTAAAGGAACGGCTTCAGGGTCGATCCCGGCTGCCGCGGCGTCATGACCGCATCGATCCAGCTCCCCGGCAGTTCACCCGACAGGCCGGAGCCGTTGACCCAGGCAAGGATCTCGTCGGTCTGGTGGTTGACGACCAGGACGGCGCCATCGAGGGCCTCGCTGCCCCGGACTTCCGCCAGACCGTGATCGAGGATCTGCTGGATCTCCCCCTGCAGGACCGCATCGAGGGTGGTCCGGACACTCCCGTTCACGCCGCCCGCGTCTGCCGCTCCCCGGCCATCGATCCGGGCCAGCCGGCGCAGAAAATGACTGGCGTCCACCGGCAGCCGGAAATCCTGGCCGCCTCCCGCCGGCCCGGTCAATCCGTCAACGCCAGGGTCGGGGATCTGGCCGGCCGCGGCCATGTACCGGGCCAGCCGCCGGATTGCGCGCTGCAGCTCCACCTTGTTCCCAGTCGGTTCCAGGCGGCCGGGGGCGCGGACCGCCGCCGCCAGCGCCAGCATCTCGGCGGTGGTCAGGGTGTCGAGGTCACGATTGTAGTAGAGCCTCGCCGCCTGCAGCACGCCCCGCCGCTGCCGCCCGTAAGGCACCTGGTTGAGGTAGAATTCGAGGATCTCCGCCTTGCCGAACCGCCGCTCCAGCATCGCCGCCTCGATGCCCTCCAGCCAGCGGGCCCACAGCGTCCGCGGCCGGGGGTGGATGATCCGCACCACCTGTTCGGTGATCGTGCTGGCGCCGCGCACCACCCCCATGCTGCGGGCATTCTGCACCATGGCCTGGGCCCGGGCCAGCCAGTCGCCGCCGCGGTGGCGGAAAAACCGCCGGTCCTCCGCAGCAACGAAGGCCAGTCGCAGCAGTTCCGGGATCTCGTGCAGGGGTCGCCAGTCCCCGATATTGAGCGGGTTGTCGTAGGTCAGGGAGAGCGGGATGCCGTTGCGGTCCAGGTATTGCGGTCTGGCCACGGCGTAACCTCGCGGCGCGAGGTCGGCCGGCAGCGGCAGCAGAGCGTCGCGAGTGGCGGCATACAGCCTCCAGCCGCAGGCCACGACGGCCAGCTTGCCGAGCATGCGCAGGTTGTGCGCGCGCGTGCCGGATGCGGGCGGATTGCCGTTCACTTGGCGGGCAGCCAGTGGTTGACGATCACGCCGACGAAGAACGCGAGGGCGATCGACGCCAGGACGAGCGCGGTGCGCAGGTTGCCGCGGCGGTTCACTTCACCACCGGCGGGGTCTCGAACGTGTGGAACGGCGCCGGGCTCGGCACGGTCCACTCGAGGCCGTGGGCGTTCTCCCACACCCGGTCGCTCGCCCTGGCGCCGCCCCGGATGGCCTTGACGACGACCCACAGCAGCAGCAGCTGCGACAGGCCGAAGCCGAACGCGCCGATGCTCGAGATCATGTTGAACTCCGTGAACACCGGCGAATAGTCCGGGATGCGCCGCGGCATGCCGGCGATGCCCAGGAAGTGCT
>WBUQ01000150.1 GCA_008933635.1 Desulfobulbaceae bacterium | reverse complement strand
CCCTGTGAACGGTGTAAACGACACAGGCTCAATGCTGCTCCACGGCAGCGAAAACTCGAGGAAACGCTCTCCCGACTTGAGACTTTCCAGCAGACTCGGCAGCGGAATGTCCGGCTCAACTCCTTTCGATTGCGTTGATCCCCCTGTAATCCGATAGAATTTCTGGATCGTCACTTTCAATGCGCCGAGGTCTTCGAAATTCCCGGCCTGGAGCAGCGGGATGTTCTCATTGAGGTCGATGACAGTTTGGACAGTCCCCTTGCCATGGGTGCTCGGCCCGCCGATAACGATCGCCCGACGGTAATCCTGAAGCGCAGCGGCGACAATCTCCGAGGCAGAAGCTGAAAAAGCATTGACCAGCACGACGAGAGGACCTTCGTAGAGTACTTCAGGATCGTCATCGTTCAGCACCCGCACCGAGCCATTGCTGTTTTTAACCTGCACCATCGGCCCGGAGGGAAGAAACAGACCGGCGATATCCACGGCATCGACCAGGGCTCCACCGCCGTTGTTGCGCAGGTCGAGGATGATGCCGTCCACGCCTTTGTTCTTCAGGGCTATGATTTCATTCCGGGTATCGTCCGTCGAATTCCTGGCATTCTCCCCATTGCTCGTTTTCTCAAAGTCCCGGTAAAAACTCGGTATGTAGATGAGCCCGACCTGGCTGCCATCCGGATTGGGCAACACCGTACTTTTGACAAAGGTTTCTTCGATCTGCACGACATCACGGATGATCGGGATGATGTCCTTTGATCCGTCCGCCTTCCTGACTGTCAACCTGACCTCGCTCCCTTTGGGGCCGCGGATCAGGCGCACAGCATCGCTCAGCCTCATGTCGGTGATATCCACCGGTTCTTCCGGCCCCTGGGCCACCTGCAGGATGATATCCTCGGCCTGCAGCCGCCCCTGTCTCGCCGCCGCGCTGCCAGGTATGATCCGCATCACCTTGATAAAGCCGTCATCCTCCCGGAGCAGCGCACCGATCCCCTCGAGACTGCCGCGCATGCTGATATCGAACTGCTCCTTGCCTGCCGGGGGAATGTAATTGGTATGGGGATCAAACGACCGGGCAACGGCATTGAAATAACGATCATAATGATCCTGCCGGGTCTCCTGCCGCAGGCGTCTGAAGGTGTCTTTGTATCTCTTGGCGACCTTGGACTTCGCCTCCTGCATCAAGGTCTCCCGATTTTTGTTGTCCTTGGTCTTCTTCGATTCTTCCTCAAGTTCCAGATACCTGGTAAACACCTCCGCCTTGAGAATTTTCCGCCACCTTTCCTGCAGTTCCTTCAGGTCCCTGGCAAAAACCATCTTCTTGGGGTCGGTTTCCAGATACTCCTTCGCATCGGCATCGAAATACCCGCCGAGTATGGCATCAACCATCCTCTCTGTCTGATCGATCCGCTCGCCGATGATATCCATCCCGGCATCGGGCAGGGAGTTGTTTCCCTGCAGCAGATTATCGTCAATATAGGGTGCGAATGCGGTAAGCTGATCGACGTCCTGCTGGAGCAGGAAGCGTTTCTGGAAGTCTAATTGGCTGAGGTAGAGGGTGAACGCCGCCCTCGCCTGTTCATCGTTCATCGATTTGTCGCTGAGATGAATCGTCGGCAGCTGCTTGGCCAGCATATAACCGATGAGCCGGTTGCGTTTCTGGAACTCGATCGGATCAGTTCGAGCGGCATCTTCACCGGCAGCAAGCAGCGGACAGAGCAGGAGAGCCAGCAACACTGAGATGTGGAGATAGTTTTTCATGGTGATCAGGAAAAAGGAAAAAATACGCAATCATGGCGCACAACCCGCCCATCAACCTCCAAACACATACCAAAAGCGTGGCACAAATACCATGACAAAGAAGAAAAGAGTGCGTATTTCAGCAGGATGAAGGAGGGAGAGGAAGATGATTACCGAAGCCTTGTGCGCATTCATTAACCGGACAGGATCCGACTGGAGAGTCACTCCTGCCGGCAGAGATGTCTGACATACGACGGCAGCGATTTCCTGACCAGCCCGACCTTCCGGGCGAAGTCGTTGAGTTCCTTATAGCTGCAGTTTATGCAGGATGCCCGCGCTCCTTTCGCCACGTCGACAGATTCAGCGGCGAGAAAGAGCAGCAGCGCCACAGCCACTTCGCGGCCAAACTCCCGCGCATCGACCCCCTGACGACGACAGAAGCACTCAAACCGCTGATAGTTGGCAATTGACCGGGCCAATCCACGATATATCGATGTGTTGCGGTTTTGCGGCTCCATGTCGCGCAGGATTATTTCCCGGTACCGTTGACCCGCCGCCTCGAGCAGCATCCGCCACTGATCGGGGGAAAGGTTCATCTTCGGCCCATCTTCGGCCTCGGTCAGGTAATGCCTGGCAGCGTACAGAGCGATCTCCGGGATCTCGCCGGAATGGCGAACGACAAACCACTCGTTGTCGAGATGCTCGTCGACCGTGATGGTCACGACTCATCCTCACCGAGGCCGAAAATCGTCCTCAGGGCATTGATCTTCGCCTCACTGGTATCCCTGCCGCCGCAGGACTCACTTTTGAGGTAGACCAGCGGGTCATGGAGCATTTTTGCGGTTATGGCGGACAGCATCACCTCAATGGCCTGTTTTTCCTCACCGGACAGGGCCGCCAGGCGCGGCAGGGTCTTTTCCAATTCACTGCGGCATATGCCGTCGGCCTTCCGGCGCAGGGCCAGAATAGTCGGTGTGACCGACATCCCGTCCATCCACCGCTGGAAGCTGAGCGTCATCTCGTCGACGATCCTAGCCGCCTTGACCGCCTCACGCTCCCGTTCCGAACGGTTCATATCGACGACGCTGCTGAGATCGTCAATGTCATAGAGATAGACGTTTTCCATGTCATTGAGATCGGGATCGAGATCGCGCGGGACAGCGATATCGATAAAAAACAGCGGCCTGTTGCGTCGGGCCCGCATCACCGGACGGACATCCGCCTGACGCAGGATGATCGTCGGCGAACCGGTGGAGCTGATGATGATATCGACCTGCTCGAGCTGACCGAGCAATTCGTCAAACGAAACAGCCCGGCCGTGGAAACGCTTGGCCAGTTCCACCCCGCGCGCCAGGGTGCGGTTGGCGACAACGACCTCAGCCACTCCCTGTCCGACGAGATGCTCGGCCGCCAGCTCCGCCATCTCCCCGGCTCCGATCAACAGGACTTTCTTGTCCTTGAGGTTTCCGAATATCTTCTTTGCCAGTTGAACGGCGGCGTAACTGATCGAGACCGCCGAAGAGCCGATCGCCGTCTCGGTCCTGACCCGCTTGGCCACAGAAAACGCCTTGTGCAGCAGCCGGTTGAGCAAGGTGCCGGTACAGTTGAGCTTGGCGGCATGGCGGTATGCCTCTTTGAGCTGCCCGAGTATCTGGGCTTCGCCGACAATCATCGAATCGAGGCTGGCGCTGACCATGAACAGATGGTGAACCGCGTCTCTGTCATAATAAATATATAAATATTCCAGACATTTTTCCCGTTGCACCCGGTCGCCGAAGAGAAAGGCGAGAATGTTGTCAATCAGCTGTTCACCGGGCTCCGCCACCAGCAGCAGTTCCACCCTGTTGCAGGTCGACAGCAGGTAACATTCCCGGACCCCCTCTATCCGCTTCAATTCAGCCAGCGGCTGTTCGTAGCCTCCGGAGATTGCCATCTTCTCGCGGACTTCGACCGGGGTCGTCTTATGGTTGACCCCAAGCAGGATTATGCGTTCACCGGGCATAGCTGTGCACTCCACCCAGCAGATACGTGACCCCCCAGAGGGTAAAGGCGACGGCGGCGAAACCGAAAATCGCCATAACCGCTGCCCGCTTGCCCCGCCAGCCGACGGTGAACCGCTGGTGGATCTGGATCAGGTAGATGAACCAGGTGATTAACGACCAAGTCTCCTTCGGATCCCACTGCCAGTATGTTCCCCATGCCTGCCTGGCCCAGAGCGAACCGCTGACGATTCCCAGGGTGAGGAAGACAAAGCCTGTGGTCAGACAGTGGCTGTTCAGCTGATCCAGGGCATCGAGCGAGGGAAGGCGGACGAAAAAATACCCGAATCGCTTGTTTTTCAATTCCCGCTCCTGCAGCAGATACATCAGGCCGCCACAGAAGGCGAGGGAAAGAAAGCCGTATCCCAGCAGCGACACCCCGGCATGCACCGGCAGCCACCAGCTCTGCAGGGCCGGCACCAGTTCGCTGACCTCTCTCGAGACCAGGGCGGAGAGGACGAGCAGCAAAAGGATCAGCAGAGACACGAACATACCGAAATTCTTGACCGTGTAGCGCCAGCGAAAAGACAGGTATGCCCAGGAAGTGGCCCAGGCAAAGACGACCAGGGTTTCGTGCTGCGAGGTTATCGGGGCATGTCCCAGCAGAAAATATCTCGAAACAATATACAGGGTCTGCAGAATCCCGGATGATACCAGGAGCACTCTCGCCACATCGCGGATCTTGTTCTTCTGGCCGACAAAGAACACGCAATAGGCGGCAGCGGCCAGAAAAGTCACAAGCAGGACTGATTGAAAAAGCAGATAGCTGATTTCGCTCATGTTGTTCCCGATGCACAAATGGCTGGAAACGGCATTGCCAGCCGATTGCCGGCCCTGAAGGGCCGATCCCCTCTCACTCTGCCCACCTTTCCCTGCATTCCGACACTGCCGTCGCCGGATCGAGATGTGCCGGAAGAATGCCTCGCAACTGCTCGAGCAGGCTGTCCCAGGCTTCCTGCTGCACCATTTCCGCCAGATCCAGGGTCAGGATCCGACGAAAAAGGGCCGCGTTGCCCTCAGATCCGCCGTCCGTACCGACCACCAGCAATCGCAGGCGGCCCAGCAGATCAACGACCGCGCCGTATTCCCGGCCGAATTCCGTTTCCAGACGTTCCCTGATCTGTCGGGAAAATGCCGGACTGGCTCCGCCCGTCGATATGGTGATCAACAGTTCCCCTCGCCGCAGTTGTGACGGCACCTGAAAATCGCAGACCGACGGATCATCGACGCAGTTCAACAGGACCGGCAGACCGGCGGCATCGTCGGCGACCTGCCGCTGAACCTCCGGTCGATCAGTTGCCGCAATGGCGAGGAAGATGCCGTCGAGATCGCCCGTCCGGTAAGGCCGTCGCTGCCAGTGTACTCTGTCACCCTCTGCCAGCCGGCGTATCGCCTCCACCGCATCCGGGCTGACGACAACTATCCTGCCCCCGCAGAACAGCAGCGACTCCACCTTCCGAGCCGCGACCACTCCACCGCCGACGACAAGGCAGCGCCGGCCGGCAATCCTCAGATTGACGGGATAGAACGATCCTGAACCTCTCATGCACGGCCTCCGCCGCCACTCCCTTTTCTCACCAGTCGGTTGACGATGATCGACACCGGTTGACCGTCCTTCATGTAGTTCTGCCTGGTCACCGCAATATCGTATTCCTTCTCGGCCAGCCTGAGAAATTTCGGCAGACTCTGCCTTCGCGCATCATGCGCCAGGTAGATGACTCCTTCTGGCTTGAGATAGAGGGAAAAGACCCGCAGCAGCGGGGCGAAAAACTCCTCACGGAACAGGATCTCGGCTCCGGCAAGAATATCGAAAGCGGGCAGCCGGGGAGGGGCGAGCCAGTCGAGAAGGCAAAAGCTGACATTGCCAAGACCGGAGGCCGCGGCACTCACCCGCTGGAAATCCAGGATGGTCTCCTCGTAATCGCTGATCGTCACATCAAAACCCGAGGCGGCTGCAGCCAGCCCCGGGGCTCCCAGTCCGGCCCCAAGTTCGAGCAGGGTCCGACCCTCACGGCCCGGGATCCTGGTGAGCACATAGGCCAACAGGATGGCAGCATCCCAGAGCTTGACCCAAAACGGAAAGGTCGAAACATCGGCGAAGGGATCGCGATCGCCGAGAAGTTCTCCAAGATCCGCGACCTTCAGAAGGCGGACAGTGTTTTCTCCGATCTTCAGCCTGTCGAAGGTCAGCGAATACTGCTGCCGCAATCTGTTATAAATCTCTCGTTCCCGCTCGGGCAGGGTCCTGATATCCATTCTCTCTCCTTCCGGTATTCCTCTCTGCCATTCAATCACAAGACGTCCATGCGGACAAGGTTGAGGAGACGATATCTCTGCCGGGGACCGGTGCAACAGCTCGTGGACTGATGATGAACAGTGAATAAAAAAGGCCGGTTGATTTTTATCAACCGGCCAGCCACATTACAGAAAAGACGGAGCAGTGTCAATCAGCAACCTTCAACACCACCGCCCTTGGCCGTGGTGACTTTCACCTTGTCATCGGCTTTCATCTTGTCAGCGCCTTCGCAGGTCATCGTTACGGTGTCGCCTTCAACGGATTTAACGGTGCAATTGACTTTCGCTGCCATGCTCACGCCCGCCATGCTCAATGCGAAAACCAGAGCCAGTGCTGCAGTAACAATCCTTTTTTTCATTGCTGTTCTCCTTTTTGCGCTGATTATTTCCCCCGGCGGTCGGCCCGGGGAACACTTACGACAGGCATCAAACCGATACTCCATCGCAGACGAACCACCATCACATTGTATCACACAGGCAACAAAATCACTCAATTAGACGATTATCTACCCTCTTCTTACGATTTTGTCAACCTCGCCTGCCGCCACTACTCGATAATGCTGCGGATATCCTTCGCCAGCACCTGGTATGCGACGAGTCCGTTGTATCGCTTGACCACGGCCCCTGACTTGTTGACCAGAAACGATACCGGAATGTTATATATCCCGCCGAAGTTTTCCACCGTCTCGGCATCGGCCATCAGCACCGGATAGTCGATCGCCTGCTGCTCGACCAGTTCGGCGACCTGCGCACTCCCCCCCTGGTCGACCGACATGGCGATCACGGAAAAGCCATCGGCCGAGAATTCCTGCTGCAGTTCTATCAGAGAAGGGATCTCCTGAAGACAGGGAGGACACCAGGTTGCAAAAAAGGTCACAAGCAGTGCCTTGCCCTTGAAGCTGCCGCTGTCGACACTTTTCCCGTCAACAGCGCTCTCCAGCAGGAAGGCAGGCATTTCGGCCCTGGAACGGGAACTTTCATGCCCCCCTGACTGTTCCTGCTTCACTGCGTGTTCCCGCACCATCATCCAGCCACCGGCAACCGCAACCGCGAGAACGCAAGCCGCCAGAATCAACCATTTTTTCCCCATCAATACGCTCCTGTACGGACGACACCCCGATCTATGTAATCATTACCTGAAATACAATACTCCTCCCTCCGGGAAAGTCAACAGTATCGACGCCCCTTCCCCCATCTTCATGCGCCGACACGGCTGTCACCTTCCTGTTTCCGCGCATGATATCGTGTGCAAAATGAAAAAAAATGCTACACTGACTCGCCTGTCCCATCCACAGGCCGGAACAGCTAACGGTGTTCGCCAGCCCAATCCGTCGACGGGCCATTTTCTTCCGCAATCGTCGAGTCATGTCAAGCAACCATTGAACCTATAACCCTCAACACCTTTCAGCAAGGAATCTCCATGAAACCAGTTGCGCATTCACCCATGCCAGCGGCTATCGCTTTTCTGGTTCTGCTCTGTGCGGTTGCCCTCGCCCCTCTCAAGGGCACTGCAGAACTGGTCGATCGCGTCGTAGCCGTTGTCAATGACGACGTTATCACCCTTTCGGAATTGGAAAAAGAAGGCGAACCCCTCTATCGCGACATCTCCGCCAAGACCCCTTCGGCATCACTGGCCGATACCCTCCAGGATGCCCGCGAACACGTTCTCGACCGGCTCATCGAAAAGCGACTGGTCGCCCAGAGGGCCAAGGCCGCCAATCTATCGGTGTCCGACGCCGAAGTGGACGCCGCATTCGAACAGATGCTCGCCCAGAACAAGGTCAGCAGGGAAGGCTTTCTCGCCCGGCTGAAAAACGAGGGAGTCACCGAAACGGTCTACAAGGCAGATCTGCGAGACCAGATTCTTCAGGGCAAACTGGTAAATACCGATGTCAGGTCGAAGGTTGTCGTCACCGAGGAGGAGATCCTCGATTATTACGACACCCATTACACGTCAAAGGTCAGCGGAGAGGGATATTATCTGCTGCAGATCGGGATTTCCTGGACCGACCCGAAAAATCCTGACGCCCCTGAAGAGGTCGTGCGGGTCAACAAGCTCGAGGCAAGAGAACAGGCCGAAAAAGTGCTGGCGATGGCCCGTGACGGACAGGATTTCAAGGACCTCGCCAGAAAATACTCCTCGATGCCGTCGGCCGGCGACGGCGGAGACATCGGCGTCTTCCAGCTCGACGAAATGGCTCCTTACATGCGTGACGCAGTGCAATCGCTCAAACCTGGCGAAGTCAGCGATCTCATCGACACGCCGGAAGGTTACCAGTTCTTCAAGCTGATCAACAGCCAGGACGGGACCATCGTCGTCAAGACCCCACTGGAAGAGGTCAAGGAGCAGATCAGAAATACCCTCTACGAAGAGCGGTTGAAAGAAGCCTACGGAACCTGGCTGGAAAATCTGAAAGACCAGGCCTACATCCAGAAACTCTAACCTACAGGCGTTCGCAACGGAACAGCATCCGGGACCGACCGGCGCTCTGTCGAACATCCGCCGTTGACGCCACCCTAACAGGATTTTTTTTACAATGAAGAACGAATCGGCTCACGACAAGGAGTCTCTCGGTCAATTCCTGCGCCGGACACGGACTGAACAGGGATTGAGCTTCGAAGAGGCCGTTGAATCGACAAAGATTTCGCCCAACAACCTGAAGGCCCTCGAGGAAGACGACTACGCCAATCTCCCCGCCGATGCCTTTGTCAATGGATTTTATGGAATTTACGCCAGATATCTGTCACTTGATCCCGAAGATATCCGCAACCGCTACAACCAGCAGAAAAAACTCC
>WBUQ01000149.1 GCA_008933635.1 Desulfobulbaceae bacterium | reverse complement strand
ATATAACCGGTGGCAGTACGGAAGCGCCAGATCTCCTGGCCGGAATTCTTATTTATGCAGTAAAGGTTTCCATCGCCGCTGAGGAGATAAAGTTTCTCCCCATCCAGGCAAACCGTCGATCGGATCTTGCCGTAGGTTCCGAATGTCCAGCGAACCGTCCCATTGTTTTTATCCAAAGCATAAAGGCCGCTGTCGAGGCTTCCGAAATACACCATCTTTTCATCCACAACGGGAGTAGAAATGACCGGCCCGGTGGTTTTGAATTTCCATGCGATTTTTGGCTGTTTTTCAAAATCTGCGATCCTGGAGGCATTTTGACCGAATGCGGATATGGAAAGGATAAGCAAAATCAGGAATAGAAATGTGGTTTTCATGAAATGACTCCGTATTTAAAGTAATGTAAAAATCAGTTGGAATTGATATTGTGAATTGATGCTAATTCCTGGTGAATTAACGGTGAAAGGGGCGGGAAGTTCCGGTTAGAAAACCTTACACGCGGGTCATTTTCGGGTCATATTGATAACGAGAGGTGAATCAAAGTTCTTCGCTAAAAAAGTTGTAATAGTTTGAACGAACTCGAGAATTAGTCCCGTAAGGAATAAGTTTTAGCAAGCGTTCGCCATTTTGCTTCAATAACTTCAAACTTCAGATCGCTTTGGTAATCTTCGCAGCTTGACGATTCCAGGCGTTTTTCCATTTCACCAACGTACGAAGTCACGTAGAACTCTGTACAAGTGCAACCAATCTCCATTCTTATCTCAACTTTTCCATTTTGAACAGAGCACAACCGGGAAACCCAGCAAGCATCAGCGCATCCGCAAGAGTAATACGTATAGAATACATTTGGATATTCCTTCAGATAAAAGATTTGACCAAGTTTGTCAAACCCATCTACAATCTCAAATCGGTCGGTAGCCGGATCATACAAAAACAGCGTTGCGAATCCGTGTTTATACTCTAAATCCTTACTTACCGTAAAGCCACGGCGTAATCCGGATTCAAACATCCGGAGCTCTGTCAACCATCCGGCAATCATAACTCGCTCATGATATGGCTCTTCGAACCACTGGCCGTTTGTCTTCGTGTAAAAAAACACGTCAGCTGAGTCTTGCAGACTACGAACACACAAGCCTGCAAATTCTTTTCCTGACAAGTTGAAACGATTAATAGAATAATCATTTAAGGGACCGGACAGAAGTGAGATGCCTAATTCGATACTTGCGCTATCTGAATGTTGGATCAAATTCAGGCGAACAGCTTGGCTTGACAAATTTTGCTTCTCGAAACCGAATTCGCGATGGCAGCCGATGACATGATAAGTGGTCGCGTAGGGAGGGTAGTAAACATTGGAGACAGCGATGATCACTGCGATTCGCGAGCCATCCGGATTCGGGAAATAACCAAGTACGGAGATTTCGCTCATGGGATCTCGTACACTCCTGAAAATCCTCTTTACGCCAAGATTATTGGAAACGGCACGAACCTCGAAAGGTATTGTGTAATCAACCTCCGGCTGTTCCGTGATCTCGATGTTCAGTTCATCGCCATCGCTTTGAAGGGGAAACGGCGCCGGCTTAGAGTAACCGCCGGTTTCAATTTGGTACTGATAGAGCGGCTCCTCAACGGTAGCCTGTATCTCTTTCCAAGCTGCTTCGGATGAGTTGGGCACATACATCACGATATCACCGGCAAGCGACTCTGCCCAGTTATTTTGAAAATTCCAGACAACCTGATCGCTCACGATGTCCTGCACGACGACACGGATGCAGCTGCTGTTGAAAATCGTCATCGAATACGAAAATGTTCCGTAAGCAAAGTATGTCCCGTCCCGTGTCCAGCCGATAGGAAAGAAGCCGGCGTTATTGGCCGCCCATCCGAAATCCTGTTTAACGAATTTCGATTCCGTAGATTGCTGGGCGAGTACCGAAGCGGACCAGAAGGTTACTATGATCAGCAAAAACCTGACTTTCATCGAAGCCTCCATTCTTAGAGTCGGTAATCTTAAACGTTCCTTGTAAACACCGGCTATTCACCATAGCAACAAAAAGGCACAAAAAGATCATGAAGGGCAGTTAAACGGTTTTGCTTTTAATTTTGTGAATTTTGCGCTTTTTTGTGTCAACAATTAAGTAGTTATGATTATCGTTAACGGCCCGGATCGCAGTCGCCATTATTTTCATAAACATGACGCACCTCGTTCTCAAACGCGTTCAGAACGGTGCGCACAGCAGGGGAACCGGAATACAACCCTTCCCATTCCCCAAAGCGCGCATCGGCGCCGGCATAACGAAAGAAAACATCTCTTTCTTGTTCTCCGTACCGGGGCTTGATCCGGAAAACAATCGCACCATCTGTTCGAGACATATTAACGATATCGAATATTTCGGAATCCTGGCCGGAAAAGACAATGAGTTCCGTGCCGCCGATTGCGGATGGGCCGATTATTATCGAGCCCGTGCCCGCAAAACAATAATGATAAATGACCCACTCGCCGTCCACTTCGCGAAGCATGATCCACTCGGAGGGGGATAGATCGATTTCTTTCTGATCCTGTCCATGGAGACGTTCGTCAGTGGACAAGCAGAATAGAAAAATCATGAAAGAAAGAAAAGATTTCAGGTAGGGTCGATTGCGTCGGTGAGAATAAATTCGAAGAAATGAATTCATACAAATTACCTCCGGTGGTTAAGAATCGTCCACTCAAAAACTCCGGCCGATTCGTCCCATCATACTTTCAGGGGAGGTGTCTTGGTATCTAATTACATGTCTAATTTAAGGATGGGCTCAGCTTAAATCAATGACTTTGATAAGATGTCTCAAAAATGCCTTGCGGTACGATTAGGGGGCGGAATGAACCCCGTAGGGGTTCAATGTGTGTACCATTCGGGATTGTCATGGTTCATGATCGCTTGTAAATCAAACCGGTAAATGTATGGCGAAGTTTTACTTCGCCGTCATTTCAAGAGTGAATGAACCCCGATAGGGGTTCAATGTGTGTAGAAGAATATTTACAAAAATCTTCGACCCCGTCGGGGTCGCATGTTTAACGAAGTTTTCACTTCGCCATATAGGTATCGATGTTGTTCTTTTATTCGATTGTGCAATTATAAGGCTCTATGACTGCTTTTTATATCTATTATATATCTGCTTATGTTTAACCTCGCGAAACGGAAAATTTTCTCTTAACAAGGAGTCGATTTTCAAGTCGAATTTCCAAGGGAATTCCATATATACCCAGTTAATATCAAAATTATTGCCCCCGCTTGTCGTTATATAAGATGTTGCAACTCCAACACACTTACCAGCTTTACGGTCATACTTATGTCCGATAGTGAAATTATTGAGTGCTCTTTTCCAAACTGATGACTCCTGTATGGTTAAAGGAATAAAAACGAAACCACAGTCTGTTCTTGGAAAGTAGACTCTGTAGGGTAAATCGGATTTATTTTTTTTGCATACTTCCAAACAACGAACGAACCGTTTTTTAAACTCCGCCATTTCGCTTCTATTAAGTTTTGCGATTTCCCTTATTATCGGATAGTATTCTGTTTCGTGCTTTATTGTTCTGATGTTACTTGTGAAATTATCGATGAGAAACGATATATCAAAATCTATTGTTTCATTGTCTATTATTTTGAGGTTGTCAATATATTTTGAGTCTATATGGTCAGTTTCGAGCGTTTCTAAAAAGTGGGCTAATATGTATTGTTCGGGGAATTTATTTAGAATTAATTTTTGTTGATTATAAAATGCTTCTCTAAAATATAGATACTCGTCAACTTCAGCAGGCGTTAAAAGATACTTGCATATCCAATAATAATCTTCAGAATGGAATAGATGAATTAGGCCGACCTCCCCACTTTCATAAAATTTAATAAACCGTTTGTGTTCTGGGAATAAATTTCCCGGGGTGTAAACGATGATTTTTCTTGGAGAATTCTTTTTGGCTTCTGAGATATTTACCTTATGTCCCTTGGCGTTAGTTATTGTGACTTGAGTGCAAGTATTTAAATATTGAAGTGTTTTTTTTATTTGACGTACTCCGATTTTTAAAACCTTATTTTCAAACCATTTTATATCATCAGAATCAGAAGGTTTCCTGTCTTTTATTTGATAAATAAAAAAAATATCGTCAAGCCAAACCACATTATCAGCGAACTCTTGCATTTGATTCGTTTCAACATCTATAAAATCATTTTTGCTAAATGAAAATTCTTTAAAGAATACATTTACGTTTATCAATGAAACAGTAGTTTCCGTTGGATTGGATTCCATTGATTTTGAACTTTTGCGTTTTTGAATTTTAACTTGTTAATAGCTTTCAGTATTACAAATGCTATTTTTATATTAGTTTAAGTTTTATTTGAGAATTAGTCAATTTTAACATCCGTAATTCACAAAAAAAAGTTTTGATAATCGTATACATTTGATTATATTCCCTGAAATTTTTAGCGGCTGTGGAAATTCAAACTCATAAGAAATTCATATACAAACAGTTACGGCGGAGGAATCTAGGATGAATATTCATGAATATCAGGCAAAGGAGATCCTGAAAAATTACGGCGTTCCGATCCAGGAAGGTATACCGGTTTCGTCGGCAAGCGAAGCTGCGGAAGCGGCCAAAGCGATGAAAGCGCGCGGTATCAACGCGTGGGTGGTCAAGGCCCAGATACATGCCGGCGGTCGGGGAAAAGGTACCATCTATCATCATAAAGAACGCAATGAAGTTCTGCTCCACGGCGGCGTAAAATTTACGACCGACCTCGATAAACTGAAAGAATACGCCGAGAAAATGCTCGGCAATGTGCTCGTTACGCACCAAACCGGCGATACCGGAAAAACGATCAAAAAAGTTCTTGTTGCGGAAGGCCTCGATATTGAAAAAGAATATTATGTCGGCGTCGTGCTCGACCGTTCGCATTCACGGTACGTGATTATGGCCTCCACCGAGGGCGGCGTGGAAATTGAAAAAGTTGCATCCGAACATCCGGAAAAGATTTTGAAGGAATACATCGATCCGGCCATTGGTTTTCGCCCGTTTCAGGCCATGCGTCTGGCGCTCGCATTGGGTTTGGAAGGGGACATTCAGAAGAATTTTGTTAAGTTCGCAGTCGCGTTGTATAATGCTTTCGTCGGAACAGACGCATCGTTGTTCGAGATCAATCCGCTCGTTATTACGAAAGACAAACGCGTCGTTGCGCTGGATGCAAAAATAAACCTCGATGACAATGCGCTCGACCGCCATCCGGCGCTTGCCGCATTGCGCGACAAAGACGAAGAAGATCCGCTGGAAGTAGAGGCATCGAAATATAATTTGAATTATGTTAAACTCGACGGCAACGTCGGCTGTATGGTCAACGGCGCCGGGCTTGCGATGGCAACGATGGACATTATTAAACTTGCCGGCGCGACGCCCGCCAATTTTTTGGACGTCGGCGGCGGCGCCAATCCCGAGACGGTAGAAAACGGATTTAAACTTATTCTGTCCGATCCGAATGTTAAAGCGATCCTGATCAATATATTCGGCGGCATCGTGCGCTGTGACCGTATTGCCACGGGCGTGGTGCAGGCGGCAAAGAACGTGAAGATCCGCGTTCCGCTGATCGTCCGATTGCAGGGAACCAACGCCATCGAAGCAAAAGAAATTCTGCGTCATTCCGGCATTCCGATGAAAGTGGCGGACGATTTAGACGATGCGGCGCAGTTGGTGGTGGAGTCGATTAAGAAATAAAAATGCAATTCTCGTTGCACTTCGATTCTATTTGACGCGAGGTTAAACCATGAGTGAGAAAAAAGTGAAAAAAGATTATAGCAAGATCGAGATAACGGAAGAATTAATACACAAGCTTCCGAAAACGGAATTGCATTGCCACTTGGACGGCAGTTGCCGCGTGCAAACGCTGATAGAACTTGCTGCGGAACAGAAAGTGAAACTGCCTTTTGATGATGTCGAAAAACTTCGTGAGCATTTGGAAGTAGGCGATAAAGCAAAGAATCTGGGAGACTACCTTAAAGGATTTGGCGTGACGCTTTCGGTCATGCAGGAACCCAAGGCCATCGAGCGGATTGCGTTTGAACTCGCCGAGGATGCTGCGAAAGAAAACGTGCGCTATCTCGAAGTGCGCTATTCACCGATCCTGCATATCAATAAAGGCATGCGCCTGACGGAAATCAACGATGCCGTTATTCGCGGCCTATCTAAAGCTGAAGCGAAACATAATATAAAAACCGGGATCATCGTATGCGGTATGCGCAGTATCAATCCGGAGACCTCGCTGCGCCTGGCCGAAATGACCGTAGCCTACAAGACGCGAAAGCACATGGCCTTTGACCTTGCCGGACAAGAAGACGGCTATCCCGCCAAAGATCATCAGGAAGCATTTGCACTGATTCTTAGGAACAATGTCAACGTGACGGCGCATGCGGGCGAAGCCTACGGGCCGGAGAGTATCAAACAGGCGATTCACGACTGCGGCGCTCATCGTATCGGGCACGGCACGCGTTTGATCGAGGACGGCGACCTGCTCAATTATGTGAACGACCATCGCATCCCAATTGAAATTTGCCTGTCAAGCAACGTTCAAACGAAAGCGGTAAAAGATTTTAAGTCGCATCCGCTGCGTATTTATTATGACTACGGACTTCGCGTCACGATCAATACGGATAATCGCCTGATGTCCGCTACCACCGTTTCGAAGGAAATTTACCTCGCGTCAAAGACATTTAACTTCAATTTCGACGACGTCTGCAATATCATTATCAACGGTTTTAAGAGCGCATTTCTTCCGTATCGCGACCGCGTGGTCTTGTTAAATGAAGCTATAGCGGAATTACAGACGTATGGATTTGAATCCACCTATATTGACGACAAAGCCGCCGCGATGTAAAGTTAACGGGAGTAAGATTTTCCCGCAGATTACGCCGATCACGCAGATTTTTTAAAAAACACTTCCGTGAAATTTGCGGAAACAGCGGGAAACGTTGCTGTGCTTGCTTAATTAAATATCCTTACAAACACAGCGATTCTTCGAGTCTTAGAGCCTTTGCGGCACAAAAGAGACAAGCGTGAAGCATTTGCTTGAACAATTTCTCGATTACCTGTCCATCGAAGAAAATCTCGCAGGAAATACAATCGATTCCTACCGTAACGACCTCAAACGTTATCTCTCTTTCGTTACTTCAGATAAAAAATATTCAGATTTTAATCAAATCACTTCCAAGGACATCTCCGCCTTTGTTCAATTGCTCAATAGCCTGGGGCTATCCGCGAAGAGTATTTCACGAAATTTGTCAGCCATTCGCACATTCCACAAATATCTATTGAATGAGGATATGCTGGCAAATGACCCGGCGGATAATATTGACCTCCCCAAATTACCAAAAACCTTGCCGTCCGTTTTGGAAATTGCCGAGGTGGAAAAAATACTGGAACAGCCGGATACGTTGAATTACCTCGGCATTAGGGACCGCGCGATGATCGAGCTTCTTTACGCCTGCGGCTTGCGCATATCGGAACTACTTTCGCTGAAACAAAATGATGTGCGCAGCGATGCCGGATTTTTACGTGTATTTGGAAAAGGTTCGAAGGAGCGCATGGTTCCCGTCGGCGAAGTGGCGATGAACTGGATTTTAGTTTATCAGGAAAAAGTTCGTCCGCATCATTTGGGAAGACAGACATCGGACGACGTTTTGTTTTTGAACGCCAAAGGAAAAAAGATGAGCCGCATGGGTTTCTGGAAAATTCTGAAGCGTTATACCGAAATGGCGGAAATTAAGAAGGAAGTAACGCCGCACACATTTCGTCATTCCTTTGCGACGCATTTACTGGAAGGCGGCGCGGATCTGCGTGTCGTGCAGGAATTACTGGGCCATGCCGATATTTCAACCACCCAGATCTATACGCATATTGACCGGGAATACCTGAAAGAAGTTCACAAAACGTTTCATCCAAGAGGGTAAGGCATGTAAAGGCCGGTGTTTTCATTTGCTAATAACCGTTCAATCAAATACATTATGTCCGGTTTATAACTTCAAATGTATTTCATGCTACGACGTATCACATCTAAAATACAGAATAAACTTATCATTCTTTTTGGAATTTTTTGCCTTACAATTTTCAGTGTCAGCGGCGTTTTGCATTATTGGTACACCGAAAGCAGTTTGGATGAGGAACTGGGGAAAAAATTGCTCGCCGTTGCGCAAGCCGCCGGCTTACAGATCAATAACGACCTGGTGGCGCGTTTCTCCGAAGGAGACGAAAAAGGACGTACATACCGCAATTTCAAAAAGAAACTGATAGACCTGCGCGATGCGACGGAAGTAGAGCGGATTTACATCATTGACACGACGGGCGCAAGTTTGCTCGATACCGAAGAAGGCGTTTCTGTAGGTTATGTATATCCGTTTTTGAAATTTAATCAATTCGAGTTCGAGCGAAGCGTAAAAGGCCTTCCGTCGCACACCGTATTATTTGAAACGTTTGACGGCAAGTTGTATAAAACGGCTTTTGTTCCGCTGATCGCAAATCAGGAGATCAGCGGCGTGATCGCGGTAGACGGAAGCGCAACTTTTTTGTATCTGATCAAACGTATTGAGTGGCATTTGATCACGGTGGGCATCGTCGGCGTATTGGTATCGATTATGATTGGATTTTATTTTGCCAGAACGATCAGCAATCCGGTACAACAATTAATGGAGGAAGCGGAAGAAATCGGATCGGGAAAATTGGACGGCCCGATAGAAATAAAAAGCAAAGACGAGATCGGTTTTCTTGGAAAAACCATGGAAAAAATGCGCCAGAATATTCTGAAACGAGATCAATATCTGAAAACGATGCTGGCCGGCGTTGCGCACGAATTAAGAAATCCGTTGGGCGGGATAGAAATATATGCGCATTTACTGAACAAAGAAATTCCTGAATTAGATGCGACCCACAGCCACTCTAAAAAGATCATTCGGGAAGTGGACGTAATGAAAAAGATCCTTACGGATTTTCTCGAATTCGCGCGCCCTAAAGACCCGATGCCGGAAATGTGCAGTATTCAGA
>WBUQ01000148.1 GCA_008933635.1 Desulfobulbaceae bacterium | reverse complement strand
CCCTCTGACCCTCCCCTCCCCGCCGGCGTGGATTCCACTCAGCACTCCAGGAGACGATCATGCACAGTACCGCCAAGCATTTCACCTATGACATGGAACAGCTGAAGGCAACCAGGACGCTGGTGCTCGACAGCGGCGAGCCGGAGGGCAAGCGGGAGGAAATCCGCCGCTACTTCCACGCCACCTGGGAACTCGACGAGCGTCTCTTCGACTGCCTGGCGAGCGATGCCACGTTCACGATGCGCGCCGATCCGCTCAGGCACCCACTGATCTTCTATTTCGGCCATACCGCCGCCTTCTACATCAACAAGCTGATCCTGGCCGGCATCCTCACCAGCCGGATCAGCCCCCGCTACGAGTCGATGTTTGCCGTCGGCGTCGACGAGATGTCCTGGGACGATCTCAATGAAGACCATTACGACTGGCCGACCGTCCCGGAGGTGCAGGACTTCCGCAACCGGGTCCGGGCCGCGGTCGACGATGTCATTTCCGTCCTGCCGCTGTCCGTGCCGATCACCTGGGACAGCCCGGTCTGGGCGGTCATCATGGGCATCGAGCACGCCCGCATCCACCTCGAAACCTCGTCGGTACTGATCCGCCAGCTGCCGCTCAACCAGCTCGAGCCGCATCCGCTGTGGCCGATCTGCCGGGAATGGGGGCCGGCCCCGGCCAACGAGCTGCGGCCGGTATCCGGCGGCCCCCTCAGGCTGGGCAAGGACCGCAACCACCCGCTCTATGGCTGGGACAACGAATACGGCCTGTTCGAGGAGGAGGTGGCCGATTTTCAGGCCTCGCGCTTTCTCGTCTCCAACGGCGAATTCCTGGCCTTCGTCGATGACCACGGCTATCGGGAGCGGCGCTGGTGGACCGAGGAAGGCTGGAACTGGCGGCAGTTCCGGGAGGCCGAACAGCCGATCTTCTGGCGCAGGGAGGGGGATCGCTGGTACCTGCGGACCATGCTCGAACTCATCGAAATGCCGTGGAACTGGCCGGTCGAGGTCAACTATCTCGAGGCCAAGGCCTTCTGCAACTGGCTGAGCGACAGGACCGGGAAAACCCTGCGGCTGCCGACCGAGGCCGAGTACTACCGGCTGCACCAGCTGGCCGGCCCGCCCGACCAGCCGTACTGGGAGAAGGCGCCGGGCAACATCAACCTCGAGTGGTGGGCCTCCTCCTGCCCGGTCGACCGCTTCGAGAGCGCCGGCTTCGGCGATGTCATCGGCAACGTCTGGCAGTGGACCGAGATGCCAATCGCCGGCTTTCACGGCTTTGAAGTCCATCCCTTCTACGACGACTTCTCCACCCCGACCTTCGACGGCCGCCACAACCTGATCAAGGGCGGCTCATGGATATCCACCGGCAACCTGGCCACCCGCGACTCGCGCTATGCCTTCCGCCGGCATTTCTTCCAGCATGCCGGCTTCCGCTATGTCGAATCGGCGGCCGAGGTGGTGATCCCGAGCATCACCTACGAAACCGACGAGCAGGTCTCGCAGTACTGCGAATTCCACTACGGCGAAGAGTACTTCGGCGTACCGCAGTTCAACCGGACGGTGGTCGGGAAGGTCATGGCCATCCATGGCGACCGGCCGCGGCGGAAGGCCCTCGACCTCGGCTGCGCCACCGGCCGCGGCACCTTCGAACTGGCCCGCCATTTCGACCGGGTGACCGGCCTCGACTTCTCGGCCCGTTTCATCCGGATCGGCACCCAGCTCAAGGAGGAAGGATTTGTCCATTACACCCGCGTCGAGGAGGGAGAAATCGTCAGCTACCACGAAAAGCAGCTCAGCCAGTTCGGACTTGACGGAACCCGGGAAAAGGTGGAGTTTTTTCAGGCCGACGCGTGCAACCTGCTGACCCGCTACAGCGGCTACGACCTGGTGCTGGCCGCCAACCTCCTCGACCGACTCTACGATCCGGCCAAGTTCCTGCGCGAGATCGCCTCCCGGATCAACCCGGGCGGCCTGCTGGTGCTGCTCTCGCCCTACACCTGGCTGGGCGACTTCACCGAGAAGGAACGATGGCTGGGTGGCTTCCGCCGCGACGGCGAGCCGGTCTTCACCCTCGACGGCCTGAAGGAGGCGCTGGGGAGGCATTTCGCCCTGGTCGCCGCACCCTGCGACATCCCCTTCGTCCTGCGCGAAACCCGGCGCAAGTACCAGCACACTCTGTCCGAAATGACCGTCTGGGAGAAACGGCAGGCATAAAAAAAGGCCGGCGGCTGTCACCAGCCCCGGCCTTTCACCCTGCGTCTCCGCCCTCTTCGGATTACATCCGTCTGTACAATCCCATCGCCCGCTCGCGGGTCATGAACTTGGCCCAGTCCGGCCCGAGGCAGTTCTGCCAAAGCGGCACCAGGTTGAGGGCGGTGGTCACCATCTTCTCCATCTGTTCCTGGTCGAGGTCCCTGGTGATCCCCTTCGGCAGCGAGATGTCGTGTTTGGCCATCATCTGCCGGAACTCCTCGACCCCTTGCGGATAGATCTCCTCAAGGACGTCGAAGGCTATGCAGCAGCCGATGCCGTGATGGATGCCGAGCACGTAGGACAGGCCGTAGGACAGGGCGTGGCAGGCCCCGACCTGGGAGTAGGCGATGCTCATGCCGCCGAAATAGGAGGCCATCATCAGCTTGTCGTCGCGATCGGGATGGTCCTCAAGGAAGACCTGACGGCAGAGATCGAGCGATTTCTCGCCGTAGGCACGGCTGAACTCGTTGATGAAGGTCCCCTGCAGCGACTCGACGTCGTGGATGTAACAGTCCATGCCGGTGTAGAACCACTGGTCTTTCGGCACCCCGGCGATCAGTTCCGGATCGAGGAGGATCTGGTCGTAGAGGGTGAAGTCGGAATTGATGCCGAGTTTCTTCTCCGGCCCGGTGAGGATCGTGGTGCGGGAGATCTCGGCGCCGGTGCCGGCGAGCGTCGGCACGGCGACGTGGTAGACGGCCGGGAACTTGATCAGATCCCAGCCCTGGTAATCGGCCGATGAACCTGGATTGTTGAGCATCAGCGACACGGCCTTGGCGATGTCCATGGTGCTGCCGCCGCCGAGGCCGACGATGCCAACCGGCTTTTCGAAATGGTAGCTGCGCACCTGCTTGACCAGCGCATCGATGTACTTCGTCTTCGGTTCGTCATCGACATTGACCCGGAGCAGCAGGTCGCGGCCCCGCAGCGGGATTCTGCTCTCCAGCGGTTTGCCGGTGAAGACGTCGTCGACGATGAAGACGATGTACGACTCACTGCTCGTCCGCTTGCTGTTGAGGATGTCGTCGAGCTGGTTGAATGATCCCCGCCCGAAAATGATATTTGGTACTATCCTGAAATTTCTGTACATTTTTTCTCCAATCGGATGAATTGTCAGTCACGGGGAGGATCAGTGTCTCGCGGCCCGCGACAGGTCCCCTACTCCGTACCAGATATCGGCCGAAAACTCAAGGGAAGTTTGGCGCCGCAACCGATCTTCATTGTCCGTAAGAACTTAAAAATACTATACAATCGAGAACGAGGCCGACATCCGTCAATCGGAGGGCCGGCACCCTCACGGTGCAGCTTGCCCTTGACAAGCCGGTTGGAAAAGCTAGTCTGTCTCCATCTGTCTTCTTTATCCGCACCATCAACAAGGATGCCCCTATGAGTGTTCTCGACCAGGACAGCGTCTTCACCTCGCTGCTGCAGAACGGCCCGCTCGCCACCACCGACGCGGTGGTCCTCGGCGCGCCATTTTCACGAAGGACCAAGCAGTGGCTGCAGCAACTGCGGGAGAACCGACTGAACGTCACCCGCTACCGGGCCCTGCGCAGCCAGGTCTTCGAATTCCTCAACATCACCGAATTCGGCCAGATACCGGCCCTGATCAGCACCTTGGAACTGCGGCGGGAACGCAGCCACCGGGCCTATACCCTGCTCGGCAACATGTTCGGGGTCGAAGGCACGGCGCGGGAGATCGAGGCCAGGGTCCACGAGTACGCCCGGACGGCCGACGCGGTGGTCAACTCGCTGAAGAACAAGATCATGGCCCCCTATGCCTCGCATATCGCCACGACCAACGAGATCGAGGTGACCAACGACCCGGTCAATCTGCTGCTGATCATGTTCAACGACCGCTACCACAAGAAGGCCCGCTTCGAGGCCCGGCGCAAGCTGGTGCTGATGAGCCTGGCCGGTTCGATCGACCAGCGCGAGCGCGAGACCAAGATCGAGGAAAAATTCTCGCTGTTCCTCGATTTCCTCAACGACTATGTCTGGAGCCGCCGCCAGAAGATCGGCGAACTGGAGATCGTCTACCTGCTGTCCCGCCACAACCCGGAGGACTTCAGCTGCGAGGGTGTCCAGGTCATCGGCCTCGAGCAGGCACGGGATGCCGAGCCCGAGCCGGGAACCAAGCTGACGCTGCTGAAGCGCCGCCGTTTCGCCGTCAACGGCCGCGAGATCCCGATCTACGTCTCGATCCGCAAGAAACCGCCGGAGGCCAGGGTACTGAAGCTGTTGCGCAAGAACGAGAAGAACCCGGCGGTGGCGGTTGACGACGAACTCGGCCTGATGGCGGTGCTCGACTCGATCGCCGACGTCAAGATGTTCCAGAACCGTCTGGTCCGCAGCGCCTCGAAGGCCGATTCCTTCATGGTGCTGGAGGACATCTCCGACACGCTGACCGAATCGGCGGCCTACAGGACCACCTGCACCGGATCGAGCAGCAAGACCCCGATGCTGAAATTCTTCGCCCGCCTCGGCGGCATGCGGGTCGAGTTCATCATCCACACCAACCGTTCCTGGCTGAACTACATGTACCAGCAGGACGTCTCCCACGACGAGTACGAGGTCAAGCGGATCTTCGATTCAGGCGTCGCCGAACTGCTCTTCCCGAGCGACATCTTCCACCTCGACCACAAGGCCATCCGCGACGGCATGATCAGGCTGTTCCGGCGGCAGATCGAAGGATAAGACGGTAAAACGGACTCAGATCTGGTCGAGGTACCAGCGGTAGGCGTCGGCCAGGCCCTCCTTCAGGGAGAAGTGCGGCTGCCAGCCGAGGGCGTTGATGCGGGCGGTGGAGAGCAGCTTGCGCGGCGTACCGTCCGGCTGATCGGGGTTGTAGACCGTCTCGCCGGCAAAACCGACCAGGTGGGCGATCAGGGCGGCGGTGTCGCGGATGGTGATGTCGTCGCCGGTGCCGATATTGAGGAAGGAGGGAGCCGGCGGCATGAAATCCCGCTGGTCTAGAGCCATGACATGGACGCAGGCGGCGGCCATGTCATCGACGTGGAGGAATTCCCGGCGCGGCGAGCCGCTGCCCCAGAGCACGACCTTCGGCCGGTCGTGGATCAGGCCCGAAGAATCGCCATTCAGGCCGATGGCCTCGCGGATATCGGCGGGGATCGTCCCGTAGCGCGCCTCGTCGCGACGGATCGCCTCGATGGCGCCTTCGGCCGCCAGCCTGGCCAGGTGGTACTTGCGGATCATCGCCGGGATGACGTGGCTGTTCTCGAGGTGATAATTGTCGCCCGGCCCGTAGAGGTTGGTCGGCATCACCGAGCGGTAGCAGGAGCCGTACTGGCGGTTGTAGGACTCGCACATCTTGATCCCGGCGATCTTGGCGATGGCATAGGGTTCGTTGGTCGGTTCGAGGATGCCGGTCAGCAGATCTTCCTCGCGCATCGGCTGCGGCGCGAACTTGGGATAAATGCAGGAACTGCCGAGAAACAGCAGCCGGTTGACGCCGGCCCGCCAGGCCTCGTGGATGACGTTGGCCTCGATCATCAGGTTGGTATGGATGAACTCGGCCGGATAGACGTTGTTGGCATGGATGCCGCCGACTTTGGCGGCGGCAAGCACGACATAGTCGATGGGTTCGGAGCGGAAGAACTCGCGGACAGCGGCCTGGCTGGTGAGGTCGAGTTCGGCATGGGTCCGGGTGACGATCCGGCCAAAACCCGCCCGCAGCAGATGGCGGACGATCGCCGCTCCGACCATGCCGCGATGGCCGGCGACATAGACCCGCATCGACGGCGACAACATCTCCGTTTTCTTCATGCCTTCCCCGACCATCCGCTCCTGCCCCCAGGCGTTGCCGTTATCCACACACCGCCTCCCTGCTACTCGTGATGGTTGAGGACGGCGAACCCCTCCCGCTGGCACAGTGCATCCCGCTTGGTATCGTCGAGATCGGACCGCATCATCTCGGCGACCAGGGCGGCGAAACTGGTCTTCGGCACCCAGCCCAGCTTCTCGCGGGCCTTGGTCGGGTCGCCGAGCAGGGTCTCCACCTCGGTCGGCCGGAAATACCGGGGATCGACCCGGACCACGACGCTGCCCGGCGCCAGGCCAGGAGCGGTACAGTCAGCCGGCAGGCTGTCGACGATGCCGATCTCCTCGACACCTTCCCCCTGCCAGCGCAGTTTCATGCCCAGTTCGGCGGCGGCGGCATCGACGAAATCACGGACCGAATGCTGCTCGCCGGTGGCGATGACGAAGTCTTCCGGACTGTCCTGCTGCAGCATCAGCCACTGCATCTCGACGTAGTCGCGGGCGTGGCCCCAGTCGCGGCGGGCATCGAGGTTGCCCAGGTACAGGCAGTCCTGGAAGCCGAGGAATATCCGGGCCAGGGCGCGGGTGATCTTGCGGGTGACGAAGGTCTCGCCCCTGAGCGGCGACTCGTGGTTGAACAGGATGCCGTTGCAGGCATAGATGCCGTAGGCCTCGCGGTAGTTGACGACGATCCAGTAGGCGTACATCTTGGCCACCGCGTAGGGGGAGCGGGGGTAGAACGGCGTCTTCTCCGTCTGCGGGATCTCCTGCACCTTGCCGTACAGTTCCGAAGTCGAGGCCTGGTAGAACCGGGTGGTCCGGGTCAGGCCGAGGATGCGGATGGCCTCGAGCAGGCGCAGGGTGCCGAGGGCGTCGGAGTTGGCAGTATATTCTGGTTCCTCGAACGATACCGCCACATGGGACTGGGCGGCCAGGTTGTAGATCTCGTCCGGCTTGACCTTTTCGATGATATGGATCAGGCTCGACGAGTCGGTCAGATCGCCGTGGTGGAGGATGAAGCGGCGGTCGCCCTCGTGCGGGTCCTTGTACAGGTGGTCGATGCGGGCGGTATTGAACAGCGAGGAGCGGCGCTTGATGCCATGGACCTCATACCCCTTCTGCAGCAGCAATTCGGCCAGATAGGCCCCATCCTGGCCGGTGATGCCGGTGATCAGCGCCTTTTTCATATTCAGCATGAGTGGAGTGTTTCCCGTGGTGATCCGGTCGCTCAGACCAGGGTTCTGATAAAGGCCTGCAGGCTCTCCCGCATCTCGGGCCGTTCGAGCGAGAAGGCAAGGTTGGCCATCTGGAATCCGGCCTTGTCGCCGCAGTCAAACCTGACTCCCTGGAACTTGTAGCCGAAGATCGGCTGGCTTTTCAGCAGCTGGGACATCGCATCGGTCAGCTGGATCTCGCCGCCCGCTCCCTTACGGTGTCCGCCGAGGATTTCGAAGATCTGCGGGGTCAGGATATAGCGGCCGATGGCGGCGATATTGGAAGGCGCCTGGTCGGCCGGCGGCTTTTCCACCATCCGTCGCACCCGGATGGTACCGTTGACCGGTTCCTCGGTCTCGAGGATACCGTACTTCGAGGTCTCTTCCTGCGGCACCTCGATCACCGCCACCATCGAGGCCCGCAGGCGGTCGAACTCCTGCACCATCTGGTGGAGGACCGGGACATCGCTCTGGATCAGGTCGTCGGCCAGCAGGACGGCAAACGGTTCGTCGCCGACGATATCGCGCGCACACCAGATGGCATGGCCGAGGCCGAGCGGCTCGCTCTGCCGGGTGTAGATAATGGTGCCGGAGTTCGGCACGATCGACTCGATGACCTGCAGCAATTCCTTCTTGTTGCGCTGCTTGAGGGTCTCCTCGAGCTGGAAGGCGCGGTCGAAGTGGTCCTCGAGGGCGCTCTTGCCGCTGCCGGTGACAAAGATGATCTGCTCGATACCGGAAGCCAGGGCCTCCTCCACCGCATACTGGATCAGCGGCTTGTCGACAACCGGCAGCATTTCTTTCGGCATCGCCTTGGTGGCCGGCAGGAAACGGGTGCCGAGACCCGCCACCGGGAAGACAGCTTTTCGTATTTTCATGGCATTCTCTGGATAATTAGGAATTGGTTTGCTTGATTCAGGCGTGCGACTGACGACGCCGCTCCACTATAGGGGAAAAACGCGGAAATGTAAACCGAATCAGCCGGTACCGGGCCGATATCGCACAACTGCCGCGACAATCGCCGCATTTACGGTCCCTTCCCCGCTGCCTTCAGCTGCCGCAGCGGTTTTTTTTGTGCCGCGAAGCGGCGGGAACGAATATACTGTCCTCAGACCAGGGGAGAGAAGAACGAGCGAGTCCTGCCATCCCGCTGCCAGATCAGCCATCAACCGGAATCAACCCGATGAACGAACCCGAACCCGTCAGCTACGACCTCTGCTACGTCGCCAGGCAACCCATCCTCGACCGGCGCTGCAACACCTACGGCTATGAACTGCTGTTCCGCAGCAGCCAAATCCAGTCAACGGCGGAAATAAGCAACGCCGACATGGCGACAATGGACGTTTCCACCTGCGGGTTCATCGTCTCTCAGAAATCGATCGACCAGTCGAAACGGCTGTTCATCAACTTCACCGAGAAGCTGATCCTGGAGGGTTCCCCCCGGGCCCTACCGTCCTCGGTCATCGTCGTCGAAGTCCTCGAGGACATCCTCCCCTCCCGGTCGATCATGGAGGAGCTGATCAAGCTGAAACAGGACGGGTACCTGATCGCCATCGACGATTTCGTCGGCAGCAGGGAAGTCTACGACCTGCTCGACATCGCCGACATCATCAAGGTTGATGTCTACGGCAGGACGGATGAGGAGGTCGAGGCCATCTTCGCCGTCATCCGCGACAAGAAGGCCCTGAAGCTGGCCGAGAAAGTCGAGACCGGCAAGGAGTTCGGCTTCCTCCGCGACCTCGGGTTCGACCTGTTCCAGGGGTATTTCTTCGCCAGGCCGGAAACCCTGTCCGGCAGGAAGATCAAACCCGTATCCGCCTCCAAGCTGCGGTTCCTCTCCGTCCTCGACGACCCGTCGCTGGACACCGACCAGCTGGTGGAACTGATCAACGCCGACCCCAGCATCACCTACCGGCTGCTCCGCCTGCTCAATTCGGCGGCCTTCGGTTTCTCGATGAAGATCGTCTCGGTGAGGCACGCGGTAATCCTGCTGGGCAATACCCGGGTGCGCTACTGGCTGCGGATGGCCGTGCTCTCCGACCTGCTGGTCGACCGCAAGCCCGGCCAGCTGCTGACG
>WBUQ01000236.1 GCA_008933635.1 Desulfobulbaceae bacterium | reverse complement strand
GCCTGGGCCGGCGTTTCAGCCTGACCCTGACCATGGTGGCCCTGCTCAACCTGGTCGTCGTTGCCGCCTGTTTTTTCATCTACAGCTCGATCAGGATCGAGAAGGATCTGCAGGCCCAGCTGGAGCAGACGGTAACGTTTGCCCGGATCAGTCTGCCCACTGCGATCTGGCAGCTGAACGACCGCGCGATGGACGATGTCCTGAACGCCATCATGATCAACAATGCCGTGGTTTCGGTCCGGATCCTCGCCGAGGGCGAGGTGGTGGCCTCGAAAACCGCCGAGGCCTTCAGGGACACCCCGTTCACTTCGTTTGCAGACTCGAAGCAGTTCCTGGTCAGATCGGTCGAGGTCTTCAGCGAGGGCGAAAAGGCGGGCGAGTTCCAGGTCGCCTTCTCGCGGCAGGCCATCAGGCAGGGTCTGCTCACTCCGCTCATCGCGTTTGTCGTCCTCGCCTTTTTCCTCTTTGCCGCCATTCTCGTGACGTCGTTGTTCATTACCCGCAAATATGTGTTCGTACCACTGGGAAGACTCGAATTGTCGGCCAGGAGAATCGCGGAGGGTGATCTCGATACCGAGATCGACACCGGCGGCAGGGATGAGATTGCCAGGCTGGCGATGACATTCGACGCGATGGCGCACCAGCTGAAGATCAGCTTCGACACCCTCGAGCAGAAGGTCAACGAACGGACTGCCGACCTCATCGACGCCAAGATCGAGACAGAGAGGATCAACCAGGACCTGCGGGAGGCGGGCGCGAGACTGCAGGCCCTGCTCGACAACTACCCGGTAGGCATCCTCTTCGTCGATCACGACCGGCGGATCATGCAGGTCAACGCCGAAATGTCGCGTATTTCCGGTTACAGCCGTGATGAGATGATCGGCGGTACGACGCGGAAATTTTATGCGACGCAGGAGGATTTCGAGACACATGGCCGGAGGAATTATCCGATCCTGCACCAGACCGGGGCGCTGGAAGTGCGGAACAACCTGCTGCGCAAGGATGGGGTATCCATCCCCTGCAACTGGCGGGCGCGGGTTATCGAGACGGCCGCGGGAATTGAGGGGGTCGTCTGGAGCGTCGAGGATATTTCGCGCCGGATCCAGATGGAGGAGGATCTGCTGAAGGTCAAGAAGCTCGAGTCGGTCGCCGTCCTCGCCGGCGGCATCGCTCATGATTTCAACAATATACTTGTCGCTGTGGTCGGCAACATCTCCCTTGCCGAACGTCTCGTCGAGAACCAGCCCCAGGTGCGGGAACTACTGGAGAGGGCGGAGAAGGCATCGCTGCGTGCCAGGGAACTCGTCGTCAAGCTGCTGACCTTCGCCAGCGGCGGTGAACCGGCCC
Source organism: Desulfobulbaceae bacterium (assembly GCA_008933635.1). Taxonomy (GTDB): domain Bacteria; phylum Desulfobacterota; class Desulfobulbia; order Desulfobulbales; family Desulfocapsaceae; genus Desulfoprunum. The sequence continues at coordinate 439 of WBUQ01000236.1, read as the reverse complement.
GCAAGGGAGCCACCCCGCTTGCCGAGCTACTTCGGGAAACGGTTCCTTTCGTCCTGTCCGGCAGCAATGTCAGATACCATCTCGACCTGGTGGAGCCGCTCTGGCCGTTGATGATGGAGCGGGGACAGGCCGACCAGGTCTTCCAGAATCTGATCCTCAATGCCGATCAGTCAATGCCCGAGGGCGGGGTGGTAACCGTGTCCTGCGCCAATCTGGCCATAGCTCCCGGGGAGATTGCCGGTCTTCCGGAGGGGAAATATGTCAGGGTGGTGGTCGAGGACACCGGAATGGGGATTGACGGCGATCATATCGACCGGATTTTCGACCCCTATTTTTCCACCAAGGAGAAAGACAGCACCAAGGGCAGCGGACTCGGGCTTTCGATCGTCCATTCGATCGTCACCCGCCATAACGGCAGGATCGAGGTGCAGTCCAGACC
>WBUQ01000147.1 GCA_008933635.1 Desulfobulbaceae bacterium | reverse complement strand
ATCGCATTGTCAATGGCGTAACCCGGGAGGCCGGGCGGCCGAGAATGGCCGCCCGGCCTTTCTTTTGGCCTTCGGCCAGGCACTGTGAAGGCACCGGCCGCCTCCGCCTGCACCTGTTCCTGGTATTTCCCCGGAGGTACAGAATCTGACTGGTTGACAGCCGGAAGGAACTGGTTAGCATAGAAAAAACAAACCGAGTCACTGCGGATGAGCCACGGGTCAGGGGGCGGGATCGGGGAGAAGGGATCACCTGCGAAGGCTTTCAGCCTGTCTCAGTTCGCTGCAAACAGAAAGACCGATGAATTTCAAGCCTGTTGACACGGCGAAAGGGGGATGTTCAACAATGTCCAAGAAGCTCTATGACGTAGCGATTCCGCTGGGCACCTATGAAGACCGGGAAGGCAACGAGAAAACCCGATGGCAGAACGTCGGTGCGATCCTTGAGGGAGAGAAAGGACCGTATCTTCTGCTGGACAGGTGGTTCAATCCTGCCGGCATGCCGAATCCCGAAAATCGCACCAGCGTCATTCTCACCCTGATGGAACCGAAGAAGTAGTCCATCCCGACTGCCGCCCGACTCCCTTGCCGAGTCCGGCCTATCGCGACGAGGAGAGCGTCGATGCCGAGACGACAGGAACAGGCCAGCCAAAGCGCCTTATGCCTAGCAAACCTCGTCCGCGAGGACGGCAGTTTCCTGTACCGGTTCGATTCGCGAACCGGGGAGCCACTGGGAGGATACAATATCCTGCGCCATGCCGGCGCCATCTGGGCCCTGCTCGACGCCTACCGCGACTTCCGGGACGAACGGCTGCTATCCGGCGCCCGGCGCGCCACCCATTACCTCCTCGCCAGTTCGCTGCGTTTCTACCGCTCCTACGCCAGCGTCTGCATCTGCGAGGACAATACGATCAAACTCGGCGGCAACGCCCTGGCCGCCCTGGCCCTGCTGTCCGTCTTCGCGGTGACGCGAGAGCGGCTGCTGCTGACGCTGGCCGAACAGCTCTGCCAGTTCATGCTCGACCAGCGCCGGGAACATGGCGACCTGGTGCACAAGCGCTATTTTGAATCCGGGAAGATTTCCGCCTTCAGGTCAATGTACTACACCGGCGAGGCATTGCTGGCGATACTGACCCTCCATGAACTGACGGGCGAAAGGCGCTGGCTGGATGCCGCAATCGAGATCGAGGAACCGCTGGCTGTGGAGGGTTACGGCGTTGCCGAACAGTCCCACTGGATGCTCTACGCCCTCGAGCGGCTGGCCCGTTTTTCACCCTCCCCGGTCTATTCGCGTCATGCCGCGGCGATCGCCGCCCACATTCTCGACAACCCTGAATACCTGGCCTGGCAGAGGAGTACGCCGATCGCCTGCCGTACCGAAGGACTGCTGGCCTTCCTTCGCCAGCCCGTATCGGGAGATGACAAAGACTCTGCATTGCGGGCCCGCTGCCTGGAGCAGGCTGAGCACAATCTCGACCTGCAGATGGCCTTCCGCCTGGCCGACGGGGCCTTCATCCGCGGCGGAAACGATCGTCGCCACCATGAGGTCAGGATCGATTACATCCAGCACAACATCTCGTCACTGCTGCAGTATTCCCGGTTGAACCAGTTGCGGCAGCCAATCGGAAATCTCCATGAATCACCGGCTGAAATTCATCGGGCTTCAAAAAATCAGGAACTTCCACCAACAAGTGCGGAAAATTTCTCCTCAGAAAAAACGGTGCTATGGCGGGTCCGGGATCTCCAGCCGATCCTCGGCGGCCGATGGCTTGGAGAAGTGGATGACAATCTGGCTATTACCGGTGTCAACTATTATGCCGGCCAGGTTCAGCCAGGCGACCTGGTGTTCACAACCAATCCGAATACCTGGCGATCCACGTCCTACCGGGATACCGGTACGATCATCCCTCATCTTCTCACAGAACGGCAGGCTGCAGCAGTCGTAACGGACCGGTTGACGGAACAATGCACGTATCCGGGACCTGTGCTGGTGGTAGAGGACACCAGGGATGCCCTGGACAGGCTGGGCAAAGCGGCCCGCAGCCGTATGCAAGGCACCGTTGTCGCGGTGACCGGCAGCGCCGGCAAGACAACAACAAAAGAACTCATCCGTTTCCTGTTGAGCAGGCAGGATAATACACAGGGCAGCCGGAAGAATTACAACCACGGTCCCGGGGTGTCGCTGATGCTGGCGGAGACTCCTCCCGACACCCGGTTCGGGGTCTATGAGTTTTCCGTCGATCTGCCGCGGGTAACGGCGAAAAAAGCAGAAATTCTCCGCCCCCATGTCGCAGTCATAACGAACATCCATCCCGATCATCTGCAGTTTTACGGGACGATGGAAAAGCTTGCCGACCAGAAATGTCTGCTGTTCAAGTCCCTTGCTCCTGAGGGTACCGCCATCCTCAACCGGGAATCCGCCCTGCATGAACGACAGCTGAAGAACGCCAGGGCAGCAGGTGTCAAGAACATTGTTACCGTCGGTCGCGATAAGCAGGCGGATCTCTGGGTGGAAAAATGCATACTTGGCCCTGAGTCCAGCAACGTCTCCGTTCGTTTCCATGAAAAGACAGCAACCTTTCAAGTCGGCCAGCCCGGGATGCATATCGTCATGAACTGTCTCTGCGCTCTTGCGGCGGTTCACGCAGCAGGAGGTGACTGGCTGAGAGCTGCTTCAGACATCGCCGATGCTCCGGTGCTGCCCCGCCGCAACGAAATCCACTCCCTTCCTGTTGCCGATGGCGATATCACCCTGATCGACGACACCTTCAGCGCAAACCCGGCTTCGATCCAGGCAGGGCTGGAAGTGCTCGGGTTGACTCCGCTTTCACAGAGGGGGCGACGTATCGCGATCATGGGGGAGATCAGGGAACTCGGGGAGACCTCGCCGCAGCTGCATGCAGCTTTAGCGCCATACGTCCTCGAAGCCGGTGTCGATATCCTTTTCACTGTCGGGCATGATCTTGAAGGAATCTGGAAATGCCTCCCGCCAGACATGAAAGGAAAGCACAGTGAAGACCCTGAAACAATTGCCGATGCCGTAGTCAAAGAGATGAAGGCAGGCGATATCGTCTGGGTGAAAGGGTCGAGGCGTTCAACGGCAAAGCTGGAATTGATACTCTCTGCCATCCTCGAAGCAGGTGAAAAGGCACCCCGAAAGAGCTCTCATACCCTTCTACCGGACGTTCTCCCTGCCGCTGGCGACAGCCAGCCTGCCACCACACTGAAAACGGGAGGCAGGAATGTTGCCAATGCGATTGACGTGCTGTTCGTCGGAGACACGGCTTTCGGAGAAAACTATCAGGACCAGTATGCCCGGGCCGGCGGGACAAATATACTCGCCAGCAGGGGATATGATGCACCGCTCGCGAAAATGCGCCGCCTCCTGACCGAGGCCGATCTGGTCATCGCGAACCTGGAAACCCCCTTGACCGACCTGGACAAATCTCCGCTGCAAGGACGCAAGACCTGGGTCCACCGGGGCGATCCCCTGTTGACGCCACAGCATCTGCTGGCCAACAACATTGGCGTCGTCGGTCTCGCCAACAACCACATGTTCGATTATGGCGAGCCGGGCTTCCAGCAAACCATGGACAGCCTTGAACAGGCAGGCATCCAGTTCTTCGGGGGCGGAAGGAATCTTGCCGAGGCATCCAGGCCTTTCCTCTGGAATCATACGCTGGAGGGGCAGGAGGTCACGCTGGCCGTGATCGCATTGTATGCAGGTCCGTCCCCGGGAAAAGATCGCCACGGTGTCTACGCGACAGACGACAGGGCCGGTCTGAACCCCGCATCGATGGATCGAATCGGCAGGGAGATCGCGAGGATTCGGGAACATTTTCCCAATCCCTTCGTCATCCTGTTTCCCCACTGGGGTGCGAACTACCAATGGCGGACGGACCGGCAGGCCAGCCTGGCGAGGAAGATGCTGGCCATGGGGGCAGACCTGATACTTGGCCATGGAGCGCACATGATCCAGGAACTGGCCCGGGAAGACCGTCGCTGGACGGTCTTCAGCCTCGGCAATTTCATGTTCAACTCCAAAGGCCGCTACGGGAAATTGTCCGCACCTCCCTACAGCGCGGTCGCCCGACTGCGCATCCAGGTGGTCGACGGCACCCTCGACAGGAGTCTGCACCTGTATCCGATTGTCACCGACAACCGGATAACGGATTATCTGAACCGGTTTGTGACGGAAGATGAATTCGGTGAGATAGTAACCCTATGGACCGATCGCTACACCGGCGACTTCTTGCGAGATGTCGCATGCAACCGGGAGGAAGTGGGCGGGGAGAGCAGGTTTTTTCTGGAACTGCGCCTCTGAGCAACGATGTCTTGGCCGTGCAAACACTCCCCTCCTGCGGCTGAAGAGATCGTCACCCGGTGATATGGACCCTGTAGGTTCGGTGCTTGAGAACTGGCCGAAGAGATTCTTTGGCAAACTCCAAACCAGGCGTTGTCGCCCCGGCATAATTGGCCAGTCCGTATTCCCCCAACCGCAGGATCAAATTCTTGAACAGATATCGGTTCATCCCGGGAAAGGTGTGGTCCGAGTAGGTTATGAATATGTTGGCCAGCCCGCGCCTGATCTCCCCCGCGAAACCCACCGACCTGATCTTGCCGTCAACCAGCACGACCAGCCCGAAAAGGTCTTTCGCGTCAAACAGGTCAGATCTTCGCACACAGCGCCTGGCAAACCCTCGAGGAGCAGCCTGGCCCCCATATTTATCATGTTGCAGGGCAGCCCAGTCATCCATGAGCGACAGGCATTCCCTGCTGTCAGCAGCGACGAAATCGCGCACCTCAACGTTTCCCAGGGCTGTTGTCCGGTTGATATCCTGACGGAGTTTCTGAAAATGCCTTCCTGATAGAGATGCATACCTGTCCGGGGCATAGACATACTCCAGGTCAAGAGGAAATGTCCGGACAGCCGCTCCCAGGGACTGGAGCAGCGCCAGATCCTGTTCATCCACTCTGCGAATCTCTGCCTTCTTTGAATGGTTGAAATCTCTTACCCTGGCAAGACACTGCCTGAGAGCCTTCTCGTTCAACGGCATCGGAAGAAAGTACAGGGAGAGTCTGGGGGACCGGGCTGTCCTGTCCTGCCTGTGGAAAATACAGAGCGATCCTTCTTCTTCGGCAAGCAACAGACTATCATAACGGAAATACAGATACGGGAAATACTGGTTCCAGCAGATCCTGTCCACTTGATTCAGGGCGTCTTTGTAGAGTTCGAGATCCTGAAGTTCGAATGGACGCAGACCCTTCACAGCACCGCCCGATCTTTTCTCCCTGCTCTCCTCTCCTCTCGGTTGCGGGGGAATACCAACCTGGACAACCGTTTCCTCGGCACTTCTCTCGCCGGTTTCGGGCTGAATGATGATGTCCCGCAAGACCATCCCGTCGGGCACGTTGACAGCCGGACAATGCCGGTCCGTCACCAAGCGGAACGGGGTCAGACCAAGATCCAGGTTCCACTGCATCTCCAGGTCGCCCCGTATCCTGCGGGGCGGCACATGACGAAACGCCGCCGACCGACCCTGCCCCCTATCGTCATCAAGAGCAAAAACAAGAACAGCCGGTTGATAGTCCTCCCCGTTCCGTATCAGACTGAGATCCCGGTTGAGGATCTTGAGGAGGTGGAACGTGCCGTAACGTGCCAGAACAGGCTTCATCCCCAGGGTGGCTTTGAACCGTTGCAGACCTATTCCGGTATCTACCCCGAAGAGGTTGGGATCAGTACCATAGCTCAGCCAGTTAAGCCCCCGTGACATTGCGCAGATCCGCAGTTCTTCCAAGGCCCTTATCGCCAGCTCGTAATCAGTCTGAGCTTTCCTCTCAAAGGCAGCGGCACGTATGGTCAGACTGTTTTCATCCGCATTGACAGCCCACAACTCCCCCCCAATCAGATCGCCGTCAGGACCATGAAGGAAAATCCTCAGAAAATTTTCCACTACCCCTTCGGCTGTCAAGGTGACTTTTTGAGCCAGGTTTCCGGGTTCTGGCCAGAAAAGCACTCCCCCTTTCCTGCCACCGATTTCCGGGAAATACAGCCTCTTGTACCACGTTGAGTAGTCTTCTGCCGTCAACGGAGCGATATCTGCCCGGACCCGTCCACGCTGCCTCTCACTCGCCTTCAGTTTCTTGCGCAGCTTGTACCGGTCATGGCTCCCTGAGCGGGATTCGATCCATGCCTCGATAGACGGCGGAGTCGGCATAATCCAGCGGATCCATTCAGGGGCCAGCAGATAATCTCTGTATTTGTCGATTTCAGATGGATCGGGATCGCGGACAACTACCGCAAAATACCCCTCCGCCACCAAATGCTGTTCCAGTCCTGGATGGTATTGCTCATCTTGAAAAACAGCGATTTTTACCCTGGTCCATTTCTTCGTTTTCATTTTCCACCCCACGGCGCCACCGGGCCTCGTCACGGACCAGAAAAGCCACCACGTATAACCTCGCTCCTCGCCCGCCGGCATTGAGGTTCTTCACTCTGTAAACCCGGCGCCAGATAGATGCTCATTCAAACAGCTTCCCGCCTGCCCTGGTCCCGGGCGAGTATGCCGAATCGCCGGTAATCTTGCGATGAGGGGTAAAGGGCCCCTTCGCCTCGGGCCAACGGCTGAGGGACTGGTTGATATTGATCGGAGAGGCGATGTGTTCTTCCGCACACTCCCGCCCGGCGCAGTCACCCCACGATATGCGCTGATATGCCTTGCCGTCGGCGTCTGCCAGGGTAAGAACGTCGCCATCGTTGTTGAGGTTCAGCTCACCCGACGAAAAGGCCGTCTGTACCTCGGCCTCTCCGAACGCGCCGGTCGGAACTCCCCCGCCGAAGACAACCAGCGCCTTTCCGGCAGGGAGCAGGCTGCCGATGGGGAAACGATGGCGCTCCGGGCTGGCGGCATCGGTCAGGTACCAGCCGGACAGGCAGATATCGCGGTCGGAAGCGTTGACCAGTTCGACGAACTCGTCGCCCTGGGGATCGCGCGTTCCATCGCGGTTGGCGTCGCCGGCGAGACCGCCGGCCGGGTCGCCGTAAATCTCGTTGATCACCAGCCCCCTGGCCTGTCCGGCCGGGGTCGGCGTGCATGGCTGGGCATCCGGGGGCTGAAACAGGTACCAGGCCGCCGACGGACCGACCCTGCGGGCGCTGTGGCCTGCCCCCGGGATGACGGCGAAGCGCCAGCCAAACCTGAGACCCAGGCGGAGCGCTTCCCGCTTGCCCGTCTTGAAATAGAACTCTGCCCGCTCCCGCCGGTTGAGGCCCTGGTAATTCGCATATTTCGAGTCACGGACCGATTCCGATTCCTCGCCGGTTTCGGTGTCATGCTCCCCCACCAGCACGACCAGGGGGGCCTCCAGCAACCGCCGCACATCTTCCTCCCCCAGCGGCGTGCCCTTCAGCCCGTAGGGCATGGAGTAGTTCGGATCGGAGCCGTTGCCGTACGACGGCAGGGTGTAGAAACCGGAGTTCACCGCCACCGCGGAGTCGACCCTGGCACCTGGAAGAAACGTCACCAGGCGATGCACGAACTGTCCGCCGGCGCTGTGGCCCCAGATGCCGTATGTGCATCTGCTGCTCTTCAGCTCTTGCCTGACCGCCTCGAACAGGTGCTCGATCTCGCTGTAGAGGTACCTGTCCGGCGCTCGCCACAGCCAGGGCATGTAGGTGCCGCTGTAGATCGGCCTTCCCCTGCTGACCGCCAGCGTGTAGCGGTCGGAACCCGGCCCGTAGATCGTATCGGGAAACTCCGGCGCTATCGCCAGGGCCCCGTGCTGTTCAGCTATCGGCTTGAACCTGTTGAGGTAATCGATGGCATTCCGGGCGGCTCCGTGGAGAACGAAGACCATGGGACCGTCGCTCTCGGAGAACCCCGTGGCACGGTACGTGTATGCGTTGAGGGTGTGACCGTCCCTCGTCTTGAAACGGATGAGCGAGGTCCGGGCGGCGGGATCGGCCGGGAGCTCGTACAGGCCCGACTTCTGGACGAGTTCAGACGGATAGGGGTCGACCTGGCAGCTGGTGCCGTCGGCGGGAGCGGCGCCTCTGGCTTCGGCAGCCATGCAGCAGCAGAGAACGGCCAGAAGGAGTGTTCCGGGCATATTCATGGGCCGCACATTTCCCCTCCCCATGCATGTGCATGTACCAGTCCCCGGCAGCAGTCAACGCCCCGGCGGAGATCCCTCCGCCATTCCGGGCATGGCCAGTTGCCCCCTCATCGGCATATCGGCCGCCGATGCGTCATCATACTCTTTTACCCATCCTGTCTGTCAATACACTCCGGGCAATGCCTTTCATTATAGCATGGTGGAGCCTGAAATGGCGCCATCAGATCAAAGCTGTTCTTCCGGCCTTGCAACACCGCTGACGGCTTCACCCCTGCCCTCCGCTCCCATTGCCGACCAGGCCGTCAGCCAGACAGCTGGTTTCAACCGGCCATGCCCGGTCCCCCGGACCAGCCTCGCCACGCAAAAACCGTAACACAAACAATTCATAACCATAACAGCATATTCATTGCCTATTGATCAAACCGTAACAGAGCCACGCTAGGATGCTGCAACATTACCGCAACAAGGAGAATGACCATGCACACCATGCGGTTCCGCAGCATCTGGATCTCGGACACCCACCTCGGCGGCAAAAACGTCAGAAACAAAGAACTCCACCACTTCCTCAGCACGACCGAATCGGACTACCTCTACCTGGTCGGCGACATCCTCGACCTCTGGAAACTCAAGCGCAACTGGCACTGGCCGGCCACCAACACGGCCATCGTCAACCTGATCCTGCGCAAGGCGGAACAGGGGACCAGGGTCATTTACCTGCCGGGCAACCACGATGCCATGCTCCGCGACTACTGCGGCAGCGAGTTCAACGGCATCCGGATCTGCCACGAGGCGGTCCATACCGCCGCCGACGGCAGCCGCTTCCTGATCCTGCACGGCGACCGGTTCGACTGCGTGGTCCAGCACAGCGAGTGGCTGGCCAACATCGGCAGCGTCCTCTACGACGCCCTGCTCGTCCTCAACCGCTGGTACAACACGCTTCGGCGCCTCGCCGGCCGCAACTATTTCTCGATCTCCGCCTGGCTCAAGCACAAGTGCAAGAAGGCGGTCAACTACATGGGCGATTTCGAACAGACCCTGGTGGCGGAAATCCGCCGGCAGCAGGTTGACGGCATCATCTGCGGCCATATCCACCGCGCCGACCTCAAAGCCATCGGCAACCTGCTCTACAGCAACTCCGGCGACTGGGTCGAGAGCTGCACCGCACTGGCCGAAAACCACAACGGCACCCTCGGCCTGATCCACTGGCTGGAACACCAGCCCGCACCTTCAACCACAACGGTTTCCGCTTATGCACACGATCGCTGTCGTAACCGATGCCTGGCACCCACAAATTAACGGCGTCGTCACCACCCTCGGCCACACGGTCAGAACCCTGCAGGAGTTCGGCCACCGGGTCGAGGTGATCAACCCCACCCAGTTCCGCTCCTTCCCCTGTCCGACCTACCCGGAG
>WBUQ01000146.1 GCA_008933635.1 Desulfobulbaceae bacterium | reverse complement strand
ACTATATAGTATTGTTCCAGAAAAGTTGCGGGTAGACCCTGCCCGTCCTTCGGCTCCGGCCGAGTTGATCCGCAGCGCCGTATATGAAGCGTAAAGGAGTTGTATCATGCCAAAGATGAAAACCAAAAGAGGCGCTGCCAAGCGATTCAGAGCAACCGGCAGCGGGGAAATCAAGCGTAACAAGGCGTTTTCCAGCCATATTCTGACGAAGAAGTCCACCAAGAGGAAACGTGGCCTGCGCAAGAGCGATCTTGTCGATTCCGCCAACCTCAAATCCGTCAGAAAGATTCTGCCGTATCTGTAAATCTGGGGAACGGGCGCCTGGCCGCAGGAAGCCCGATCCCGTAGCGCCCGACAATGAGCAACGGGCAGGGAATAAAGGAGTAACGACATGCCACGCGTAACACGAGGTTTCAAGGCACGCAGGAGAAGAAACAAGGTACTGAAACTGGCCAAAGGTTTTTACGGCGGGCGTTCGCGCCTGTACCGTTCGGCCGCCGAGGCCGTCGATCGCGCCCTCAACTATGCTTTCCGCGACCGCCGGGCGAAAAAGCGCGACTTCCGGCGCCTGTGGATAGCCCGCATCAATGCGGGTGCCGACATGAACGATATCAGCTACAGCAGATTCATGGGCGGCCTGAAAAAGGCCGGGATCGAACTCGACCGCAAGGTCCTGAGCAATTTGGCCATTCTTGACGCCGCAGCCTTCTCCAAGCTGGTGACGATCGCAAAAGAAGCCAACGCCTGATCAACATCCCGCTTTTTCTGTATTTTCGTGCATGCCGGCGGTGGTTTCAACGAAACCACTGACCGGCATGCTGTTTCATTGAGTATCTCAACTGATCATTGTCTATGGAACACGAGTTACAGAGTCTTGACCGCGAAGCGCGACAACAGCTCGCCGGAATCACCGAAATCAGCCAGCTGGAAGATTTTCGTATCCGCTTCCTCGGACGCAAGGGGCAATTCAGCACCATCCTCCGGCAGCTCGGGACGGTGTCCGACACCGACCGGCCGCGACTCGGCCAGATGGCCAACAGCATCAAGAAGGAAATCGAAGAGCTCTTCGAGTCACGCCAGGAAGCCATCCGTCAAGCGGCCGCAACCGCAGCCGAACCCGCTTCCCTGCCGGATCTCAGCCTGCCCGGCCGGGTTCAGGCTGCAGGCCGACTGCATCCCGTCACCCAGATCATGCAGGAGATCTGCACGATCTTCGAGAATCTCGGTTTTTCCGTGGCGGAGGGCCCCGATGTCGAACTCGACTACTACAATTTCGAAGCGCTGAACATTCCCCCCCACCATCCCGCACGGGACATGCACGACACCTTCTACGTCAGCGATTCGATCCTTCTGCGCACCCATACCTCGCCGATGCAGGCCAGGATCATGGAAAACAGCCAGCCGCCGCTCAGGGTCATTGCCCCTGGAAAAGTCTACCGCTGTGATTCCGATATTACCCACACCCCGATGTTTCACCAGGTTGAAGGATTCCTGGTCGACAGAAACGTCTCCTTCGCCGACCTCAAGGGCGTTCTGACCGTCTTCACCCAGAAGATGTTCGAGCGAGACCTGCCGCTCAGATTCCGGCCGAGTTTCTTCCCCTTCACCGAACCGAGCGCGGAGGTGGATATCGCCTGTGTCATCTGCGGCGGCACAGGCTGCCGGGTCTGCAAGAAATCGGGCTGGCTCGAGATCCTTGGCTCCGGCATGATCGACCCGGAGGTCTTCCGCATGGTCGGTTACGACCCGGAAGTGTTCAGCGGCTTCGCCTTCGGCCTTGGCGTCGAACGCATCGCCATGCTCAAGTACGGCATCGACGACATCCGGCTGTATTACGAAAACGACCAACGTTTCCTTTCGCAGTTTTAACGAGCTCTTTTCATCACACGTACACTGCCATGAAATTCACCCTTGACTGGTTGAATCAATATGTTGACATCGACGGCTTCACCGCCGAACAGCTGGCCGGACACTTGACCATGCTTGGGCTTGAAGTTGACGCCGTCGCACCGCTGCATCAGGAACTGGCGGCGCTGAAGACAGCCACCATCGTCTCCGCCCAGCCACATCCCGATGCCGATAAACTGACACTGTGCCAGGTAGCGGTCGGCGACGAGACGCTGCAGATCGTCTGCGGCGCCCCCAATGCCCGCGCCGGCCTCAATACCGTGATCGCACTGCCGGGAACGACCCTCCCCGGCGATTTCAAGATCAAGAAATCGAAGGTCCGCGGCGTTGAATCCTGCGGCATGCTGTGCTCCGAGCGCGAGCTGGCGCTGAGCGATTCCCATACCGGCATCATGGAACTGCCGGAGGGCACGGACCACGGCCAGTCTTTCATCTCCGCCATGGGACTTGACGACACGATGATCGAGGTCGATCTGACCCCCAATCGTCCCGACTGCGCCTCAGTTATCGGCATCGCCCGCGAGATCGCCGGCAAACTGCAGCGCCCCCTGCGCCTGCCGGTTCAGGACGCCAGAGTCGATTGCGCCAGTAGAAAATTCTCGGTCGACGTCGAATCACCGGAGCTCTGCCCCCGCTACGCCGCCCGCCTGATCGAGGGTATCAGGATCGGCCCCTCGCCGATGTGGCTCCGCAATCGCCTGACCGCCATCGGCCTCCGCCCGATCAACAACGTCGTCGACATCACCAACTTCGTGATGATGGAGTATGGCCAGCCGCTGCATGCCTTCGATTTCGACAATCTCAAGGGCGGCAGAATCATCGTCCGCCAGCCGAAGGCCGGAGAGAAAACCTTCACCACCCTCGACGGGATCGAACGGCAACTCAGCCCCGATATGCTGCTGATCTGCGACGGGGAAAAGCCGGTGGCGCTGGCGGGAATCATGGGCGGGATGAACTCTGAGGTCACCGACGACACTACCACCGTCCTGCTCGAGAGCGCGTGTTTCAATCCCGTGTCGATCCGCAAGACCGCCCGGAAACTCAAGCTTGCCACCGACGCCTCCTACCGCTTTGAACGAGGCGTTGACCCGGACGGCGTCTGCAACGCCATGGACCGGGCTGTTCAGCTCTTCTGCGAAATAGCTGGCGGCACGGCGGAGAACTGCGGTCATGACGTCTACATGGGCAAACTGCCGCTGAAATCCCTGACCCTGCGGATATCCCGCGCTTCCTCGCTTATCGGCGTCGACCTCGATGCTGACCGGATCACGGCCCTGCTCGAATCCATCGGCATCCGCTGCAAGCAGAAGGATGCCGACACCCTTTGGGTGAATCCTCCATCCTTCAGGGTGGACATCGAGCGGGAGGCCGACCTCGTCGAGGAGATCGCCCGCCTCTATGGCTACGACAACATTCCGGTGACCCTGCCGCAGGTCAGCCTGAGCTACCCCGAACAGGACCAGGGGCGGCTGAAGAGAAGCGCCATAGCCCGCTCCCTGACCGGCATCGGTTTCAGCGAGGCGATCAACTACAGCTTCACCAGCGACACATACCTCGACCTGCTGCAGCTCGCCGAAAAAGACAGCCGGCGCCGTTTCGTCCGCCTGCTCAACCCGTTGAGCGAAGAGCAGGGAATCATGCGGACATCGCTGCTACCGGGACTGCTGGAAAACGTCGACCGCAACATCCGTTTCCAGATGACGGCGGTCAGGCTCTTCGAGATCGGCAAGGTATTCATCAGCACCGGCGATGCCAGCCAGCCGGCCGAGATAACCCGTCTCGCCGGCGTGCTTGCCGGCAACCGTTACGGCTATAGTCCTCCCCTCCACTTCCGGGAGGAGGATGTCGATATCCTCGATGCCAAGGGAGCGGTTGAACACATCCTCGGCCAGATGCGGCTCAATCTGGCAGCATCACCTGTCTGCCTCGAGTTCCAGATCCCCGCACCAGCCGAATCAGAGCCCTTTGCTGCAGTCGGCGAAACCATGCAGATCCGTCATCAGGAAACGGTCGTCGGCACCCTCGGCAGAATCCGGCCGGAGGTTCTGCGCGGCTTCGGCATCAAGCACAACGTCTGCTTTTTTGATCTCGATTTCGATGCCCTGTGCAATCTGGCCGCCGCTCCGAAATCGTTCACCGCCCTGCCGGTTTATCCTTCTGTCAAGCGCGACATGGCCTTCGTCGTCCCCGCCGCCGTCGCTGCCGGTGAGATGGTCGGGACCATCCGGACAAGTCGGGATCCACTGATCGAGGATGTCTGTGTCTTCGATGTCTACCAGGGCAAGAACATCAAAAGCGGATTTAAAAGTGTTGCCATCTCGGTCACCTTCCGCTCGGCGACGAAAACCCTTACTGAAAAGAATGTTGAAAAATCCAACAGAAAGATAGTAGACTTGCTGGCGGAACAATTTGGAGCGAGCTTACGCGATGCATGATATGAATCTAGCAAACCTGACCAGAAAAGAGCTGGCTGAGGCGGTTGCCGAGCGTCTCGGCTTTTCGCAGAGCGCCTGCGCCGATATTGTCGATTGCGTTTTCGAGACCATGAAAGGGTCTCTCCTGGCTGGCGAACCGATAAAGGTGGTCCATTTCGGCACGTTTTCCGTCCGCAACAAATCGCCGAGAAACGGACGCAATCCCCGCACCGGCGAAGCGATTACGATCAAGAAGAGGCAGACCGTCAGCTTCAGGCCAAGCAGGCAATTGAGGGAAGAACTCAACAAATAGTTCCCCCCTTCCCATCTTGCAAGGAGTTCGGCTGGTGACATGAACGTTGAGATTCCAGACAAGCTCTATTTTAAGATCGGTGAAGTCGCCAGACTGGCAGGCGTCCCCCCCCATGTCCTCCGTTACTGGGAGAGCGAGTTCAGCGCCATCCACCCCAAACGGGCCAACTCCAAGCAGCGGCTCTACCGTCGGGCAGATGTCGAACTCATCCTCAAACTGAAGGAACTCCTGCACGAACGACGCTATACCATCGCCGGCGCCAGAAAGTACCTCGCCGATGAGGCCGGGACGCACGATGACGGCCGCGAGCACCATCATCACGACCACCACTCCACGCACCATCACGAGGTTCATGAAGTAGCCCAGCAGGAACCTCCTCCTGAGCAGGATGCATTGATGGCCACCATCGGCCGCATCAAATCCGAACTCCAGAGTCTGCAGAAGCTGCTGGACAGCAAGGGAGCCTGAACCACAGGCATTCCTCCTGTTGACAGCCATGACGGCCCATGGTACATAGAGCGACACTGTACGGCGGGATGTAGCGCAGTCTGGTAGCGCACCTGAATGGGGTTCAGGGGGCCGGAGGTTCAAATCCTCTCATCCCGACCAGATATTTCAAGGACTTAGAGGTAGATCTCTAAGTCCTTTTTTTGTTCCAGGGTCCAAAAGAGTCCAAGTTGAGCAAGCAGATACAATAAAATTAGATACTTGCCAACATCAAGGTGTGTCACAGGCTAATTTCGAACTTCTTAGCGACATACCCTGTTATTTTCGAAGCCTGCAATGAGCGCATAGACGAAACGGACTCCAGGAATTTCATTAAATGGAATGCCTCATGTTCCACAAAGCAAACCCAGATTGTCACCCACAACAATTACCCCATACCACAAACCGCTTCTGGAGAATTCATGGTTACCCCTCGCCTGGTTGCAAAAATTGAGTCCGAAGATCCAAGCCAACGACTTGCTGTGCTGATCGACGCTGACAACGCACAAGCAGCCGTAATTGAAGGTCTCATGGCAGAAATTGCAAAATATGGTGAGGCGATCGTCAAGCGGATATATGGCGACTTTACCTCTCCCCAGAGTGCGCCCTGGAAAAAAGTGCTGCAGAAATACGCAATCAAGCCGATGCAGCAATTCGCCTATACGACTGGAAAGAACGCGACGGACAGCACGTTGATCATCGACGCCATGGATTTGCTGTACACCCGCAAATTCGATGGATTCTGCCTCGTTTCGAGCGATAGCGATTTTACAGGCCTTGCAACACGGCTGCGCGAAGAAGGTTTGGTCGTCTACGGCTTCGGAGAACGAAAGACTCCCGAGGCTTTTCGCAACGCCTGCCAAAAATTTGTATTTACAGAAGTCCTGCGCCCAATTGTTCCTGATCAACCCACCAAAGAAGTCTCGTCAGAAGGCAGCGGATCCAAAACAGCAGAAAACAAACCGCCTACTGATTCCAACAGAATGGTTCAAGAATTTCCCAAAGCATTCATCCTCGATGCACTGGAAAAATCATCCGACGAAACAGGATGGGCACAACTCGGTACCTTCGGAAGTTACCTGACCAAGCTGCAACCAGATTTTGATTCAAGGCTGTTTGGATTCAAAAAACTCTCCGATCTTGTCAAATCCAAGAGAGACTTGTTCGTGACCGAAGAAAGGCAAGTGCCGAACACTGATCATAAGGTTTTGTATATTAAGGCCAAATAAGCATATCAGATTGTTAATTTGGAGAATTTAATATATGTCAAAATTAGGGAAGGGGCAGATTGATTTTTCCACTCAATGACTCTCAGCATTGGAAATGGAGGAACAGATATGGACCGGAACCTGATGGAACGTGCAAAAACCTTCGATTTTATCGGCGGTTGGTTTCAATGGTGTGAGCTTTACCTCAGCGAGCTTTCAGCTCGAGACCGCCTCGGTTACGGATACCGAGGTGGCTTCTTCTATCCAAACGGAGCCCATAAAGGACAACATCATGATGACTGGCCGCCATTTTTTGATTCGATGGCAGTCCATGGCCTCCCATACACCAGCATACATGCCCTTTTCTGCTATCAAAAGTTCAGATCCTGCCAACTTTTTCTTGATGGTCAAGGATTTATATTTCCATAAGTTACAAGAAAAGAATAACAATAGGAGTCAGACCCCGATTATTTAAATATTTAACAAAAACTCCTAACCAATCACTCAAGAGGGACACCATGAAAGATACTTTGCGGCCTGGAGTTGAACATGAGTTTACCTTTACAATTACTGAATCAAAGACAGTTCCGGCTTTGTATCCGGAGGCAAGTGAATTTCAGATCATGCCGAATGTATTTGCCACAGGCTACATGGTCGGTTTGATTGAATGGACCTGCATCCAGGCTGTAAAACCCTTCCTGGATTGGCCAGCAGAACAAACCGTCGGCACCCGTATTGACGTCAACCACCTTGCAGCGACCCCACCGAAGCTTGATGTCACCACCAAAGTCAAACTCGTGGAGGTGGATGGGAGACGATTGGTTTTCGAGGTTGAGGCACATGATGGCATTGACCTCATTACGAAAGGCACACACGAGCGTTTTATCATCAATAAAGACAAGTTCGATCTAAAATTAAAATCGAAAACAAAGAGTAAATAATTGGGGATAGAACTCTGATATTTTCGGAGCAAATACTGAAAACGGGCTCAACTATCTTGCCCCCAGAAATTTCATTACCAGGAACGCGACATGTTCTACAAAGCAAACCCAGATGGCTACAAGCCAGTTCTCCCCGGCATCAACCTCAAGACACTCGTTTTCGGGGAGAAAACACTCTTCTCCGAGTTCAGAATGCAGGCAGGCAGCACTTTGCCGTCGCATTCCCACTTGTACGAGCAGACAGGCTACCTGGTGTCGGGGAAAATCCGCCTCACCATCGGCGACGAAGTATTCACCGTCGAGCCCGGTGACAGCTGGTGCATAAAGAGCAACGTCAGCCACAGCGCAGAGATCCTGGTCGATTCAGTGGCAATTGAAGTCTTCTCCCCCGTTCGCGAAGACTATCTCCCGGGCCAATGATCGTGCGATTGCTCTACACTCCCCCTATCAAAAAAAAGAGAGAACAGCCCCCTGTTATTCCCAGTCAGATGGACGAGAGTATGAAAACATTCCTCTTTTGCTGCATTGCCGCTTTTCTCTTTACCGGCTCAGTTCATGTGTAGCAGCCGGTGGATGTTTTTCTTGAATGCCGCATTTTTTCAGGCTGTCTTCGCAGCGTGTATGCTGCCTTGTTCGTTTGCCAATGATTCTCCAATTGTTGACGGGAGGCAGATTGCTATTTCCAGCGATATCTCTCAAATACACAAGGAACTTGTGACAGAAGTTCTGCTTGATCTCATTCCGGCCGAGACATGGGTTGACCATGGCATTCACTGTACTCCTGATCTCAACGAGTTCCGAATCATAGATATAGCCAGCGGGAACTTTATCCCTCATCCCGCCAACCAGTCTGCAGTGCTTTTTACGTTCTGTCAGCCCGGGCATAACTTTGGGGAAAACGGTATCGCAATTATTGCCGAAAACAAGGTTATTGGCCTGGTTGTTTATTCGGGAGGGTGGGATCACCGCATCAGTGCATTGCCTGATATCAACCAGGATGGCAGGATGGAAATACGAATCAGCGGTGGCGGCGTGAACCAGGGCGAAATCTGGAGCACCTCCGCAATCATCGGTTTCTCTGATGGAGGGGTCACATCCTATGGCCGGATCGCAGACTTCAGCGACGATTGCGAGAACCCATACGGCCGATCCGGCAAAGAAGCAGCCGCTATCTTTGTCGATGCTGGTCCTGAACCGGTTTTTTGGCGGCAGACATACCGGCAGCCTTGCGATCGGCAAGAAGGATGGCAGATAATGGAAAAACGACAGAGATTTACGTTGGAAGCTGATGATGTAGACTATAGGAGAATCAAGTAGAGCCGGGTTCGATCTGCGAGCTGCGCTGAAGTTCTATGGTAATCAGAAAAAAAGCCCGGCACCCCATAGTCGGGATACCGGGCCTGCTGCACTTTGTTCATGGGCAAATCGACTCATGCAACGTACGAACGACTGCACTATCTGACAGATTATTCTGCCCTCACTTTCCAACTTTAGGCTGGTAACCGTCTGAGAGAGTCTTCATAAACGCCACGATCGCCGCCTCCTCGCGGGGCGACAGACCGAGATTCCCCATCTCGGCCGTATTCACGTTTTCTGCCACTTCCGGCTCCGGCCATCCCGCACCGGGAACGTCACGGGTATTGTAAAAGTGGACAATTTCCTCCAGTGATTTGAAATAGCCGTTATGCCCGTACGCCTTCGTGATGTCGGTACCTCCGACCGTCCTCAGGTCGACGTTGCGCAGGGTCGGAACCTTGTGCTTGCCCATCTCCACGGCGTAGATTTCCTCTTGATCAGGGTAGAGACTCCTCAAGAAGCCACCCAGGCCGGGATCTGCCCAGGTTGGGTCGGCAATTGTTGCCGGGTTCTCGGGATTCTTCGGAATGCCGAGGTTATCGTAGGTAAAGTCGGTGAACAGCGGTTGCTTGCCTTTCATGATGTGGCAGGCTGAACACTTGGCCTTGCCTTGGAATAGCGCCCGGCCAAGGTGCTCCTGGGCGGTCAGCTTGGCCTTCCCTTTTAGCCAGTAATCGTATTTGGAAGTGAACGGACTGACCTCGGAAGATCGCTCAAATGCTGCGATGGCGCGCCCGATGCAATCGTAAAGGTCAGCGATAACGGTGCCTGGACATTGCTCCGCGAACAGAACTGAGTATTCTGAATTCTGGACCTTAGTCACTACATCAGGTGGTGAGGAGAGAGCCTGCTCCTTGGGATTCAAAAAGGGGCCCTGGGCCTGCTCAGCCAGCGGGTCACCGAGCCTCCAGCCGGCCGCCCGG
This sequence comes from Desulfobulbaceae bacterium, assembly GCA_008933635.1. Lineage (GTDB taxonomy): Bacteria > Desulfobacterota > Desulfobulbia > Desulfobulbales > Desulfocapsaceae > Desulfoprunum. The sequence goes on along the minus strand of WBUQ01000146.1, from coordinate 16 downwards.
CCGTCCCAGAACATCC
>WBUQ01000145.1 GCA_008933635.1 Desulfobulbaceae bacterium | reverse complement strand
GGTTTACGAAATAATAGAAAATCGTAATTTTCCATAAATGGAAGGTGTATTAAAAAAATTTCAAATGAATAATTTCCGAGTATTGTCAAGAATGATGATTCAAAATTATAATAATCAAAAATTGTTGTAACCATAACTGTTATAAAAACTAACATCAAATCATATACCATTTGAATAGTTTGTGAAAAAGTATACGAATTAATGCAGTTTGAAATTACATCCTGTCCGGTTTTATTTAAATATAAATAGCCGATGAAGAACATCGCTAGTAAATATCTAGCTTTATGCTTAATGAAAATTTTTATGAGAAAGTCAAATATTTGAGGAAGATATATGCCTATCGCTACCGCAGCAGGGAAAACGAAGGCATACTGGGCCCACTCTTCGATATATTGAGCACGCTTACCGATGTGCCAGATTCCAAAACTTACTCCATAGCAAAGCGCAAAGAGAATAAATATTTTCCTTGTGGTTGGGATGTGTATTTTTGAAAGTAGAAAATATACTGTATACAAAAAAATAATATACGTAATGAACCATGCCGGTCCATCTGGTGATTGTGTTGAAAATATTCCTAAACAACCCAATATTAAAATGATTGGACTATAGGTTTTTTCCAAAAATGCATAATCAAGAATAAGGACTAAAGTGGTTGCAGCAAAAACAGATGGTAAAAGTTTTGCAATTCTTCGATAAAGAAAATCTGTTGGCAAGTTAGACCAAGAATATTTTTTTATTAAACCTATACCAGAAATAAATAAAAAAATTATTACAGCCCATCTTCCTGCGGATTCAAAGAAATATTCCCCTACGATACATTTTTCGGCAAAATGCCCGTATAACAGACAAATAATTGCTATCCCTCGTAATGCTGTGCTGCTTTCGATTCTGAAATGATCTTCTTGGCAGATAAAATTTTTGGGTTTTACCTTAGTTGTAAATAAAATACCAATCAGCAAGATCAAGATTGAAACAGTCAGCGCAACAGTAGCTTCTGAGGTCGGTATTTGATTATGTTTATCAAAATGATTTACAAAATATTCATTAACAAACATTTTGCCCCTCGACATCCAGCTAGGTTTCTCTGCCCAAAATCAACAAGGAAACGGGAAGGTTTTGCTCACAAAGCATAATAAAGTTTCTATACTTTAAGTTCTGCCGTTATTCTATAAATCCCTGTTCTTCAAGGTAAAGCAAAATCTCCTGAACGGCTTCGGCTGGTGTCATCCTGCTGGTGTCGATTGTCAACTCAGGACTAATCGGCGGAATATACGGATCTGAAATACCGGTTACACCTTTCACGAGGCCTTTGCGCGCCTTTGCATAGAGGCCCTTGCGGTCCCGCTGTTCACACACCTCCAGCGGAGTGGAAACATACACCTCTATGTATCCGCCATAACGGCTTATCAACTCACGGTTTGTTGTACGGGATGCCTCATATGGGGCGATAGGCGCGCAGAGGGCTATACCACCATTTTGGGTAATTTCACTGGCCACGAAACCTATCCGCGTCACATTCAGATTGCGATGCTCCTCGGTATAATTCAGTTCAGAAAACAGATTCTTTCGGACGATATCACCATCCAGCAACGTAACGGGAAGGTCGTTCATTTCCATGAATCTCACCATAAGCACCTTGGCGATGGTCGATTTGCCGGAACCGGACAATCCTGTTAAAAAAAAACGGTGAATCCCTGCCGTGATCTCGGCGGAATGAGGTCGGTCGTCAATAATGTACACCAAATTGACCAGTAATTTTTTTCTGTTCATAAAAACCACGTTCAAAGGCAGCTGGTGAGAGATAGCCAAGTTTTTCCTGGCGCCTTTGACGGTTGTAGAAGAGCTCAATGTATTCTGTAATCTCTTGAACGGCTTCTTGCCTGGTCTCAAAATGCCGATGAAAAACAAGCTCGGTCTTCAGCGTTCCCCAAAAACTTTCCATGGGGGCGTTGTCGTAACAGTTTCCCTTGCCGCTCATGGAAGTCCGCATCTTGAACTGGTCAAGCAACCTCCTGTATTCATAGGCACAGTACTGGCTCCCACGATCCGAATGGTGGATAAGCCCGGCTTTCGGACGTTTGACGGCAACGGCCCGAAAAAGAGATTGGCTGACAAGGTTCTTCGTCATACGGGCAGCCATGGCGTAGCCGACGATCTCCCGAGTGCACAGATCCTTGTGTCCGGCAAGATAGAGCCAACCCTCTCCAGTCTGAATACAGGTGATGTTGCTCAACCAGATCTGGTCAGGAGCCTTCGCCTCAAATCGCTGATCCAGGAGGTTCTCAGCCACCGGCAGGGAGTGTCGGGAGTTGGTCGTCGCCTTGAACCTCCGCATTTGCCTGCAGCGCAAGCCGAGCTTCCGGTGCAGGCGCTTGATGCGACACACTCCGGCCTTCACCCCGTGCGCGGACAGATCCTTTTGCAAGCGCTCCGCTCCGTAGGTTTCCCGCGTTCGCCGATGCGCGGCCCTGATCTCAACCTCCAGCCGCGCATCTTCAAGAGTCCGTCGCGATGGTGGACGCTTGCGCCAGGCATGATAACCGCTGGCAGATACCCGGAGAACTCGGCACAACAGCGGAACTGGATAGTCAGGTCGCATACTGTCTATCGCCGCGTACCGTGCAGCGACTCTTTGGCAGGTAAGCGAGCTTGCGAGACTCCGAAGTACGCAGCGGCTTTTTTTAAAAATGTCACGCTCCATCTTGGTGATGGCCAGCTCCCGCTTAACCCGGGCCAACTCAGCTTCCACCTCGGTCAGTGGCTGTCGGTTCTTACCAATGTCGCCAAGCTTTCCAGCCTTGGCTGCTCTCACCCAGTTCTCCAGGGTGGACTTAGGCAAAGAAAGACGTGTTGCCACTTCTCCTGCCGACATTCCATCTTCGATTACCAACCGGGCGGCCTCTTCCCGGAACTCTTTTGGGTACCGGCCATGTGGGATTTTCTCCATGAATGACACCTCCGTTTTGTTTTCTTCTAAATTTTCAAAACTTTGGTGTCCATTTTTTTCAACCTACCTCACAAAGAGTTGTCACTCTCTGTTGTGTAGAATACTTTTTGAGTAGGCAATCATTTTTTCATTTTCCGGTGTTTCTATTTTTTCAAGACCTTCTTCTCGGCTCATGATGCCTTCCCGCACCATATTGGCGATTTCCCAGACATAGGGGTGAAACTTGTAGCGCTGACAGTGGATATGGTTGGCATACGCATTGAGCAGGCAATTTGAGGAATTCGGGTCAGTATCATCCGGCTTGATCCAACCGAACGACTTGATCCGTTCGATTATGGTCTCCTCGTTGTATGGCAGGAAGGCCAGTGGATGGACATTGAAGGGAAACCTCTCGGGCATGGACAGATGGCTTTCCGCTAAAAAGTAGGGATTAATGGCATCACCGGCAATTCGGTGCAATGGTTTATAGATGGTCTGGAGGGTCTCGCGCATCAGGGTGGGATTGGTTTTCATCACTGAGGCCTGGACCGGGGCCTGTCCTGGCGACCAGCCGAAACCGACGAACGGGATCTCTTTTTCTATGGCGGTGCGCAGAACCAGGTTTTTAATCAAGCCAATGCAGGATGTACAGATGGTAGATGCTCGCTCCAGGGTTTTCATCGAGAAAAGCTCCTGGTCTGCAGCTGTTCTAAATATATTATGCAACATCAAAGGGTTCGGCCGAACAATCAGCAGGTCGACTCCGAGCTTGCCGCAGACCACGCGAATATTCTCCTGGGCCCGGGGCGAAATGAAGCCATTGTCAAATGTCAGGGCCAACACTCTGAGATGGTACCGGTTGGTCAGCACATCCAGGGTATAGGTGGAATCCTTGCCGCCACTGTATGCAACCAGAATATCATACGATGAGGCTCGTCTTTCTGAAGCAAGGAGGTCGCGAAATTTCTGCTCATACTTCTGCTTTTGGGCTGCAGCAACCTGGACTCCGCGATAATTGCGGCAGTGGTTGCATAGTCCCTGATCATTAAATGAAATCCCGGGAAAAGTTTCCGGGAGGATGCATTTTGTACAAAGTTTCATTTGAGAATCACCGATGAACGCAATTCGCTCTTTATGATTTTACCCGAAGATGTTTTCGGCAGGTCAGCCAGAAAGACCATTTCATGAGGAACTTTAAATTGTGGGAGACGCTTTCTGCAATGGATCTGCAGGTCTTTTTCGCAACAGTACGAATTCGGCCGGAGAACGACGCAAGCCCGTATGTGCTCGTCAAGGATTTCGTCGGGAATGCCAACCACGGCGGCCTCGTGCACAGCAGGGTGTTCCTCCAGAACATCCTCGATCTCCTTGGGCCCGATCCTGTGGGAGCCGGACTTGATCAGATCGCTTTTGCGGCTGACAATGTATAAATATCCGTCTTCGTCCATTCGGGCAAGATCGCCTGTCCATAAACCATCGTAACGGAGAACCTCCCTGGTTTCTTCCGGGCGATTCCAGTATCCGGCCATGATATTATCGCCGCGGGCCACGATCTCGCCCGTCTCTCCTGCCGGGACTGGGTTTCCGGCGGCATCACGTAAGGTCAGTTCAACCCCCGGGATGCCCTTGCCGATGGACCCGGGTCTTCGTTCCAATTCAGCCGGATCGAGATAGGCCAGGCGGGCACAAGCCTCAGTCTGCCCGTACATGATAAAGATCTCAGCAGTCGGGAAAACCTGCTTCAGCCGCCGGGCAAGATCCTGCGACATAGCGGACCCGGCCTGGGTGAGATAACGCAACCTGGGAAAAGAGAAGGAGGCAATGGCAGAGCGGTTGAGCAAGATGGCAAAGGTGGAAGGAACGCCGGAAAAACCAGTAACCTCATGGTCTACCATCTGCTGGAGGATAACGTTGGGATAGAGAAAACTCTGGTTGACCACCAGCGAGCCGCCGACTGCCAGGTGGGTGAGCATCACTGAATTGCCGTAAGAATAGAAGAAAGGCAGCACCGCCATGACCCGATCGCTCGCCTGCAGACTAAGGTAGGAGATAATCGATTCCGTGTTTGCGATCAGGTTTGCATGACGCAGTACAACACCCTTGGGCTTACCGGTAGATCCCGATGTGTAAATAATCTGTGCAAAATCATGGGAAGAACGAAAAGGCAGGGAAATTGAATTTTTCTGCGAATAATTGCACAACTCGGCAAATTCCCACCGCATGCAGGAGGATGGTCTAATCTGCTCTCCCAGTTGTCCGGAAGAAACCAAAGCCTTGAGGGAAGGGACCTGGGGCAGGGCGTTAGTCAGGTAGCGATTGAACTTGGGGGAGGTGAAAAGGATAGAAGCCTCGCAATCGTTGAGCACGAAGACGAGTACGGCGTCCGAGGTCTGAGTGTTGAGCCCGACGGCGATGCCGCCTGCCAGGAGTATCCCGAAATAGGCGGAAATATATTCAAAGGGATTATCGTTGAGTATAGCTCCCCGGAAGCCGGTTTCGAGATGAAGCTCATTCAGGCAGCAGGCTATTCCCTGGGCAGACATAAGCAGCTCACTGTACGTTGAATGATCGGAGCCATACAGCAGGGCCTGCTTGTCGGGCGTCCTTTCAGCTGCAGCGATCAGATAACTTGTAAGCAGCGTAGTCATCGGCAAAGGAATCAGGTTTTCTTTCTGGCAACAAACTGCGCCAACTGGTCTACGGAATCCAGGTTGTCAGGTATTAACTCATCATCCTCAACCTTCATGGCAAAGGTGTCTTCCAGCCATTCAACAAGCTCCAGTACTCCTGTCGAATCGATAATACCCTGTTCCAAAAACGAGGCATCGTTCTCCAGGGTATTTTCTTCCGAATCGAAAAGGAAATTGTTGATAATGAATGCCCGAATCTGGTCTTTATATGCTTGCATCATCGCTCCATTAATGAACAATTACTCGGGTGTTCGGCAGGGTGTCGGGATGTTCGACCAGCCAATTTGCAATAAATAGATCGTACAGTATCTGGGTCGACAGTATGCCGACCAATGCCATGTTTTCCCGAAACCCTTGCCTTGCTTTCTTTCTGCATTTTGCGACCAGATTCAATACCACGTCATTTTTAAACATCCCGCTATCGCGAAGTGCGGATTCCGAGAGGAAATGTTCGACGTAGTCTGGGGGGTGCGCTCCAAAAAAGCTCAGGATATCAGGCGCCATGTATGGCTGTTTCGTGCGGTTGAGAATTTCCCTCGGGAGGAGGTCGCTCATCGCTCGCTTGAGCAGATATTTTTCGTTTATCCCCTTCATTTTCAGCCGCATCGGCAGTCTGGCGGCAAACTCCACGACACGGTGATCGAGGAAGGGATAACGACCTTCCACCGAATGCGCCATGGCCATGCGGTCGCCCTGGGAAGAGAGCAAGTAGTTGCCCAACAACAGCCGGGATTCGATGTACTGAGCCCTCTTGAAATAATGCAGATCTGTCAGTTTGTCTTTAAATGATTCGGTGATTGCAGCCAGAGGTGAATAGTTCGACTGTATAAATTCATCTGCCAGAAAGCGGTGCAAGAACTCGCCGTTTTTCCATCGCAGCTGATGGCTGTAGAACAGATCGGCATCCGGTGTGATATCGGTGGCGAAAAACTGCCTGGCATAGGAGGCTGACCGTGTGGGAGACAACGCCAGGTAAGGGTACAGTCGCTTGAGCAACATCGCTCTGTAGGAGGAATCAGGTTGTCGGGAGATAAAGGCCCGCACCTTGGCCTCTTTGAATAAGTCGTACCCGCCCAGTATTTCATCCGCCCCCTCGCCGGTAAGCACAACTTTGTAACCATGGTGACGCACCAGGCCTGAGAGAAGGTAAAGCGGAGTTGGGGCGGTCCTCAGAACCGGCAGTTCGGCATGGTAAACGACTTTGGGGAAGGCATCGGCTATCGTCCTGTAGTTGCAGGCAACCTGGTGATGATCTGTATTGAGATAATCAACAATTAGTGCCTGCTGGTCTCGCTCGTCGTAGACTTTGTCCTCGAAAACCACGGAAAAAGTCTTCAGTGGATTAGTGGTGTAATGCCGAATCAGTGAAGTGATTGTCGAGGAATCAAGTCCACCGCTGAGATAGGCGCCAACCGGGACATCGGCCCTCAGTCGGAGCCGGACGGCGTCGATAAGTAATTCACGCAGCTCTTCCGCTAGCTCCTCGGGTGATCCCGCAGACTCCTCAACATGCAGATCGATATCCCAGTATTGTCTTTGAACATGAATACCCTGTCTGTCAACCTTAAGGGTGTGGCCAGGCAGAAGCTGCGAGACGCCTTGAAATATTGTTTCAGTAGCGACAGGGCTCCAGAAGGTGAAAATATCCTGGAGGGCACAAGGATTCATAGCACGGGGAATCGTTGCATCCGCTGAAAAGATAGCCTTGATTTCCGACCCGAAAAAAAATCTTCCCTGATGAAAGGTATAAAAGAGTGGACGAATGCCCATCCGATCACGGGCAAGTAGGATGGAACAACGGCGAATATCGTAGAGGATTATCGCAAATTGTCCATTCAACTCCTCGACAAAATTTTCTCCCTTCTCCTCATACAAGTGCACCAGGACTTCGGTGTCGGAATTGGTGGTGAAACGGTGCCCTCGCTTGATAAGCTGCTCGCGCAGTTCCAGGTAGTTGAAGATCTCACCGTTGAAGATGACCCAGATCGTTTTCTCTTCGTTGCAGATTGGTTGCCATCCACCCTCCAGATCGATGATGCTCAGACGGGCATGAGCTAGTCCAACCTGCTCGTTCTGAAAAAAGCCGAAGCCATCCGGACCGCGATGACGCAGAGACCAGATCATCCTTTCCAGCAAGGAAAGTGACGGTTCAGGCGATGCCTGCAAGTTAAAATATCCGGCTATTCCGCACATGGGGATGGAAAGGCATCATGATTTTCAAGGGATCTTCTCTCCTGAGCCTTGCCCGGGGGCAACAGCAGTTTGACGTTTCCAAAAAAATTTAAAATTGCTTCTTTTTCCGATCCTGTTGTTGGGTTGAACAGTTTATTTAGTGTCCATCCGGAAGCCCCTGTTTTGGCAAAATCTCTGCAAATTCTTAACCGGACATCACTCAAAGATAATACGGAAGCGTAGAAATTAATGAAAAATCCACCAGATTATTGAACCAATAGCTGAAATTAATGATTCTGGCGAGATAAAGCAATTATCTTACCATTTTAATCTGTAAAATATATATTATGATATTGGTATCATATGAAACAGCTGGAAAGATCTCCAGGGTTTTGTCCGTTGATGTGAAAAATTGTTTCTGAAAATTTCCTGAAAAGCGGAAAGTCTGATTTTGATTGTGAAATTGAGGGATAAGGAGTGGGTTTGAACAGAATGTATATGGCTGCCGTCGCTGTGAAGGAAATGCCCGGATTACCTGATGCAGATCTAGTCACCCTGTCTAAAGTGCTGATGAGAGTGACTGCACGCACTGTGACGGCGTTAGCTGCCGTGCCTGGATATGACCAGGCTCTACGTGATGGCTATGCGCTGGCAACGGATGGTGTTCAACGTCAGGAAGGTATGCAATTCCGCGTAGTCGGAGAGATTGCGGCCGGAAGCCAAATGTCTCAGCGGCTGGAGGCCGGTTCGGCCTGCCGGATCATGACTGGCGGCATGGTCCCGGAAGGGGCGGATCAGGTGGTGCCGCAGGAGGAATGCCAGGTGTCTGGGGCGACGGTGACTGTCCCGGCCGATTCCTTGCGAAGGAAAAATACTTTTATTGAGAAGAAGGGCAGTCAGATAGCCAAAGGTGAAGAACTTGTCGAGGCAGGGACCATCCTGCAGCCGGAGCATCTGGCCTTGCTGGCTGCAACCCGGCACGTTGAGATTGAAGTGTATCGTCGGCCGCGTGTGGGGTTTTTCTGCACAGGCAGTGAACTGGTGGATGCCCCGGGTGCATTGCGGCCGGGGTTGAAAGTTTCCGCCAATGGTTATCTGCTGAATGGATTGATCCGGCAGTTTCTGGCCGAGCCGGAGGATCTGGGCCGGGTGGCTGACCGGAAGGGGGAGCTTGCACGGGTGTTTGAAAAAATTTCTGCCGGAAATTTCGATGCAATGATCAGCACCGGCGGTATGGGGCCGGGGAAATACGATCTGCTTGAAGAGGCATTTGTCGCCGCCGGAGGCGAAATTCTTTCCCGGACTCTTCCGATGCGTCCTGGGCAGTCAACGTTGATCGGCAGGTTAGATGGAAAACCATTCTTCGGTCTGCCGGGTCCGCCTGGGGCAGTCCGTACGTTAATGAACGAGGTTGTCGGGCCGGCGTTGCTGCAGATGCAAGGGGTGCGCGAGTATCAACCGGTGGTTGCGAGGGCACGGCTCAGGGAGCGGGTTGAACTGAGACGAAGCGATGTGTTGCTGGTGAAGGCCGGGATGTTGAGTATGACCGAAGATGGGCAGGAAGTGAGGCTGGCGGGAAGGCTGGAGCCGCCAACCTGTTTCGCCCTGTTCCCGCCTGGGCGAGAGGTTTATCCTTCGGGCAGTGAGGTTGAAGTGCATCTGTCCTGGTCGCCGGAGGTGGCGAGATTGTTTCGGGGGTAGTTGGGCGTTGGTTGAGCTTGTCGAAACCACGCCTGGAGTTGCAGTTCTCCGTTCACGCATTGTCAGACGAATTGTCTTTTTGGGTATTTCTGCCCTTCAAGAGGCTTTGAGTGAGGCCCTTCGACAGCATTTTCGATAAACTCAACGCAAAGCTCAGGGA
>WBUQ01000144.1 GCA_008933635.1 Desulfobulbaceae bacterium | reverse complement strand
CCATATCGTCATCGAGAAGCATGTGGCCAGGAGCAAGGAGATCGCCAGCCGGCTCGGGGTCAGCCGGGCTTCGGTCACCGAGGCGCTGAGGGCCCTGGCCCGCAAGGATCTGATCAACTACGCCCCCTACGAGGCGATCACCATGACCGCCAAGGGCAGGAAGGTCGCGAGGGATGTCATCTTCCGCCACGACGCCCTGAAACAGTTCTTCATCGAAGTGCTGGCCATCGACCGGGGAATTGCCGAAGAGGCGGCCTGCCGGATCGAACACGCCGCCCCACCCGAAGTCATCGCCCGGATGATCAGCTTCACCCAGTTCATGCAGTGCTGCCCCCGAGGGGGCGAAGACCTGATAAAGGGCTTCGCCAGCTTCTGCAGCGAAGGACGGACCAGCACCAACTGCGAGCAGTGCCTCTCCGGCTGCCTCGAACACCCGAAAATCAGCGAAGATAGCAAGACCTGAAGCCTGAAGCAGCCCCGCGCCGCTCCTGTCCGCCCCGAACCGGCGGCAGGAGCATGCATTTCCGCATCACGCTGGAGAATGACCAGTTTTCCGGCAGCGTAATCCTTCGCCTCCGACCAGCCTGACAGCATGCCCGACCCAACCGACAATACCGGCCTTTTCTCCCGTCTCCGGGACCTCAACCGCGATGAGGAAAGGCGACTCTCGCCGGCCGCGACCCTGAGCCGGCAGGCGATCAGGCGCAACCACGAGGAGCGGGGCGGCTACCGCCAGCAGTTCGCCCTCGATGCGGACCGCATCCTCCACTCGCGGGCCTACACCCGCTATATCGACAAGACGCAGGTATTCTCGCTGTTTGCCAACGACCATATCACCCACCGGGTCCTCCATGTGCAGTTGGTGGCGAGGATCGCCAGGACCATCGGACGCTTCCTCGGACTCAACGAGGACCTGATCGAAGCCATCGCCCTCGGCCACGACATCGGCCATCCCCCTTTCGGCCACGGCGGCGAGGCGTTTCTCTCCCGCCTCTGCCGGGAGCACGGTCTCCCGCCCTTCCAGCACAACGTCCAGTCGGTCCGCTTCCTCGACCGGCTCGAACGCAAAGGCCGGGGCTGGAACCTGAGCCTGCAGACCCTGGACGGCATCCTCTGCCACGATGGCGAGGTCGATTCCGGCAGCCTGACCCCGGACCCCATCGGCTCCTTCGCCGATTTCGACCGGCGGCTGCAGGACAAGTCCGCCACTCCCGACCTTCCACTGATCCCGGCCACTGCCGAGGGCTGCGTGGTCCGGCTTGCCGACACCATCGCCTATATCGGAAGGGATATCGAGGACGCCATCGTCCTCGGCCTGATCAGCCGGGCAGATATTCCGGGTCCGTGCCGGGAGCGGCTGGGAGACACCAACGGCACCATCGTCTACACCCTCACCACCGACCTGATCGCCGCCAGCACGGTGCCGGCCCCCGGCAGCAGCCCGGCTGGCGAGATGCCGGTGATCGGTTTCAGCGCTGAGATCGCCCGGGCGCTCGCCGAACTCAAGACCTTCAACTACCAGCGGATCTACCTGGCGCCGGAAACCCGGAAGGACCTGCCGGTCATCGGCGAATGCTACGCCGCCCTCTTCTCCGCCTACCTGGGCATGCTGGCATCCGGCTGCCCGTTGCCGGGGCAGATCGACCTGATGACCGACATGGATCCGGGCTACCGCCAGAGCCAGCCGCCGGCGGCCATGGTCCGCGATTATATCGCCGGCATGACCGACGACTTCTTCCTCGCCCAGGCGGCGGCAATCGGCTGCAGGACCCCCGTGAAGCGATGAGGAAAAGTCTGAGCAATTTCCTGCCGGGCGAAAATACCCGGATGATGCTGATCGCCACCTTCATCGGCCTCTGCGCCGGTCTTTTGACCATCATCTTCCGCAGCCTGGTCGACGCCATCCATGCCCTCGTCATCGAAGGCGGCGGCAGCCTGCTCGGAATCGACCGGGGCGGCTGGCACCTGCTGCTGCTGCCACTGCTGCCCATGGCCGGCATGATCCTGCTGATCCCGCTTTCCCTGCTGTTTCCCGGCGAAGTCAACGGCTACGGCCTGCCCACCTTCCTCCGCAAGGTCAACCTGGAAAACGGCATCATCCGCTTCCGCACCATCGTCATCAAGATCATCGCCACCGCCCTCACCATCGGCACCGGCAACTCCGCCGGGGTCGAGGGCCCGATCGCCCAGATCGGCGGCGCCATGGGTTCCCAGGTCGGGCAGATATCCCGGGTATCAGGCAACCGGCTGAAGGTCTATATCGCCGCCGGCAGCGCCGGCGGCATCGCCGGGATGTTCAACGCCCCGATCGCCGGCATCTTCTTCGCCGCCGAGATCGTCCTGCTCGGCACGTATGAAATCTCCTCGTTTGCCGCCCTGGTGATCGCCTCGGCGATGGCCACCGTCGTCACCCGCGGCTGGTACGGCGAGATGAGCGTCTTCACCATCCCCCACTACACCGTCGTCAACTACCTGGTCGAGATTCCCCTCTATGCCCTGATGGCGGTCCTGGTCGGCCTGGCAGCCGTCCTGTTCATCCGCGTGTTCTACGCTGTCCGCGACCGCTACCGGGCCATCGCTCTCCATCCGCAGCTGAAGCCGCTGACCGGCGCCCTTCTCGTCGGCGTCATCGCCATCTTTTTCCCGCAGGTGATGGGGGACGGCTATGGCTACATGGAAGACGTCCTGCACAGCAAGGGTATTGCCTGGGTCATGCTGGCGCTGGTCCTGCTGAAGATCCTCGCCACCTCGGTCACCCTCGGCTCAGGCGGGGCGGGCGGGGTCTTCGCTCCGTCGCTGTTCATCGGAGCGGTGCTCGGCGGCGCCTTCGGCTCGGTCGCCCACAAAATCCTGCCTGGCCTGACCGCCGGTTCAGGGGCCTATGCCGCCGTCGGCATCGGCGCCTTCCTGGCCGCCACCACCCATGCGCCGATGACCGCCATCTTCCTGCTCTTCGAAATGACCGGCAACTACCAGATCATCATCCCGATCATGGTCACCTCGATCATCGGCACAGTGGTGGCGGGCAGATTCTGCGAGGATTCCATCGATACCGTCGATTTCAGCCGGGAAGGGATCAATATCCACGAAGGCCGTGAGACGGTGATCATGAAATCGCTGAAGGTCGGCGCCGCCATCCGCGACGAGGTGGACTACATCAGCGAGGACGCCAATATTTCAGAATTATTGAAAATATTCAGCATGGGCAAGGGATTCTACTTCCCGGTGATCGATAGCAGCGGCAAGATGACCGGGATTGTCTCGCTGCAGGATGTGAAGAATATCCTGCATCGCGAGGAGAAGGAACGAATCGCCTACAAGGTGGGGGGAATCTGCAACCGCAATGTCATCATGCTGACGCCGGACGACAGCCTGTTTACCGCGATGCAGTTGTTCGACATCAAGGGCATCGATGAGATCCCTGTGGTAGAAAGCCTTTCCGAGCGCTGGGTGGTGGGGATGCTCAAGCGCAGCGACGCCCTCGATCTCTACAAACGCGAGGTCCTGCGGCGGGGGATCAGCGCCAAGGCCGGGACGATGGGGCGCGACAGCCGCTGAGACTGGCGGCGGGGGCCCAAGGCCTGCTTTTCTCTTCCGCCGGATGCACAGGGTCTTGACCTGAGCCCGCGGAAATGGTATCGGATAGCACTCGTCAGCGCACCCGTAGCTCAGCTGGATAGAGCACCAGGCTTCGAACCTGGGAGTCGGGGGTTCGAATCCCTCCGGGTGCGCCACTCCCTCTGTAAACCGCCGTCTTTCTCCCCATTTCAGAGAGCCTTCGCCCCGAAGGTATCACAACTGCCGATTTCGCCAGACTCGAAGCCACGCCGGAACCAGCTGACCCGCTGCGCCGAGCTGCCATGGGTGAAGGAATCCGGCACCACGCGTCCCTGCGAGCGGCGCTGCAGCCGGTCATCGCCGATATTCGAGGCGGCGTTCAGGGCCTCGTCGATATCGCCCGGTTCAACAACCCGCCGCATCCGGTCGGCATGGCTGGCCCAGACCCCGGCCAGGCAGTCGGCCTGCAGTTCGAGCCTCACCGACAGCCGGTTGTAGTCGACGTCGGAGACCCGGCCGCGCTGCGCCGCCACCTTGTCGCTGATCCCGAGCAGGTTCTGGACATGATGCCCGACCTCGTGGGCAATGACGTAGGCCTGGGCGAAATCTCCGGGCGAGCCGAGATCCGCCTTGAGGTCCCGGTAGAAGGAGAGATCGATATAGACCCTGCTGTCGGCCGGGCAGTAAAACGGTCCCATCGCCGCCTGGGCGAAGCCGCAGGCCGACTGCACGGATCCGGAGAACAGGACCAGCTTCGGCTCGGCATAGCTGCGGTTAGCCGCCGCAAAGACCTGATTCCAGGTGTCTTCGGTGTCGGCCAGCACCACCGAGACGAAGTCGGCCAGTTCCCGCTCTTCGTCGCTTGGCCGGTAGGTGGAGGATTCGCTCGCCGGTTGCTGCAGGGCATCGCCGACATTGAGGATGAGGGCCGGGTCGACGCCGAAATACATGGCGACCAGGGCCAGCAGCAGGATGCCGATACCGCCGCCCTTCATTCCCCCGGGAATCCGGCTGCCCCGCCGGTCCTCGACATTATCGCTTCTGCGTCCCGTCTGCCAGCGCATACCCTTTCCCCCGATGCGTGATTGGTCGGTTCAGGCCGGGCCAGCCGGCCCGGCGCCTGCCTCAATCATACAACGTCGCAGGTGGTTCAGGCAATCACCGGCAGCATTTTTCCTTCGGAGAGATTCGGGAGAAGAGAGGGGGAAGGAAATGCCTTCATTCCTCCCAGCTGGAGAGGATACCGGCTTCCGCATCGCTCTCGCTGCGCCCCCTGGCCCAGGCAATGATCTCAGGCCGGCGGGCGGCGTCGGTGCACAGCAGGTTGCAATCGATGACCTTGCCGACCCGCGGCAGGTCAAGGCGATCCGCATCGAAACAGACCCTGACCGTGATGTCGTCGTCGGAAGCGGCTGCGGTATGCCGGCGGCAGGCGGCTGTCAGCAGGGCAAAATCCTCATCGGCGAGATCGAAATACCGGCCACGGAACTCCTCGGCAAGCAGGGCACCCCTTGGCCCATGGCCGTCATCCCGGCCCTCGCTCAGCCGCCGGCTGTCATGAAACACGGCAAAGAGCTGGACCACCGGCAGGCGGGCGCCGGTTTCCGCCGCCAAGCGGATGCCGTTCTCGTACACCCTCGCCCAGTGGCGGATGCCGTGCAGTCCATGCCAGTCGAGGGCATAGCCGGCCCGGATCGCGTCGAGCAGCTGCCGGCTGACCATGGAAGTCTCCTCAGGAAATGATGGGCTCATCTGGAGGAGGCCGGCAACAGTTCCCTGATTGCCTGGAGAAACGGCTCGGTCTTGAACGGCTTGGCAAAACATCGCGTCGCACCGAGGCGCATCGCCGAATCGAGGTAGATATCCGAACTCCCCCGACCGCCCCCCGATATCGCCACGATCTTCACATCGGGAAATTCCCGGCGGAGCTGGATGATCGTCTCTATGCCCTCCTGGTCGGGCATGATCAGATCGGTAACGACCAGCGGAATGGCGTGCTCGCGGACCATGGCGGCAGCCCTCCTGCCATCCTGACTGTCAAGAACCGAGTAGCCGGCCCTCGCCAGCATCTTGCACAGCATCGAACGAAAACTGTCGTCGTCGTCAATCACCAGGATATCCGGCATGCTTCCCTCTCTCCGATTGC
This sequence comes from Desulfobulbaceae bacterium, assembly GCA_008933635.1. Taxonomy (GTDB): domain Bacteria; phylum Desulfobacterota; class Desulfobulbia; order Desulfobulbales; family Desulfocapsaceae; genus Desulfoprunum. The sequence continues at coordinate 4,064 of WBUQ01000144.1, read as the reverse complement.
AATAGTCACTCCTGTACGCACCAGCCGGGCCAGCGGATGCAGCACATCCCCGCATCAACCATCCATGGCAGGGCAACGAAACAGATCATTTGCCCGTATTTCCATCAGATATTACGCATATACATACAATTTCCAGCCACTGTCCAGAAATTTCTTTTGCCCGGGTGCACACGTGCCGAAGAAGGAAGATGCCTCCGTTGCCGGGGGCGCACCAGCGAGCGATTTTGCCGTCGCTGAAAATCCCCTTGCATGGCAGGCGGCAAACAGTCAATACTGTAGCGCGACGATACGCCCAGAACCCAACCTCCCTCCGGTTTCACCATGGTTGAACAAGCCTCACCGGCAATTTCCCTCCTGCTTGTCGACGACGAGCAGGTCTTCCTCGACATCATGGCCCAGCGCCTGAAGAAGCGCGGGTTTTCCGTCATCACCGCAGAGGACGGGGAGGCTGCCCTCCGGCACCTGCAGACCGGCGCCGTCGATGTCGTCGTCCTCGATGTGGCAATGCCCGGGATGAGCGGCATCGAAACCCTGCAGGCGATCAAGAAGCGGCATCCGCTGATCGAAGTGGTCATGCTGACCGGCCAGGCAACGGTTGCCACCGCCGTCGAGGCCATCAGGCAGGGGGCGTTCAATTACCTGAAAAAACCCTGCGAGATTGACGACCTCCTCGCCCAGATCAACAATGCGTTGCTCCGCCGGAGGGATCGGGAAGCCAGGATACTCGAGGTGAGGATGAAACCCTATCTCGCCCGCGACAAACGCGATGAAATGATCGCGGCGATCCTGAGGGAATAAGGCCGGCGAACCTGGCGGACATTTTTCCGATGCAATCGGCCGACGGATCATGTACAAGGTCCGGACGCCTTTTCCAATCCATTTCGACAGGACATCCATGCAGCAGCCCCATTCGCCACAGCGCCTTTTTACTTCCTGGCAGCAGGTAGCCCTCGACACCCTCTTCCTCACCATCGGCAGCATCCTCTGCGCCGTCTCGATCAACGGCATCGTCATCCCCCAGGAATTCGCCACCGGCGGCATCACCGGGCTGGCCCTGATTCTGCACACGGCCATGCCCTGGTTCGAGACCGGCTGGATCTACATCGCCATCAACATCCCGCTGTTCCTGCTGGCCTGGATGACCGTCGGCCGTCGCTTTTTCTTCTACAGCCTGCTCGGCACCGGCATCTTCACCGTCACCCTCTTCTACGTCCAGGTGCCGATCGCGGTGGAGGACAAGATCCTCAACGCCCTGCTCGCCGGCATCATCCTCGGCGCCGGTACCGGCATCAGCCTGAAGTCCTCGGGCTCGCTGGGCGGCATGGACCTGCTGTCGGTGATGCTCTTGAAGCGCTTCTCCATCAGCCTCGGCAACACCATCCTCACCGTCAACGCCCTGGTTCTGCTGATGGTGACCTTTTTCTACTCACTCGAGGCCGTCCTCTATACCCTGATCGGGCTCTATGTCAGCTCGCACATCGTCAACCTGGTCATCACCGGCCTCAGCCAGCGCAAATCGGTGATGATCATCTCGCCGAAATACAAGGAAATTTCCAATTTCATCCTGCGCAAGATCAACCGCGGCGTGACCATCCTGCAGGGTGAGGGGGGCTATACCGGCACCCCCGAGCAGATCATCTACACGGTGGTCACCCTGGGCGAGATCGCCCAGCTGAAGGCCGCGATCAAGCAGATCGATCCGGATGCCTTTGTCGTCGTCAGCAGCACCATCGAGGTCATGAACTACCGGATCGGCAACCAGCCGCACTGGTAACGGAGCAGGAACCCACAAGGAGGGGACTGATGACCGTCAGACTCGTTCTTCTTCTCACCTTCGCTGTCGCCGTGGTCGTCATCGTTCTCAGGAACACCAGGACTCCGGATACAGTCGGCATCCACCAGGGCCGGCTCGCGCCCCTCCCCTCCAGCCCGAACGCCGTGTCCAGCCAGACGGGCGACAGCAAGCGACACGTCGCCCCGCTTCCCTTCAGCGGCAGCCTGGAGCAGTCCCGCGCGGCCCTGCTGGAGGCGATTCGCAGCTATCCCGGCAGGGTGCGGATCGAAACCGAGACGCCAGTCTATATCCACTGCGTCTTTACCACCGATATCCTGAGGTTCAGGGACGACGTGGAATTCCTGCTCGACGAGCAGAACCGGCTCATCCATTTCCGCTCGGCCTCGCGCTTCGGTTATTCGGACCTGGGGGCCAATCGCCGGCGCTACGAAACCCTGGCCGGACTGTACCTTCGCGAGGGGTGAACCACCCGCGCCGATCAGATCAATTCTCCCACCCGGACACACCATGCCCAGACAGCTTTCGATGACCGGCGAAGAAGAGATGGCCCGCGACATTCCCCTGGCGGAGAGGGCCAGGCCGCAGGACCTGGCGGAGATCTTCGGCCAGGACAAGCTGCTGCAGCCGGATTCGCTGCTGCGGCGGATGATCGAACAGGACAGTTACAGTTCCTGCATCTTCTGGGGGCCACCGGGCACCGGCAAGACCACGCTGGCCAGGATCATCGAACGGCGGACCCGGCACGCCTTCACCCCGTTCAGTGCCGTGCTGGCCAAGATCGCCGAGGTCAAGGAACTGATGGAGAAGGCGCGCCGGCTGCTGCTCGCGGAAAGCCGCCGGACCATCGTCTTCGTCGACGAGATCCACCGCTTCAACAAATCCCAGCAGGACGCCTTCCTCCCCTACGTCGAATCGGGGGCGATCATCCTGATCGGGGCAACCACCGAAAATCCCTCCTTCGAGGTCATTCCGGCCCTGCTCTCCCGCTGCCACGTCTTTGTCCTCGAACCGCTCAGCGAGCTCGAGATCCGGAACATCCTCCAGCGGGCCCTGGTCCACGTCGGACGGGATCTGGCCCTCGACGAGAAGGCCCTTGCGCTGCTCGCCGAGAAGGCCGGCGGCGACGGACGGCGGGCCCTGAACAACCTGGAGATGGTCTGCCGCAACGCCGACCGCGGCGAGACGATCGACAGCGAGGCGGTCGAGCGGGCCCTCTCGCACCGCTCGCTGTTTTACGACAAGGGCGGCGAAGAGCACTACAACCTGATCTCGGCCCTGCACAAATCGATCAGGGGCAGCGACCCGCAGGCGGGCCTGTACTGGCTGGCGCGGATGCTCGAGGCCGGCGAGGACCCGATGTATCTCGCCAGGAGGCTGGTCCGGCTGGCAACCGAGGATGTCGGCCTGGCCGATCCGCAGGCCCTGGTCCAGGCCATCGCGGTGAAGGATGCGGTTCATTTCCTCGGCATGCCCGAGGCCAGCACCGCCCTGACCCAGCTTGTCGTCTACCTCGCCACCGCCCCGAAAAGCAACGCCACCGAGGTCGCCTACAACCTGGCCAAAGCCGATGCCATCGCCACCAGTCATCTCAAGGTCCCGCTGCACATCCGCAACGCCCCGACCGGCCTGATGAAAGAACTGGGATACGGCCGCAACTACCGTTATGCCCACGATTACGCCAACAGCTACAGCTACCAGCCCTGCTTCCCGGAACAGATGGAAGAGAAAACCTACTACCGGCCGTCGGCCTTCGGCTTTGAGAAAGAGGTCAAAAAGCGGCTGGATTGGTGGGCGGGCCTGAGGAAACAACAGGAAGAAAAGGAATAATGAGGGGCCGGCGGCAGCTGGTCACGCCGCCACCGGTCGACGCTCCAGCTCCGTCTTGATCGCCCGGGCGATCTGGTTCATCGAGTAGGGTTTCTTGACAAAACCGCCGACGCCGAGCCGCATCGCCTCCTTCACGTCGCTGCTCTCCGAGAACCCACTGACGATCAACGCCTTCTGACCGGGGTGGATGGCCATGATTTCCCGGTAGGTCTGCAGGCCGTTTATTCCGGGCGGCATCAGCATGTCGAGAACCACCAGATCGGCAGACTCACGACGAAGACGATCGACCGCTTCCTCGCCGCTGGCGACCGTTGCCACCTCATAACCGAAGGATGTCAGCATTTCGCAGGCAATGGTACGCTGCAGGGGTTCGTCGTCAACCACCAGGATCCGCCCCTTCCCCCGCAGATCCATTTCTTCGTCGACGACTGTTTCAGCCCCC
>WBUQ01000143.1 GCA_008933635.1 Desulfobulbaceae bacterium | reverse complement strand
GGTAAGGATTGGCCTGGTGGGATGCGGCAAGGTGGCACTCGAGCATCACCTGCCCTCGCTGAGGCGGCTGCCGGCCGCCGAGGTGGTGGCGGTTGCCGACCACGATGCCGACAGACGCAATGACATGGCCAGGCGGTTCGCCGTGGCCGGGCGATACGAAACGGCGGACCAGCTGCTGGCTGATCCGGATATCGAGGCCGTCGGGGTGCTGACCCCGACGGCCGGCCACTTCGAGATCGGAATGGCGGCCCTGCGGGCAGGAAAGCATGTCTTCATCGAGAAGCCGCTGGCCCTGTCGGCAGCCGAGTGCGAGCAACTGGTCCGGGCCGGGCGGGATTCGTCCCTGAAGACCATGGTCTGCTTCAACCTGAGGTGGCACAGGTCGATCGTCGAGGCGAGGGGGATCCTGGCGAGCGGCCGACTGGGCTCGATCATCGCCGTACGCAGCGTCTACACCCACAACCGGGACGGATCCGATGCGCCGGACTGGCACCGGCTCCTTGCCAGGGGCGGGGGGGTGACCTTCAACGAAGGGGTCCACCACCTCGATCTGTGGCGATATCTGCTCGGCCAGGAGATCGAGCAGGTGTTTGCCATCCACAATCCTTCGCCTGTGTACGAGGATGCCGTGAGTGTGCTTACCGCCCGGCTGTCCGGAGGCGTGCTGGCAACGGCGATCAATGCCTTCAGCACCGGACCGGCCAGCGAGCTGGAGATATTCGGCAGCGGGGGCCGTCTGCTGATCAACCTCTACCGCTTCGACGGGGTGCGTTTCTACGCCGGCAATGAGTATCCCGGACAGATCGCCGTCCGATTGCGTGAGATTTCCGGTGCTCTTATGCGGGTCCCGGTCGCATTGGCCACTTCGGCGCGACGGGGGCTCTTCGGCGAGACCTTTCACCGGGCATGGCAGGGATTTTTGGATTCGATCACGGAGGACAGCATGTCGCCCTGCACCTTCGACGACGGCCGCAGGGCGGTGCTGGCCGCGCTCGCGGCCGTCCGGTCCCTGCAGACCGGGGCTGCGGTTGTCGTCAAGGAGGACGGGCAGGAAGCCACGTACCGGCCATGAGCGGTTGCCCCTGCCAGGTCTCTGTCATTATCCCGACGTACAACCGTCCGGAACTGCTGCGTGACTGTCTTCGGTCTGTCGCTGCCCTCGACGGAGACAGGTCGCTGGTGGAGGTGATTGTCGTCGACGACGGCAGCAGAATGTCCTGCGAGTCGGTTGTCCGGGAAACCATGCAGGGAGTGCGGTTCAGGTACCTGCGGCAGGAAAACAGCGGCCCGGCAGCAGCCCGCAATACTGGTGCTTCCTGTGCCGGGGGACAATATCTGGCCTTTCTCGACGACGACTGCAGGCTCAACCGGGACTGGCTGCAGTGCCTTGGCGGAGAGCTTGACGGCGACGCGATGCTGGCGGGACGGACGGTGAATGGACTGGAAGGGAACCTTTTTTCGGCGGCCAGCCAGGACCTGGTTGAATATCTGTACCTCTATTTCAATTCCGGCCATTCTGAAGCCCGTTTTGTCACCTCCAACAACATGATTGTCCCTGCCGCGGGTTATCGCCGGATCGGCGGATTTTCCCCGCTCTTCACGGGGGCGGCGGCCGAGGATCGCGATTTCTGCGACCGCTGGCTGCAGGAGGGTTTTGCCATACGTTACGTGCCGACGGTCATCGTCGAGCACTTCCATGCCATGACCCTGGCCGGATTCCTCCGTCAGCATTACAATTACGGTCGCGGGGCCCAGACCTACCATGCATGCCGGAGGATGAGGGGGGCGGGTGCCGTCCGCATGGAGCCGTTGCGGTTCTATCTCGACCTGATGGTCTACCCGGTGAAAAGGCGGCGGGCTCCCCGGTCCTGGTTGCTGGCATGCTGCCTGATACTCAGCCAGGCGAGCAACGCAGCTGGCTTTTTCGCCGCGAGGGGGGCCGGCAAGGAATCACGGGCTGCGGAAATCGTACCGTGATCGGGGCTCCGACGGAGCGGCGGCTGCCTGCGGTTTCATCGCTTTTTCCCGCGGGGCCCCTTCTTCCAGGTAATCTGCCGAATTGCCAAGCTGCCAGAGATCATGCCGGGAGCCGGTGATGTTCCGGGCCGCCAGTATGCCGCTTGTCATCGCCAGGTCCATGTTGCTGTAGCGGTGCATGCCGTTTCTTCCGACAGACTGCAGGTTTCGGATCTGCCCGAGATAGGTCTTCATCACCTCGACATGCTCCCGGTAATGCTCATCGTAGACAGGGTATGCCTTCGCCTGGCGCAGCACGCAGCTGTCGATGACGCTGTCTGCCCGTGCGATTCCCAGGTGTTCGATCTCCCGTGTGGCGAGACGGATCAGATCCTGGTCGTCAGATGACCATAATTTATCGTTTTCATTACAGAAATACTCAAGGCCGAGGCTGGTGGTAGCCTGGTCCGGCACCATTGCTGGGGACCAGTTCTTGAAATTCTGGATCCGGCCGACGGCCACATCCGGCGAGTGGATGTAGAGCCACTGATCGGGAAAGAGTTCCTGCTCGTTCAAAATCAGAATGATGATAATGAAGGACCGGTGGGAAATCTTGCCGGCGGCCTCACGAATTTCAGGAGGAGGCGGCGGGTCCAGGATGCGGATGAGAGTGTCCAGGGGCAGGCTGGATATGATTTCATCCGCGGGCAGCCGGACGATGTCGTCGCCCTGGCGGCATACGACCTCCCGCACCATTCCGTCGGCGTGATGGAGGGCGACCACCGGACTGCCGAGTTCCACGCTGCCGCCTGCAGACTGGACCGCCTGCCTGAATTTTTCCCACATCATCCCCGGCCCCAGCCTGGGGTAGGAGAACGCCTCGATGAGGCTGACGGCTGAGGTGTTCCTGAAAACAGCATGAGTGAGAGCCGTCCTGAATGAGAGCCCCTTTATCCGCTGCGCAGCCCAGTCCGACCTGATCCGGGTGCAGGATATTCCCCATACCTTCTCGGTGTAGGATTTGAAGAACATCTCGTACAGTCGCCTGCCGAAGCGGTTGACCGTCCACTGTTCGAAGGTGTTCTCTTCGGCGAGCGGGAACATCCTGGCCTTCAGATAGCTGAGGCAGGCAAGCAGGCTTTCGACGGCCCCCAGGTTGCTGATGGTGTCCCAGAACCGGAGAGGATAGTTCAGATACCGGCGGCGATAGTAGATTCTCGAGCGGCGCTGGACGGTGAGAAACTCCCGGCCGAGCATTTCCTGCCATAATCCTGATATCACGGGATCTCGGGTGAAGAACCGGTGACCGCCGATGTCGAAGAGATAGCCGTTATGGGATTCGGTTCTCGATATCCCGCCGACTTTATCAGCCATTTCAAAAACATGGACATAAAATTGCCGGTTTCGCACGAGGTGGTGCGCGGCGGCAAGGCCGGCCGGTCCTGCGCCGATGATGATTGCCGTTTTCTTTCTGCTCATGTCGACAGATGTGTACTGCCGATGCGGACACGGCCGCCCCGGATCAGGCGGGAAGCCCGGATTCTGAAAAAGACGGAGAGGAATGCCAGTCCGCTGTACAGGAAATACAACCAGTGGAGGGGCAGTGCCTTCAGCGTGAAACCCAGGCCCCGCTTCCGGGCGAGGAAACGGTAAAAGCCGTGGTTCAGGACCAGGAGAAGGCAGAGCCCGGGAACGGCCGCCGCCGAGCTGAGCGGCCAGATGGCTGAGGGGATCGGGAGGAGCGCGACGGAAAAAACGACGACGGTGCTCAGCCTGGCCGGCAACGAGAGGTTGAGATCCATCCTGGCCTGCCCCCGCTCGAGCAGCAGTTCCGTCCAGGGGACGGCGCGCCGGAAAATATCCGTCTTGAGCATGTCGGCAAATCGCCATTTCTTCTGGTGGGTGACCTGCAGGTCTTTTGCCAGCAGGATCGCATGGCCAGCCTCTTTCAGGCGGTAGCCGAGCTCGATGTCCTCGATGGAGGACTGCGCATACCGCGGATTGAAGCCGCCGATGGAGCGGAAAACAGCTCTCCTGATCGCTCCGCATGCGCCCCAGAAGGTCGAAGCGTCTTCCATCCCGTGCTGGTGGGTAAAATGGTGCAGCAGGTTGCGGTACTGCGAAACCGTGTCCTGGGCGGTCGGCGAGTCGTCATAGGAGCCGATGATGGCGGCCAGGCCGCCCTGCGCCGTCATCATCGCCGAAATCCGGGAGACGATGTCGTCCGGGACCAGAACATCCGCATCGATGAAGAGCAGGATGTCGCCCTCCGCCGCTTCCGCGCCGACATTGCGGGCGTGGGCCGGGCCGCTCCGTTGGTCCAGGACGATTGTCCTGTAGCCCCTTTGCTGGGCCGGCAGCCACGACCCGTCGCCCGGTCCGTCGGCGACGATGATGGTTTCGTGGGGCGGCGGCTGGCAACGTTCAAGTGCGGCGAGACAGCGGTGGAACATCTCTCCGCCGTTGTAGAGGGGTATGATTACCGAGATGGCAGGCATGGTTGGCGGCATCGGGCGGACGTTCTCCGGGTTTGAGGTGACAACGTTCTGGAGGAGCACGAAGACGCTAACATACGGTGCTGATGTCCTTCAAGTCCATTATTTCCAAGGGAGGAGAAAGTTTGGAGGGCTCAATCGCCGCTGTGATCGGGGGAGTGTTATCCTCGCGGCCGGCCTCTGACAAGGGAACAGAGCATGGCGGTTTCCGCCTTCCCGATCTGGCCCGAAACCCAGAGGAGCAGGGTCACCAGCAGGGAGAGGAGGATGCATTCGACCAGCACTGCCGGGCCTGCCGTCGGCCAGCGTGCCGACAGGAAGAAGGCGGTGAGCGCCAGGCCGGCGGATGTGGTGATGTCGGCCGGGCGGATCCGTACGAGTCGGTGTGAATGCAAGGCATGGAGAAACAGCAGGGCGACCAGCATGAACGTGAGCACCATGGCGGCAGCGATGCCGACTGCCCCGAACCGGGAAATCAGCAGTGCAGCCAGGAGGAGTTGCAGCGGGATAACCGGCAGCAGCAGGCGGACCGGGAGTGCGGAGAGATTGGCGGCGATCAGCACGCTGGCGGCATTCCTGGCAATCATGACCGGTCCCGGAAGAAATATCAGGATGGAGAGTATCGTTCCCGCATCCTGGTATCCCGGGCCGAAGAGAAAGGTCATGATCGCTTCAGCCGACCCTGCGATGATCGCGCAGAAAGGAAATATCCAGAACAGTGTTTTCATCACCTGCCGGGCAAGGTCCTGCAGTGCGGCAATATCTTTCTGGCAGCTGATTCTGGTGGCACCGGAGAGGATCATCGACGACAGGGAGGATGTCAGCAGCAGGGGGACAAATGCGACCATCTGGGCGGCGGCGTAATGGCCGGCGACCAGCGTTTCCCCGCCGAAGAGGCGGAAGATGAGCAGATCCGAGCGGATGGCGATTTCAAAACAGAGCTCATAGACCATCAACGGGAGGGCGAGTCGGAACAGCTTGCGGGGGAGCGTCCCGAAGAGGGCAATCCTGAACGGGACCGGCAGCAGGCGGCGGGCGAAGATGAACTCGACTGCCAGGGCCAGCATATTGCCGGCGATGGCCCCTGTCACTGACAACCCGGAGGCGACGAACGCGATGGTCAGGACCATGCGGCCGATCCAGAAGATGCAGGTCAGGCGCGCACGGTAGCCGAACAACCCCCGGGCGATTAGGGCGATGCGGTGCGGGGAGACAAGGGAGAAGAGGAAAATCTCGATGGCATAGAATCGCAGCAGGGGAGTTGCCGCCGGCAGTTTCAGCGCAGCGGCGATCAGTGGCGCTCCGGCGAAGGTGACGGCGGCGGAGATGGCGCCAAGAATGCCGTATGCCGCCAGCGCCTGGGAAGCGGCCGTCTGCCAGTCCGTCGACGAGGCGATGTGCCGGATCGCCGTTTGCCTGCACGCCGCGGAAACGACGAATTCGGCAAACAGAATCACCGTGAACAGGATCGAATAGAGACCATATTGGGCAGGCCCCAGCGCTCTGGTCAGATAGACAGCGATGATGAAGCCGATCACGGGGACGACCGCATCGGCGGCAAGACTGCTGGCGGCTTCCCGGGACGTGGAGCTCTGTCCGCTGGAAGGATCGCTCATGGCGGTGCGGGGGGATTGTCGCTTCATCCGGAAAAGGGCAGAGGCCGGGTAACTGTCGATAGCCTCGACGACCCCGGCACTGCATTCCACACAGCTGAAGCGTCAAACCCGTTCGCTGCCGTCATCCGGACCCTGGATTTTGGCCATACAGCTGCAGCACATCGTGCCGCCGCTGCTGTGGCACATGCCCGTCAAGCCATGCCGGGTGTGACGCAGCTTTCGCCGGCTGAAGCTGAGCATGCAGGCGACGATCAGCAGCAGCGGGAAGGTGAACATGATGAGAAGGAGAAACGTCTTCATGTCTTAACAATAATCATCTCTGCCTCATCCGCCGAAATCGTCGAAGTGGATATTCTCCTTGCCGACCCCGAGGTTGTCGAGCATCTCGATGGTTGATTTGGTCATTGCCGGCGGTCCGCACATGTAATAGTGGATATCCTCGGGAGCCGGGTGGTCTTTGAGATACTGATCGTAGAGAATCAGGTGGATAAAGCCCGTCGGCCCGGTCCAGTTGTCCTCCGGCAGCGGGTTCGAGAGGGCGAGGTGGAAGGTGAAATTGTCATGTTCCTGCGCCAGCTTTTCGAATTCCTCGCTGTAAAACACCTCCTTCAGGCTGCGGCCGCCGTACCAGTAGGAGACCTTGCGATCGGTCTTTTTGTCGAGGAACAGGTCGAAGATATGGCTGCGCAGGGGTGCCATGCCGGCACCGCCGCCGATGAAGACGATCTCGGCGTCGCTTTCCTGCATGAAGAATTCGCCGAAGGGGCCAACAATGGTCACTTCGTCGCCCGGCTGCAGGTTGAAGATGTAGGAGGAGACCTGGCCGGGGGGGATATCCGGACTGCCGTTCGGCGGCGGGCTGGCGATGCGGACGTTGAGCTTGATGATGCCCTTTTCACCGGGATAGTTGGCCATCGAGTAAGCACGTGACACCGGGGTATGAACATGGGATTTGTACTGGAACATCTTGAACTTGGTCCAGTCGCCGAGGAACCGTTCGTCGATGTCGAAGTTGGCATAGTCCACGGTGTGGGGCGGGACCTCGATCTGGATGTAGCCGCCGGCCTTGAAGTCGACTCCCTCGCCCTCCGGCAGGGTCAGGACCAGTTCCTTGATGAAGGTGGCGACGTTGTTGTTGGAGGCCACGGTGCACCGCCATTTCTTCGATTCCATCGCCTCGGGCGGCACCTCGATGATCATGTCGCGTTTGACCGGAACCTGGCAGGAGAGCCGCATGCCCCGCCTGGCGTCGCGATTGTTGATCTTCGATCGCTCGGTGGGCAGGATATCGCCGCCGCCCTCGCGGACGATGCAGCGGCACTGACCGCAGCTGCCGCCGCCGCCGCAGGCCGAGGAGAGGATGATGCCCTGGTCGGCCAGGGCGGTCAGCAGCTTGCCGCCCGGCTTGACGGTGAGCTGCTTTTTGTCGTTGATGACGATCGACAGGTCGCCCTCCGGCAGCAGGGTCCGTTTGGCGAGGACGATGAGCGAGACCAGGACGAACTGGATCAGGACGAAGGTGGCGACGGCGAAGATGATGGTATCCATGTTGCCGCCCCCTACAGTTCCATACCGGCCAGGCCCATGAAGGCGATGGCCATCAGGCCGGCGACGATGAAGGTCTGGCCGAGGCCGCGCAGTCCGCCGGGCGGGTTGGCGTACTCGAGCTTTTCGCGGATACCGGCCAGCGCAACCACGGCCAGGAAGAAGCCGGCCCCCGCGCCGATGCCGTAGGCAAAGCTCTCGCCCAGGGTGTAATCGCGCTCGACCATGAACAGCACCCCTCCTAAGATCGCGCAGTTGACGGTCAGCAGCGGCAGGTAGATGCCGAGGCTGTTGTAGAGGGTCGGCAGGAAGCGGTCTATCGCCATCTCCATGACCTGGACGATGGCGGCGATGATGCCGATATAAGTCAGCAGGCCGAGAAAGGTCAGGTCGAGGTCGGGCTGGCCGGCCCAGGCAAATGCCCCGGGCTTGAGCAGGTGGTTGAGGATCAGGTTGTTGACCGGGGTGGCGATGACCAGGATCGCCAGCACCGCCGCACCGAGGCCGAAGGCGGTCTTGACCTTCTTCGAGATGGCGAGGAAGGTGCACATGCCGAGGAAGAAGGAGAGCGGCAGGTTCTCGAGGAAGATGGCGCGGGTGACGATATCGAGGTAGTGCAGCATCAGTCTTTCTCCTGTTGGCTCGGGTCGACGGTGCGCAGCATCCAGATGATCAGGGCGATCAGGAAGAAGGCGCTGGCCGGCAGGATCAGCAGGCCGTTGCGGAGATACCAGCCGCCGTCGGTGGTCAGCGGCATGATCTCGAGGCCGAAGATGCTGCCTGAGCCGAACAGTTCGCGGATGAACGAAACGACGATCAGGATGAAGCCGTAGCCGAGGCCGTTGCCGAAGCCATCGGCGAAGCTGGCCACCGGCGGGTTGCTCATTGCGAATCCCTCGGCCCGCCCCATGACGATGCAGTTGGTGATGATCAGGCCGACGTAGATCGACAGCTGCTTGGCCAGATCGAAATAAAAAGCCTTGAGGATCTGGTCGACGGCGATGACCAGGGTGGCGATGACGGTGATCTGGATGCCGATCCGCACGCTGCTCGGAATCTGGAAGCGGACGATGCTGATGATCAGACTGGAGAAGGCCGTCACCAGCGTGACGCAGATGGCCATGACGAAGGCCGTCGCCATCTGGCCGGTGACCGCCAGCGCCGAGCAGATACCGAGGACCAGCAGGGCGATGGGGTTGCGCCTGAAGATAGAATTGGTCAGCAGTTCCCTGGTGTTTTCAGCCATTGGATGCGTCCTTGAGAGGCAGTTGGGAGAGGAATGGTTTGAAGCCGTCGTTGCCGAACCAGAAATGCAGCAGTCGGTCGACCCCTTTGGTGGTCAGGGTGGCGCCGGACAGGCCGTCGATCTGGAAGGCGGCCTCTTCGCCGGACTCGGCGGCCCTGCCCTTGACCACCCTGATGCCGACTTCGCCCTCGCCGGTGTAAATCCGTTTTCCCTGCCACAGGCCCTGCCAGCGGCTGTTCTCCACCTCGCCGCCGAGCCCCGGGGTCTCGCCGTGCTCGTAGAAGGCGACGCCGCGGATCGTCTTGTCACCGGCATCGACGGCCACATAGGCGTACATCGTCGACCACAGGCCCTTGCCGCGGACCGGCAGGATCACCTGGTCGATTGCATCCCCTTTTTTCGCCAGGTAAACAAGGGAATATTTTTCCAGCCGGCGGATGCGGGCGAGATCCTGCTCGGCGCTGAGGCTGCTGCCGGTCGTATTGTCGAGGGCGGCCTTGAGCTGGTCGTAGGTCTGCGGCTGGATCCGGGCCGGGTCGACGAAGCGGCCGCTGGCCAGTTCGACGACTCGGGTCTCGATGGTCGAGAACAGCTCGTTGATCGGAGCATCAGGCCGATACAGGCCGGCGGCGGCGAGGATGTTCTTCTTGCGGTCGATCTGGCGGTTGGCTTCCTGCAGGGGCTTGAGGCCGACCACCATCCCGGCCACCAGGGCCGAACAGGCGAAGGCCAGAACCAGAACCGAATAGAAGGGTTTGAGCGGCGGTCCCTCAGCCATGGCGCAGCCTCCTTCTCTTGATGTTGGCCTGGATGACGGCATAGTCGAACAGCGGGGCGAAGACGTTGCCCAGGAGGATGGCCAGCATCACCCCTTCCGGGTAGGCCGGGTTGGCGACCCGGATCATGATCGCCAGCGCGCCGACCAGCAGGCCGAAGAGCCACTGGCCTGCAGCGGTCTGGGCCGAGGAGACCGGATCGGTGGCCATGAAGACCAGG
>WBUQ01000142.1 GCA_008933635.1 Desulfobulbaceae bacterium | reverse complement strand
GTGGTGATCGCTTCCGGCCAGCGCTCCTTGATGATCCTGGCCGTTTCCTCGACGGCGGCGCGCTCCTTCTCCTTCTGCCGTTCCTCCATGCCGAGCAGCAGATTGTCAAAGGCCTGCTGATCGCTCTTGAAGGCCTCGGCCTCTGCGCCGACCCGGAGAATTTCAACGGCGTTGATGGTGTCGCCACCGGCGATCTTGTTGACGACGTCCTGGCCGGTGACGACATGACCGAAGACCGTGTGCTTGCCATCGAGCCAGGGTGTCGGGACATGGGTGATGAAGAACTGGCTGCCGTTGGTGTTCGGGCCGGCGTTGGCCATAGACAGGATGCCGGGACCGGAATGGGTCAGGCTCGGGTCGATCTCGTCCGGAAAGGTGTAGCCGGGACCGCCTGTGCCGGTGCCGAGCGGGCAGCCGCCCTGGATCATGAAATCGGCGATCACCCGGTGAAAGGTGAGGCCGTCATAGAATCTGTCGCCCTTGGCCTTGGCGCCGCCGCCCAGATCCTTGGTGCCTTCCGCAAGTCCGACGAAATTGGCGACGGTCAGCGGCGTCTTCTTGAATTCGAGGCGACAGAGGATGTCCCCCTTGGCGGTTCTGAAATTGGCATACAGGCCATCCTTGAGTTGTGTTGCTGCCATTGCTGGTTCTCCGGCTGAAATTGAAAGTGAGATGGTGAATACGAACAGAAGCCACAATCTATGCATGCTTTCTCCATTTGCAACGGGAAAAGCGCGAACCGGGGAAATACCCGGGAAATACCCGGGAGATCCGGTGACGGCAGGGCCGCTTCCGGGGATGACTGCAGATGCCGCCGCGCTGCTCTTCCTCTTCGTTCTTGACGGTGGTGCCGTTTCCTTGTCTATTGCCATTCGTTCCGGTAGCCGCCGGACGGCCAGAGGGTCGCCGGCGATTGTCGACCATACTACCACAAGAGCCTTCCGGAGAGAAAGTTTTGTATGCGCTCTATACCTTGATCGTCGGGCTGCTGTTTTACTCCCTCCTGCCTCTTCTGCTCCTGTATGTGCTGATCACCGGCAGGCACCGGGAGCAACTCGGTGAGCGTTTCGGCCTCTATCCCGCTCTGCCAAAGGTTGCCGGGAAAGAGCGGATCTGGCTGCATGCCGCCTCGGTGGGCGAGGTGCAGGCAGCCCGGGCGCTGATCACCGAGTTGCGCGACCTTCGGCCCCGGGCGGAGTTCGTGGTCACGACCATGACCCTGCACGGCCGGAAGGTGGCGGAACGGCAACTGGCCCCGATCCCCTGCCGCCTCGCCCCGCTCGATGTTCCGGGTGTTGTCGGGCGGGCGGTAAAGAAATTCGATCCCGATATCTATGTCTGCCTGGAGACTGAACTCTGGCCGCTGCTGTTGCGCAAGGCCGCCTCGCGCGGGGTACGGGTCGTTCAGCTCAACGGCCGGTTGTCGGCGAAGGCGGCTGGCGGATACCAGCGGTGGCGATGGTTTTTCCGCCGGGTGCTTGCCAGTTTCACCGCGATGGCGGTAATCAGCGAGTCGGACCGTGAGCGGTATCTCGCCCTCGGTGCCGACCCGTCACGGCTGCAGGTGCTGGGAAACGTCAAATACGACCTGCGGCTGCCGGAAGACCCGGATCGCGTGCGGGAGGAATTCGCCCGTACGCTTGCCGTTGATGCCCAAGCCAGGGTGCTGGTGTTCGGTTCCACCCATGGCGGCGAGGAAGAACTGCTGCTGCCGCTGCTGAGGACTCTGGCGGAAGCAGGGTGGCTCATGGTCCTTGCCCCACGTCACCTCGAGCGGCTCGATGCGCTGAAGAGGATGCTGGCCGCACAGGGGATCGCATTCGATTGCTTCAGCAGGCTCCGGCAGGGCGACAGGCGCCGTCAGCCGGTCGTGATCCTCGATTCACTGGGCGAACTCGCCAGCCTCTACTCGATCGCCGACTATGTCTTCTGCGGCGGCAGCATGGTGCCTCGTCACGGCCACAACCTGATGGAGGCGGCGATCTGGGGCAAGGTGGTCTTTTTCGGCCCGAGCATGGACGATTTTCATGATGCGGCCCAGATCCTGGAGGCGGCCGGCGGAGGGTTCATGGTCGGCGGTGTCGATGAACTGAGAGAGCGCATCCTTGCTTTCGAGCGGCATCCGGAATCATACCGGCTTGCCTGCCTGCGGGCGGGTGAAGCGGCTCGGGCCCAGCTGGGGGCTGCACGCAGTCAGGCCGCGCTGGTGGCCGGGTGCCTGGCCGGTTGATCAGAGGCGGCATTCAGGCTGCCGGCGACCGAAGCCGAACTTGGTCATGACAATCTGCCAGAGCTGGATATTCCTCGCCCGGAAGGCCCCGGCGCAGCTGAGCAGATAGTACTCCCACATCCGTTTGAAGCGGGTGTCGTAACACCCCTTCAACTGCTGCCAGGCCTTCTGGAATCTTTCATTCCAGGCCATCAGGGTCTTGTCGTAATGCGGCCCGAGATTATGCACGTCTTCCACCACGAAGAGCCGGTCGGTGGCGCGTGCGATCTGCCGCATGCCCGGCAGGACGCCGTTGGGAAAGATATATTTGTTGATCCAGGGGTCGCAGCAGGCCTTCGATGTGTTGCCGACGATGGTATGGAGGAGGAAGACACCGTCATCCTTCAGGCAGCGGTGGGCGACCTCCATGAAGGTCCGGTGGTTTTTCTGGCCGACATGCTCGAACATGCCGACGGAGACGATCTTGTCGAACCGACCCGAGATGGCGCGGTAATCGCAGTCCCGGAAATGGACGGGCAGGTCTTTGCAGCTCTGCTGCGCGTGCCTGAGCTGCTCCCGCGAGATGTTGACCGCCGTCACCGTGCAGCCGTAGTGCTGTGCCGCATACCTGGCCAGGCCGCCCCAGCCGCAGCCGATATCGAGGAGGTGGTCGCCGGGCGAGAGGTCGAGCTTTTCGGCGATCAGCTGCAGCTTCCGTCTCTGGGCCTCTTCGAGGTCGTCCGTCACCTGGAAATAGCCGCAGCTGTATTGCTGGTGCGAATCGAGAAAGGAGAGGAACAGGTCATTGCCCAGGTCGTAGTGTTTTTCGGCGATTATCCGGCTCCGGCCTTTCGACTGGAGGTTGAGCAGGTTGCCGGGCAGCAGGCGGCCGAGATAGAGCAGGCCACCCCTGATCCTTTCTTCCATGCCGCTTTTCAGCAGCCGGAAGAACAACTCGTCGAGTCGGAGGCAGTCCCACCAGCCATCCATGTACGACTCGCCCAGGCCGAGGTTCTTTTCCCGCAGGATCCGGCGGTACCACCGCCGGTCATGAACCTGGATGTCCCACGGATCCGTGCCGCCGATTCTGATCCCGGCAGGCTCCAGCATCTCACTGAATTTTCTCGCCAGCATGGTTCACCTCTGTCGCTGAGCGCCGAGCGCGACCGGCTTGCGCAGGGGCGGACGGTGCAGATTGAGAAAGATGATGTGCATGCGAAATGCACGACCGAGGAGCCGGATGAGGCATATGCACAAGGATAGCATGGCTGGCGGCATCATTTCAACACCGCCGGTCATGTTTCCTGTTCCGGGGATGGTGCGGTCCGTCGACGGTTTGGCTGGCGGTTAGGGGTGCCGGGCCGGTGCGATCAGTTCGATTGTCAGCCGGTGCCGCTGCCGCGTGCCGTCCTTCCGCCGGCGGTCTATTTCGGCGGTGATCCTGTCGCCCGGACGGGTGTCGAGCAGGGCGATTCTGACATCGTCCATTTCCGGGACCGGCGCACCGTTGATGGCGACGAGGATGTCGTCTGGCCGCAGGCCGGCATCGTCGGCCAGACTCTGCGGGGTGAAATCGCTGACCTGCAGGGATGACGAGCCATTCTCCTGCCGTGATTCGAGGACTATTCCCATCATCCCCTGTGGGGGCAGCTGGTAAAACTCGGGAGAAAAGACGAAATCGGCAGTTGCAGCCAGGTCTGCGGCCGAACCGTCGGCCTGGATGCTGGTGACCGTTGCCTGACTGAGCTGCAGGCGTCGGGCGAGGCGGGGCGGGATGCCGGTATCCTTGCGGGCATGCTGGTTGCCGGCGAGGACCACCATGCGGCGGTCGGGATGACGCTTGAGGTAACCGGCGATGTTTTCCGCCATTGCCTCGTCCCACAGGGCCTGGGCCTGGATGAAGCCGGCGAGCGGACCGTTGCCGTGACCGCCGCTCTGGTGCATGCCGTGGACGGCAGCCAGATTGTCGGTGTAGCCGGGCAGGCTCAGGTCACGGTCCACCGGCAGTGCCTTTCTCGCGACTTCCGGCAGGGCCTCGGTCGAACCGGTCCTGAAGACGGTGCGCGTCACCTCCTGATCGATATTGAGGCCGACGAGGGGGATCTTCCGGCTGCGGACGAAGGTGATGATGTCCCGGTAGTACCGGTAATCCTGGCTCCAGACCTGGAAATAGCGCGAGGCCTTGAGGAAGTCGCGCTCATCCATGGCCGGATCGCCGCTGCTCCAGGCGTCGAGGGCCGCCTGGCTCGAGGCCGGGAACATCTCCATGCCGATGGCCAGATCCGGGTTCTGCCGGTGCAGCGCCTCGATGAGCTGCAGCTGCAGGCGGTGGTCGGCCATGCTGGTGTGGGTCTCGCCGATGAATACGACCCTGGTGTCGGCCAGCCCGGCGACGAGTCCGGCGAAGGGCTGCAGGGCGGCGGCGACGACGCCGTTCGGCAACCGGTCGAGGGAGAGGTTGATGCCGCTTTCGGTCTCGGCAATCTGCTGTTGCACGTTACGGCCTCTCTCGAAGTGCAGCCGCGAATATTTCCCGTAATGACGGAGCTTGGCTGCCGCCGCCGCCGTTTCCTCGCGGCTGGTGCTGGCGACCAGAACCGCAGGCTGTCCCGGGTTCAGCGGGTGACGCCGGACCTCGAGGGAAAAACCGGTAGCCGGAGAAGCCGGCCGGGCAAAGAGCGACCGGCTCACCGGGTGATCCAGTCCCAGGAAGAGGACGGCGCTTTCCGCCAGCTCGCCGGCCCTGACCTCATCGGCCAGCTTCACCGTCCAGCTGTCGTCGGCGAGCAGGTCGAGCAGAGGTTGATACGTGGTTTTCATCTCGGCCGATTCGATGACGGCGAGCTTCTTCGCCGCCCCGAGATACTGCGACCAGACGGGCGGCAGTTCGGCCGGGTCAAGCCGGCGGAGAAAGGTGTACTCCGGGTCGATGCTCAATTGAAGCGGCAGGCCATCTGTGGTAAGGGAAACCGGAGTCCTGCCGGCTGCGGAAGAGATGATGAAGCTTCCCGCTCCGCCGCTGGTGGTGACAGCAACCGGCACCTGGAGGGAGAACGGGCGTTCCGTCTCCTGCACCAGCTGGAAGGTGATGCGGGAGCCGCTTTCCGTCTGGCGGACATCGACATCCTCGACGGAAAGCCTTGGGATATCCTGCCGGAGGAGGCGATCGGCGAAGAAAGGGGCGAGATCCTGGCTGGAGGCCTGGTCAAATGCCAGCCGCAGGTCGTTCCATGATGCGGATTGTCCCCGGTGGCGCCCATAGAACTGGCGGATGCCACGGAAGAAGGTCTCGTTCCCGAGCATTGCCTGCAATTCGGCGAAGAGCATGGCGGCACGGTTGTAGCCGACGGCCCGCACCGCTTCGGCCTGGGGCTGCCGGTGGTCGGCGGAGCGGAAGGCTGAGAGGGGGATGGCCGATTCGCCGCCGGCGTAGCTGAGGTAATTGACAATCCGCTCCTTGCGGTCGGCGGCGCCCTCGCCGTGATCCGAGCGGAAGGCATGGTCGGCGAGGAAGGTGGTCAGTCCTTCGCCCCAGTTGCCCTGGGTCGGGTCGATCTCGACGCTGTTGCCGAACCAGGAATGCAGGACTTCGTGGCCCAGCGAGGTCTCGCGGATGAAGGGCAGGCGCAGGACCTGCTGTCCCAGCAGGGTGAAGGTCGGCAAACCGAGCCCGGTCGGCCGGCGGTTGGCAGCCACGACGTAATGATTGTAGGGATAGGGACCGATGTCGCGTTCGAAGCGGCGAAGGTAGCCTGCAGCCGATTCCAGGTAGGAGGCTGCCAGCTGCCGCTCCCCGGGAAAGAACAGGGTGTGGACCTGCAGGCCAGGGCGGACCTCGAGGCTGTCGATGGCATAGGGGGCAGCGGCGAAATGCAGTGTCTGCAACGGCTGGGAAAAGCTGGCGCTCGCGGTGTCGCCATCGACAGCCAGCGGGAATCGGTCGGATTCGCTGATGGCGACAAAGCCCGGAGGCAGTCTGGCCTGCAGGCTGAAGCGCATTCTGCGGTCCGGCACCGGGTGCCAGCGGCCGAGCAGGACGATGCCGTCGCTGTCGATGACGTCGTCGCCCGCACCGGTCGCCTGCATGCTGTAGGAGACGAACATTTCACGCATGTCCGGTTCCGCAGGCAGGTCGATTCGGCCATTGCCCGCTACCGGAGAGGTCTCGCGACCGTCTCCATGGCGCAGCAGCAGGCCGCTGATCGACAGGCCTCCGAGGTCGAGGCCCAGCCCCGATCCTGGCGGCAGGGTGATCCGGGCTGTGCCGGTCAGCGCATGGCTTGCTGGAGAAAAAGATACGGCGAGATCGTATTCTCCCTGCTGTCCGATCACCGTCACTGCCGGCGATGGCGCGGCAATGGCGGCAAGCAGCAGGACAATGACTGGCAGTATACCGGAAACGGGAACTGGCATGGATCGCTCCTCTGTAGCTGATGCAATGTGGGTGCAGGGCAGTGATTGTCACCGCGTTCCCACAAGAGTAATGCCGGAGTGGTCCCATGCCAAGAGACAGAGAAAAGGAAAACATGCATATCCGCCTGGTTGGCCTCAATGCCCGATTCACCCATTCCTGCCTGGCCCTGTTCTGCGTCCGCAGCGAACTGGAGAGGTACTGTCCCCTGGCGGATGTGGAGATCTTCCAGGGAACGGTCAATGACGGGTATTATGAAACCCTGCTGCGGGTGACGGAGGGAGGCCCGGACGCCCTGTTCTTCTCAGCGGCGATCTGGAACAGCCAACTGGTGCGGCGGCTGGTCGGCGACTGCCGCCGTCTGCTGCCGCAGGCAGCGCTGGTGGTGGGAGGGCCCCAGGCGGGAGAAATCGCCGCCGGTTTGACCGAAGGATGCTGCACGATCGTGCGGGGGGAGATCGAGGCCGTCGGGCAGGCATTCTATGACGACCTGCTGCAGGGTCGGCTGCAGCCGCACTATGCCGGTTCGTTCCTGCGGTTGCCGCACAGGTCGCTGGCCTTTCCCTACCGGGAGGAGGATTTTGTCCGGCATCTCCGGCACCGGCACATCTATTACGAGAGCTCCCGGGGTTGCCCCTTCTCCTGCAGCTACTGCCTGTCGGCGGCGGAACGGGGGGTGTGGCACAAGGATCTGGATCAGGTCTTCGCCGAGCTCGGCAGCATTCTTCGCCACCGGCCCCAGGTCGTCCGTTTCGTCGACCGCACCTTCAACGACAACCCGGGCAGGGCCCTGGCCGTCTGGCGCTTCCTCGTGCCGCGGGGAGGGGAAACGCTCTTTCATTTCGAGATCGCCCCGGACCGTTTCAGCGGGGAGATGTTCGATTTCCTGGCACAGGTGCCGCCGGGGATGTTCCAGTTCGAGATCGGCATCCAGTCGACCTGCGAGGAAACCCTGGCGGCCATCGACCGGAGGATCGATCCGCAACAGGCCAGCGGGCTGATCCGCCGGCTGGCCGCGCCCGCCAACATCCACCTCCATGTCGATCTGATCCTCGGCCTGCCGCACGAGACCCGGGCCGCCTTCCTGACATCCTTCGCCGATGTCTTCGCCATGGAGGCCCAATACATCCAGATGGGCCTCCTCAAGCTGCTGCCGGACACCCCGATCCGCCGCGAAGCGGAGGCGTTCGGCTATCTTTTCTGCGCCGAACCGCCCTACGGCGTCCTCGCCAGCCGCTGGCTGAAGCACGATGAGCTGGCGGATCTCTACTGGTTCTGCGAGTGCGTCGAGAAATTCCACAACAACCGCTTCTTCGTTTCCCTGTGGCAGTACCTGCGCCACTCTGACGAGGATATCGCCGGGTTTTTCCTCGGTTTGCTGGCCGTCTGCCGGCAGCATGGCTTTTTTCAGCTGGCCGCCACCCAGGAGTTGATGTGCAGCCTGCTCAGCCGGTACTGCGCGGGACGGGCCGACGAGGGGCTGATCCGCGACCTGCTGCGCTACGACTGGCTGCGCTGCGGCCATCGTCTCCTGCCGTCGTGCCTGGCCTTGGAGGCCGGACGGGAGTCGCCCGAGGCGACAAAGGGCCGGCTCTATCAGACGATGCCGGCGGAGTACGGCGGGGAGTACGGGAAGGGTGAAAAGAACCACTTTTTCCGTAAGGCCGTCTGCCTCCGCCTCTCCCCAGCGGCGTCCGGGGCGCTGGGCCTTGCCGGTGCCGGCGACGGCAGCGATCTCTGCTTTTCGGCTGAGCGGGACGATTCGCTGTTCCGCTTCAATCGTGTCCTGGTCTGCTGAGGATTTTTCCTGCCGGTCGGGAAAATGTTTGACGTGCGCGGCAACCGGCGTATATTGAGAGGCCTCGTAACCCCGCAACCATACGATACAAAAGAATGAACCAGAGGAGATAAACATGTCCGTTTTCAAGATCCGCAAGATCAACGCCATCGCCAAGGAAGGGCTGAAGCTTTTCGGTGACAACTATACCGTCTCGGCCGAGGAGGCCGACCCGCAAGGCATCCTGGTCCGCAGTTCGCCGGTCAACGTCGACGACTACCCGTCGCTGCTCGCCGTGGCCAGGGCCGGGGCCGGCGTCAACAACATCAATGTCGACCGGGCCACCGAGAAGGGAATCTGCGTCTTCAATACGCCCGGGGCCAACGCCAATGCGGTGGTCGACCTGGTCTTTCCGATGATCGGGGTATGGCGGCGCAACATCTACGCCGGCATCCAGTTCTGCCGGTCGCTGGCGGAGATGGAGCCGGACAGGGTCGGGCCCGAGGTGGAGAAACGGAAATCGGCCTTCCGCGGAGACGAGATCGCCGGCAAGACCCTGGGTGTCGTCGGTCTCGGCCAGATCGGGGTGCGGCTGGCCAATGGCGGCGCCCACCGCTACATGAAGGTGAGGGGGTTCGACCCGTCGCCGGCGATGGCGAACATCCACCAGCTGCTGCCGGAGGTCACCCTCTGCCGGACGATCCGCGACACGGTCGGGACAGCCGATATTGTCAGCCTGCACCTGCCGCTCAACGACGGCACCCGTGGCATGGTCAACCGCGAATTCATCGCCAAGATGAAGAAGGGGGCGATCCTGGTCAATTACTCGCGCGGTCCCATTGTCGATGAGGATGCGGTGCTCGAGGCCCTCGACAACGACTATCTCGAAGCCTATATCTGCGATTTTCCGACACCACGCAATGTCGGCCACCCGAAGGTGCTGACGACGCCCCATCTCGGCGCCTCCACCGCCCAGTCCGAGGAGAACTGCGCCTGCATGGCGGTGCGGGAGATGGCGAGCTACCTGGAGTATGGCAATGTCGTCCACAGCGTCAACTTCCCCAATATCGAGTCGACGCCGTCGGACAAGGTCCACACCCGGATTATCGTCATCAACCGCGACGTTCCCGGCATGATCGCCTTCGCCTCGAACATCATCGGCAACCATGGCATCAACATCGCCAGTTATTTGAACCAGTCGAACGGCAAGGTCGGCTACAACATCATCGATGTCGAGGCGGCGGTACCGAAGAAGATCCTGGCGGAAATAAAGAAGAATCCTGATGTCATCAGGACAAGGACCATCCTCTTCGCCTAGGAATGAGAAACCCGCAGGCCTTCCGGGTCGTCAGGCAAGGGCGTGGTTAAAAAAATGTGACGTCTATCGTTTTGTATTTTCAAAAAATATCAGACGGGCATAAATTTTTTTCTGGCCGGGCGGGGCCGGGGTACAAATTCTTGAATACCCTGTGGTCGCGAGGTTGCTGCTGTCGAATGAATATTGTATGTTATTACGAGATCATAACGATATTGATT
>WBUQ01000141.1 GCA_008933635.1 Desulfobulbaceae bacterium | reverse complement strand
CGCGCCCCCTGCGACCTTCAGGGTCCGGTGTTCGTTCTGCAGCATGGTTATGCCCAGATGCCCGAATACCGGAAGCCAGTCCTCGACCCGGAAATAGTATTCGTGGTTGCCGGTCACCCCGAATACGCCGTACCTGGCCTGCAGACCGGCAAAGGGCGCCACGTCGTCCCTCAGCTCGGCCGGGGAGCCGTCGATCATATCGCCGGTGACGGCAACCAGGTCGGGAGACAGGGAATTGGTCTTCGCCACCACCCCCCTGAGCCAGTCGCCCCTCAGGAATGGTCCGATGTGGATGTCGGTAAGCTGGACGATCGAGAACCCGTCCAGGCTCGCCGGTAACCCTGGCAGGACGACCTCTCTCGTGCGGACAGCGGGGACACGCAGGGACTGCCAGCTCCCGTACAGGCTGAGAATCAGGGCGGCAAGGACCAGGCCGCCGCTGCGGATCGCAGGCGAGAACGGAAGGTGCCAGGAACCGCCCAGCCAGCGGCCCAGCCACAACAGCAGCGCCGACACATCCTTGACCGCCAGCAGAAAGGCCAGGATGATCATGAAGGAATACAGGATCTCCAGGGTCAGCAGGAGAGCATACGGCAGTTCGGGGGCGATGAAGGAGCCGCCTATCCTCTCGTAAATGAGATATTTCTGGCTGATGACGAGCAGCGCAATGCCGGCCGCCACCTTGAGCAGAGGGCGGCAGGGGGCGAACGCGATCAGGCTGGCCGCGATGTAGAGACAAAAGACAAGTGAAGGAATGGCGAGTCGCATGGGATTATCGTTTCAGTGCCCTGACCGGACGCGTTCGTCGCGCGCCGGCTTCCGGCGGCGGCCAGGAAGGGTCAAGACCACGGCTGGGGCGACGGCAAACCGTATTCACGCTCTTCCTCCTGTCGAACATGGACAATTCAGTGTACAAATAAGGGAAACAGCATGGCAAGTCAACAGCCCTGACCTGATCAAAGCGCATCCGTGCACGCGCCCCGGGCGCAGGGAGTTGGACCACCCGCTGCAGGAGCCGCCGCCGGCCGCACAGCCATTCCGCACAACATTTTGCAAGGAGGATTCATGAAACCGCGCAGATCCAATCTCTCCGTCCCGGGACATGTGAAGAAGATGCATGCCAAAGCGGCTGACAGCGACGCCGATGTCGTCATGCTCGACCTGGAGGACAGCGTGCCGCTGGACCAGAAGGAACGGGCACGGGAAGAGGTCATCCGGACCCTGCACGAATCCGACTGGTCGCGGAAAACGGTGACGGTCCGCATCAATGCGCTGGACACCCCGTTCGGCTATCGCGACCTCCTCGAGGTTGCCGAGAGTGCCGGCGCCGTCATCGACGCCATCGTCATCCCCAAGGTCAACAGCGCAAGCCATATCCATTTTGCCGATCATCTGCTCAACGGCATCGAGATGAACAGAAACCTGGGCAGGACCATCCGCCTGGAGGCGTCTGTGGAAACGGCGGAAGGCCTGCTCAACGCCGCCCGGATAGCCGCCGCCAGCCCGCGCATCCTGACGCTGGTGTTCGGGATCGCCGATTATTCCGCGTCCGTCGGCGCGCGGCTGGTTTCGCTTTCCGGCCATGGCGAAAACGAGGAGGATCTCTACCCCGGACACCGTTGGCACTACCCGCTTTCCCGCATGGTCATGGCGGCCAAGGCCCACGGGGCCATGGCCATCGACGCCCCTTACGGCAACTTCAAGGATGCCGAAGGGTTGCGCAGGGCCGCGGTCATGGCCTGCGCCCTTGGCTGCAATGGAAAATGGGCCATCCACCCGGCACAGATCGAGATAATCAATGACGTTTTCACCCCTGCCACGGAAGAGATTGCCCTGGCGCAGAAGATACTTGCCGTAAGCGAAGAGGCGGTCGCCTCGGGAAAAGGGGCGGTCGCCGTTGAGGGAAGGATGGTGGACCAGGCGACGGTGCGCATGGCCCGGCAGCTCTGCCTGCAGGCTGAATATCTGGGGTTGATACAGGGGGGCGGGAACGGCAGTTGCTAACGTACGTTACCTGCGTTCACGCGTGCGCCACAACCGCAGCACATAGATGGTGGATTCCTGAATCTCGTATCGCACTTCATGGTTGCCTGCCTGAATCCTCCGGATCTCGCGTGGCACGAATTCAAACAGTTGTTCACCGATGCGTGGATTGATCAACAGTATCGTCGGTGCCTTAGTCAGCGACTGCACTGCACGCGCTGCACCAGGCTGGTTTGCTGATGCCAGGAACTCGTACAATCGTGCCAGATCGGAGAGCGCCCTGCTGGTCCACTTCAGTTCCATTAACGCGGCGCCGGCAAGGGATCGTCAGTGCTGAGGCTATCGGCCCATACCTGCACGGCCTGATGGTCGATGACAAGGCCCGCATCTACGTCAGCAAGCGCCTCCCTTGTCAGCCGGTCACGTTCTTCCTCTTGATCAATCCAGGCAGAGAGCGCCTGCTTGATTATCCACCCGCGCGACCGTTCAAGCCGAGCGGCCATTTGATCGACCTTTTCAGCAAGAGGCAAGGGAATGTGCGCGGTTAACACCTTGGTTTCTGTTTGCGCCATAGTGATTCCTCCTTTTTGTGCGTGTGACTCACTGTCAACCATGATGATTAACAACGATTGAGTCAATCCGTCTTCTCAATCGAAGGTGCGAGGCACTTTCAGAGCACCTTCAGGCCTCATCATCAGGCTGACATTCCCCCTATTCTGCCCCGCCTCCCACCGGCCTGAGGATCGCTTTGAGATCGACCTCCCCGGCCAGCTGCTTCTGGGTCCGCATGATCCGCCCGGTCTGCTCCCAGCCCTTTTCATCGATCGTGCCGATGGCGACGGCGGCATCCGGCTGGATCAGTCCGCGGGTGATCTTCAGTTGCTCTTCGAGGGTCGGCCGCGGCGTATCCGGGTCGTATTTCTGCAGGGTCGAAATCGCCGCCTCCTGATTTTCCGGCGCCAGCGCCTGCTGCCAGCCGGCAAGCAAGGCTGTGAGCAGTCGCTTCACCAGTTCAGGCTTCTCCTTCAGGGTCCGCTCAGTGGTGACGACGCAGTTGGCGACGAATTTCACCCCGAATTCCTCCGGGTTGAAAAAGGCGGTGGCCTCGCCCGCCTTCTTCAGCTGCGCCGCGATCAGCGGTGCCTGGGCGTTGCGGTAGACCGGCCAGAGCTGGACCTGCCGCCGGTAAAACGGTGTGTAATCGTAGCGGACGCTGAACAGCCTGACGTCGCCGCTGCCGAGCCCGGCCTCGGCCAGCAGGGTGTTCATGATGGTCTCGTCGTTGCCGCCGAAGGTGACGCCGATGACCTTGTCCCGCAGGTCGGCAAGCGCGTCGATCCGCGTCTCCTCAGGCCGGTACATCCACTGCAGCGGGTTGACCTGGAACAGCTGGGCGATCACCACCACCGGCGCCCCCTTGGCCCGTGCCCGCAGCACCTGGTCGGCGGAGGCCTCGCCGAAATCGGCGTAGCCGAGCTCCAGTTCCCGGATCGCATCCCGCTCCGGGCCGCCGGCCTTGACTTCCACGTCGAGCCCGGCCTTCTTGAACAGGCCGTGGTTTTCGGCATAGAGGGCGCCGACCACGCTGACGTTGCGGAGCCACTTCAGGCGGTACACGACCTTGTCGCCTGCCCGGGCGCTCGTCGCAACCAGCAGCGTCATCAGCAGCAGGACACAGGCAGGAAGAATGTACGTTTTGGCACTCGTGTTCATGGTAGCTCCTTCTCTTGACATGGCGGGTCGGCTCCCCTCCCCTCAGGCGGAGGGCGTCACCTTCCGGTCCACGCCCGTTTGATGACCACCCCCAGCGATTCCAGCAAAGCCTGGTAGACGGCGATGGTGATGCCGATCAGGAACAGGGCGATCAGGATCTTGCCGAGATCGCTCTGATAGAGGGCGATCCGGATACTGTAGCCGATGCCGGCGTTGGCGGCGATGAATTCCCCGACGATGGTCCCGGCCATGGCCAGCGTGGCGCTGCCGGCGATGACGGTGGTCAGCTGGGTCAGGTTTTCAAAGGTCCGGATCTTGACCTCCAGCTGCCAGCGCATGCGGCCGGTGACCCGGTAGAAGTGCTCGATGTCGTCCACCGGCTTGGACATGATCCCCAGCACGGAGAGCAGCACCGGGAAAT
The DNA here is from genome assembly GCA_008933635.1 of Desulfobulbaceae bacterium. Taxonomy (GTDB): domain Bacteria; phylum Desulfobacterota; class Desulfobulbia; order Desulfobulbales; family Desulfocapsaceae; genus Desulfoprunum. Next base: position 5,863 of record WBUQ01000141.1, on the reverse strand, counting down.
AGCAGATCATCGCCGCGATCAGCAGGCGGGTGAGGAAGCCGTCGCCGAGCAGGATGAACAGGATCGGCGCCAGCGCGACGATGGGATAGGCCTGGAAATTGAAGGCGGCAACCTTGATGAAGGAGCCGAGCCAGGTCGACTGGCGGCCGGCGATGCCGATGACCAGCGCCATCCCCACCGAGATGACCTGGCCGATCACCGCCACCGTCATCGTGTTCATGGTGGCGAGGCTGTACTGGCGGTATTCGGCGATCAATGTATGGTAGATGCCGACAGGGGCCGGGATGACGTAATCCGACAGCGCGAGGCCGTACTTCAGCGCCATCAGGCCGCAGAGGAACAGGAAGTAGATGATCAGGAACTGGAAGACGCGTCTAGGCAGCATTCATGATCTCCAGCAGGGTCGCATCCAGGGCCGCGCGCGACAGATCATCCTTTGTGCGGATATTGCAGCCCTGGACCATGACCGTCTGGGGCGTCTTGCCCCTGCCGCGGAAGACCAGGATCGCATCGCAGAATCGGGCGACCTCGACGACGTTGTGGGAGATGTAGATGAAATAGCGCCTGGGGAACATCGCCTTGACGGCGAGGATGATCCTTTCCCGGGTGAGCTCGTCGACGTTGGCCAGGCTCTCGTCCATGATCAGCAGGTCGCAGTCCTGCAGCAGGTAGCGGATCAGGTTCACCCGGTTCTGCTGCCCCATGGAGAGCTGATCGAAGCGGGACCCGATGCAGTCGGACAGGCCGAATATCTCAACCAGTTCATCGATCCCTGCCTGCATCGACGGCGGGATGACCCGCGTCAGGTGCCGGCCCACGCCGGACCAGCCGGGAAGCCGCTCCTTGTTGTGGGAGTAGAGGAGGTTGGCGAGACCGTCGGTGGCGACCCGGCCGGAGAACTGGGCGATGTCGCCGGTGATGATTCTCGCTAGCGAGGTCTTGCCCACCCCCGAAGGGCCGAAGAACGAATGGAAACCCGGCGCCGCCAGCTCAAACGACACATCGGTAAAGAGCGGCAGCTCGGCTCCCGGATAGGTGAAGGCAACCTTGTCGCAGATCAGGGGCATGCCATGGCCTTGATAACGGTAGACTTGTTGCAACAAGCCTGCAGATTCACTGGACCGGCGCTATGTGCGTGGTCCTTTTCGAATATGCTGGTATGAGTATCAGGTTTCATTGATAATCAGATTTTTCAGGCCGTTCGTGCAGAATTCCTCGTCATATTTTTCAGCTATTTTATCCTCTTCAGTCATTCGTTCAAAAGGTTCCATTTCTTTCACTTTCGCTTCGCCAAGTTGCCTGACGATATCTCTTTGAGCCAGACGAGAGCAAAGCGTTTCCCAGAAGCTTTCCTCTTCAAACGTATCGATAAAAGACAGTATCTGCTCATCGAATTCAAAATCGCTGGTTGGATAATATTTTCCATCACTTTTGGAATATGTGATCAGATTATCGAATCCATACTCTTTCGCATGCGAATAGATTTTCTGTTCAAGTTCGCTGTAGGGTTTTGTCTTTTCATTCTCACCGGTATCCCTCGAATTCATGATCCATTCCGAGATATAAATCATATCGATGAGCAACCGGTATTCTTTCTTTGTGAAGTTGATTTTCATGATGGTATTTTTGAAATGCGTAAAGTTAAGCTAACCGGACAAGTAGTAATTTTACCCAAAACAACGGGAAATTATCTGATCCGCCGGAACAACAATGAATGTTGAACTTATTCATAATGAGTCCACATTCTCAATACTTTGACAACTTTTTCTTGCTCGAGAACCTGATAGACGAGTCTGTGCTGGATATTTATTCTGCGGGAGTAGGCACCTAAAAGATCACCTACATGTTTTTCGTAGGAAGGAGGGTTCTGGAAGGGATTATCTTGTAATATTTGAAGCAGTTTTTCTGTCTTACCTTTCAACCCTGCATGAGCTATTTTCTTTGCATCCTTTTGAGCTAGTGATGTAAAGAAAACTTGCCAGTTCACCAGTCAAGCTCCTTTTGGCATTTTGCTACATCTTCGGCCATGCCTTCCTTTATTGACTCTCTCATTCCCGGAATTGAAAGAAGATACAACGTCTCTGAGATTGCGTTCCAGTCTTCTTCGGAAACCAGAACGGCATTAGATCTTTTCCCAGTAATCACAATAGGTTCATGTGATTCTGCGGTCTTATCGATAAGCGAGTAAAGCTTCGCTCGGGCTTCTGTTGCCTTTAGAATTTGCATATCTGTGTCCTCCAGCAAAAAGCGTACGCATTTACGGACGTGAAGTCAAGTTTTCATTTTGGACACAACGTGGAGCTCACTAGACCAGCGCTGCTTGCCGAACCTAATAAAGCGATTGGTTGGTGTTTAATTTTGATTGTTTTATCTTTCTGGTCTACTTCAATGAAAAAATAGAGATTACAACCATAGCATTTTGTTTTGTGAGTTAATGAGGAACCTTTGGATTCGCTAAGGCAACAAACAAAATCGGGTGATTACAATTTGGACAAGAAGTGGCAACATTATTTCCAAATGCATCTGATTTGAGATTATTACCATTCGAGTCTATGCCTTCATAACTTGTGATTTTCATATCTTAGAATTTGTTGGTCTTTATTATGTCTAATAATTGATCAATAGCCTCTTGAGATAATCTTAAAGATTGGCTTTTCTTCCCTTCAATTTGTCTGTTCTTTGAACCATATGTATCGATTTGAATATATCTTTCATCTGAATCTTCGATAATGCTGTAAGTAGCTTCAACTTCAGTGTGTCTTGAATCTTTTTCCAGAGATATCTTGTTTAATTTTCGCACAATAGCCATATGTTATCTCCTTTTTTTCACTAAATGTTGAATATCAGGCTTCCGCTTTTCTGCAGAATTTCTCTGAAAGGCACTGTGAATGCATTATTCTGGAAAAGAAATTTGAACTCCGTCGCTGCAGCAAACCCCATCCCCAAACTGTTGCCATACATTGCATCCTGCCGGGATAATCAATGTTCAAGGTAGCGTATCGCAGGCAGCAGGTTCTGGCAAAGAATTCACGTCGAGAAATCCTCTGCGGCTTTTCACGCTTCTGCGTGTGTTGTACTGCCGCCTCATAACCAAAAAATCCAGTTTTCGGTGTTCATATCACCAATTTATCGCCACAAAATACTTCAAGGACGCAACACACATGGAAGGCCAATACAACGCCTCCCCTACACACTCTTCCCCATCTCATAGGCCTCGGTCATCGCCGCCTTTCCCTTGATATCGCCGATCTTCCACACCCCGGTGGCGTAGACGACGCCTTTTTCCTCGGCCCCGTTCAGGCAGCAGGCAAAGCCCCTGAACCCCTCCAGGGTCGTCTCCATCATCTCTTTCCGTTCATCGGCGGCGGTCATGATATAGTACATCTCCTTGTTGCCGATTTTCGGGTAGGCGGCATAGACCCGGTCGATCATGGTCTTCATCTGCCCGTTCATGTTGTAGAAATACAGCGGGGTGGCCAGGACGATCACGTCGGCGGCGATCATCTTTTCCAGGATTTTCCCCATGTCGTCCTTCTGCACGCAGACGCCGTCGTGCTGCTTGCAGTGATCGCAGCCAAGACAATAGCCTATCTCCATCTCCCGCAGGTTGACCTTCTCGGCCTGATGCCCCGCCGCCTTCGCGCCCATCATGAACTGGAAGCACAGCAGGTCTGAATTCCCGCCCTTTCTCGGACTTCCGGACAACACCAGCACGTTTTTGCTCATCGCTCTTTCCCTTTTTGCAGTATCTGATCTTCTGGTTGCTTCACTACTCATTGTGACTCGATAGAAAACACAGCTGTCAGAGGTTGTGCTTCTGCAGCGACCTGGGCTCCCGCCTGCGCGGGAGTGACGGCGTGAATTTTTTCGTCATTCCCGCGCAGGCGGGAATCCAGTGATTCAACAGCCGGCTTTCATCCATAGCCACGATATTCATTGTCCATCCTACGGCAGCAGGCGGTGCCGCACCTCCTTGGGGGCGTGCGAGCCGATCGAGGCAACGATGAAAGCCAGCAGCACCATCGCCTGGGCCGGCAGGAAGCCATGGAACGCGGCCCCCAGCAGCAGCAGCTTCAGCCATGTCGCCACCCCGGAAATCTCGCGATAGACCTGCCTGTGCCGCATCCATTCGCTGCCGAGGAGAAGGACCCCCGTCAGCATGACGGCGATCACATATTCGCGCGGCGGTGCCGGAACGGCATCGAGGAGATAGGCCGCAAGAAAGACCGCCGCCCCTACCTGATGCAGCGCCCTGATCAGGATGGAAAGAACAAATACCCAGTAGGGGCGGTTGCCGATCCTGCCCATCTTCACGGCATTCCCGCACGCCTTCCCCGACTTGTCGCCCATCGTCTCAGCCCCAGCTCTGTTCTTCCGGCAGCTGCACCATCACCGCCGAACCCTCGGCGCAGAGGGTGCCGGCCGCCGAAAGGGTCAGTTCGACGATGACCTTGCGACCCTTGATCTCGACCGCCCGTCCCCGGATCTCCAGCTCGGTGTCGATCGGCGTCTTGGCGCGATAATCCAACTTCAGCGAGGCGGTGACAAATCGCTGCACCGGCCTGCCCTCGGCCCGCGCCTTGGCGGCCGCGGCGGTGGCGGCCCCGTGGCAGTCAAGCAGCGAGGCAATCATCCCGCCGTAGAGAAAACCGGGGAACCCGCCGGAAAACCTGCTGGCCGGCGTAAACCGGCAGACCGTCCCGTCGCCGTCCCAGTAACTCTTGATCTGCAGGCCATGGGGATTGAGCCTGCCGCAGCCGTAGCAGTTGGCGTACTCATCCGGATACTGGTCCTGGATAGCCATCTTTTCGTCCATCTCAACCTCCGTAAAGATTTGATACTGCCCCTGAACTGCCCTTCGGGGATCGTCTTCATCCGCAGCCCCTCCTCGCCCCTGACAGAACCCTATCATTGCGACAGGAAAAATTGCAATACCGGTTATGGCTGACCAGCTGCCGGAGCGGAGCCTGGCAGAAATGTTCTGAGTACAGTGCGCAAGAAACATGAAAAGGGGACCGGCCGCGCGCCGAGTATGGCAATGCCGCTACGCCGTCGCCCTGACAGGATCCTTGCGATAGGCCAGGCTTGGTGCACCGTCGATATAGACAGCTTCCAGAAAGGCGAGCTTGCGCGGCAGCTGCTGCACCGTTCCTCGAACGACCAGGAATGTCGCCCTCCTCCCGACCTCAAGCCGCCCCAAGCCGTCCATGCCGAAGAATTCGGCGCCTTCCGCCGAGGCGCAGCGGATGGTCGCGGCCAGCGACCAGCCGGCCTTGACGAACAGCTTCATTTCCTCGACCACCGACTCGCCGTGGAGGATGCCGGGGTTGCCGGCGCCGGTGCCGATCGCCGTCTTCACCCCCGCCTCCCCGGCCTGCCGCAGCAGGTCCAGCTGGTCGGCCAGGGTCTTTTTCCAGAAGGCCTCCGCGCCCGGGACAGGCTTGCCGGGAGCGACATAGCGCTGGGAAAAACGGCAGCAGACGTCGCCGCCAGAGCCGGCGCCATCGAGGGCGTTCTTGGCCAGCAGCAGGCCGGGGAGCCACAGCACCCCCTGCGCCGCCATGGTCCGGACATTCTCCCCGCCCATGCCGTAACCCTGCTCGATGGCATCGCAACCGACCGCCAGCGCCTCGGCCACCGCCTGCCGGCCGTTGGCCACCACCACCGCCTTGCGGCCGCCACGCTGGCGCAGCAGGAAGCGGAGATCGTCCGGGCCGAGCCGGGGCGACGGGGCCGCCGCATCCCCGATGCCGGCCGTGTAGAGGATGCGGAGGTAATCGCCGCCTGTCGGGGCGAGGCTCGCTGCCGCCTCGCCATCGGCGGATGGCGTCGCTGCCAGCCGGATATCGGCACCGCCCTCCCC
>WBUQ01000008.1 GCA_008933635.1 Desulfobulbaceae bacterium | reverse complement strand
GATAAACATCCTCAAGTTGTCGGAATTCGGTCTCGTCCAGATGACCAGGAAGCGCAACAGCGAAAACCTGCACCAGATGATGTGCGAACCGTGTCATTACTGTGCCGGCGAGGGAATGCTGAAATCGCGGCGGACGATCTGCTACGACATCTTCCGCAAGCTGAGCCGCAACGCCGCCAAGGCCTCCGGAAACTCCGTTACCGTCCGGGTGCATCCGCGCATCGCCGATATGTTGCTGAAGGAAGAAGAACTGACGATGATCCAGTTGGAGAAAGAAATCGGCAAACGGCTGATTGTCGCCCCATCCAAAGATCTCCACATCGAAAAGTACGAAATCGTCTGGCAGCGCTGACGATGTCAAGACTGCTTTTCTGATTTTTACCTGAGGAATATCCGTAAAATGAGTACCAGAACGAACAGAAGGCTCAAACGACAATCCCGCAGCAGTTTCAAGCCGGGCAAATTCATCGCCCTCTTCCTGGCAACCCTTCTGCTGGCCGGGGGCGGCGCCGCTTTTTTCCTTTTCTTCGAAGGCGAAAAACCTGGCCTGTCACTGGCCCAGGTTTCCGATCATATCGGCAAACAGGCGAAGATCGGGTACACCGCCACCGACAGCAAAAGCGGCATCAGACAGGTCATCGTTACAGCAGTCCAGGGGGAAACAACCAAGGAGCTTTCCCGGAAGGATTACCCGCGGACCGGTTACCTGGGCCATATCGGGCCCGCCGAAGAGAAAAGGGAAATCACCTTTGAACCCCAGAAACTGGGATTCAAGGAAGGCAAGATCGAAGTGACGGTAGAGGTGCGCGATTTTTCCCTCCGGGGACTGTTTTCCGGCAACAGGACGACGCTGTCCAAAGAGATCACCCTTGATCTCAAACCGCCTGTTCTCGAACTGCTGCACGGCGAAAAATATATCTCACCCGGCGGCACCGGCATCGCCATCTACAGGGTCTCCGAACCGGACTGCAGCCACGGCGTGACGATCAATGGCCGGATGAACCCGGGGTACCCGGTTGGCGCCAACCGCCCGAATACCTACATCGCCTATTTCGCCCTGCCGTATGATGCCGAAAATATCGCCGAGGCCAAGGTCGTCGCTACTGACCGGGCCGGCAACACGGTGGCGATGGCCTTTTCCCCGGTATTCCAGAAGGTCGTCCAGAAGGCGGACAGGATCAATATTTCGGATGGTTTTCTTGCCGCCAAGATCCCTGAGTTCGAGCAGCATTATCCGGAAATGCAGGGAACACCGGTCGAGAAATACCTCTATATCAACAACGCGATCCGCGACGCCAACAATACGATCATTTCGGAGGCCTGCCGGAAATCGACGCCAGAGCGCCTCTGGAAAGGCAAGTTCCTGCGCATGCTGGGGAGCCCGAAGGCCGGCTTCGCCGATCATCGCACCTATTTTTACCAGGACAAGGAAATCGACAGACAGGTCCATCTCGGAGTCGATATCGCCTCGACCGAACGGATCGGCGTCCAGGCTGCCAATACCGGTAAGGTCGTTTTTGCCGATTATCTGGGAATCTATGGCAACATGGTGATCCTCGATCATGGCCAGGGAGTCTTCAGCCTGTATTCCCATCTCAGCCAGATCAATGTCGCCGTCGGCGACACGCTGGAAAAAGGCAAGATCCTCGGCCAGACAGGCACCTCCGGTATGGCCGGCGGCGACCACCTGCACTTCTCGATGCTGATCAATGGCGTCTTCACCATGCCCAAGGAGTGGTGGGACGAGCACTGGCTCGAGGTCACCATCGAGTCACCCCTCGCCGAGACGAAAGGCTGATTGCAACAAGCGGCACATTTTTCCGCCTGGCAGGGCCAGCGGATCGATGTGCCGGCTTCCCCGCCGACCGGTCAATCCTCGAAATCATAGTCGGGATGCCCGCAGAGAGAGCAGCGCAGGACCTGGTCCTCCCGGGCGAGGATCCATTCCCAGCCTTTTTGTTGTATCATCTCCGCCTCTTCGTCCACGCAGGTGATGCAGACCCAGCGATCGCCGGCCTCAGTTTCAAACAGGTGCATAGTATCTCCATTTAATCGTTGAAGGTTTTTCCAATCATTTTCGGTGCGGGAATCCCGCCATTTTCACTGCTCACGGCGTCCCTGAGACGGATTTCCCGTCCAGCGGCCATTCCCCTGGAAAAAATCTCCTGATCCACCCGGGACTTTTTGCTGCTGACAGTCCTCAGCCGCGGATGCCTCCGTCCGATGAAGGCTTCTGCCAGCGGATCGGCAGGCGCCGGCAGCATGTGCGGCTGCTGCTGACGGTGTCTGGCCGATGTCCCCGGTTTGGATTTCACAGCCGTCCCGCGCACTGCCTTCAAGGTTTCCTCAAAGCCATGCAGGACTCCACAATAGTAGCTGCCCTTCTCTTTTCGCTTCGGACCGGGTTGATTCCGGCAATGCTCCTGCCACAACACAGCCAGCCTGTTTTCAAGGAAATGGTAGCAATGCTCGACGACGGCGACGCTCTCACGGCGGCCGAACACCTCGAATGTCCTGAACGTCTGGTCGGCAGCAGGATCGTAGAGCCTTGAGCTCACCAGCCGGACGTTGAAATAGCGGGACAACAGCGACGCGATCAGGCGCTGATAAAAGCAGACCCGTCGCCTGGCCAGTGAGATGATGACGTAGGTCATGTCCTCCGGCTGCCGTTCGAGTTCGGATACCGCCAGTTCATGCCGCTGCAGCAGTCGTGCCGCCATCTCCAGGGCCAGCCTGGCCTCGTTTTCGTTGGCAGAATTCGACAAGGCCATAACCTTCCGGACCTTCTCGATCAGTTTCGATCTGCTGTCGCCCCGATTTTCGCCCGGAGCTGCTGTCTGGGCGAAACAATGCGGATCGATATGCGCTTTGGCGAATTTCTCCGGCAGTCCGAGCATTTCGCAGGCTCGATGAAAATCCTCATCGTGAGCCGTCCCGCGGCGCTCGAACACCTCATCGCATACCTGATGCGCCATCTCATGTTTCAGGACATGAATGGTCGCATCCCAGCCATGACTGAGTATCACCTGTCTGCTGATACCTATGGTCCGTGACGATTGCTGCCAGTACCCGTATCTGTGGCCGGAGTCGATCAATTCGATGACCGGATGGGCAAGGTCGAGCGAATACTGATAGCAGATCTGCTCAAATTCTCTGTGCAACTGCTGCGACCAGGCCTTGTCCAGGCCTGCGGAGGCATCAGCGCCGAAATCCATATTCATCGTGCAAACCTGAAAACGGCAGAAGAAAACAACTTACCGCTTGTTTGTGAAGTCGATTTTCAGTAATGTCCTTCCGGTACAATCCGGACAGGTCCTGAGGCAGCACGCCGCCTGCCTTCCGGGATCACGCAAGCCCGATATGCCCTTGACATGAAATTATCCTCACTGCATCTCCCCTACTTGCTCTACAGCTATCTTGCAACGGAAATGCTGGCCCCGTTTTTCGCCAGCTTTCTGATCATGAACTGTGTTTTTTTCCTGGTCAAGCTCATCCCCTTCCTCAATTTCGTCCTTGACCTGAAGATAGGGTTCGCCGATTTCATCCGGCTTTTTTCCTACCTGTTCCCCAACATGTTCCTCTATTCGATCCCGATGGCGGCGATGATGGGCATCACCATCGGTTTCTCGCGGCTCGCCAACGATTCGGAGATCCTCGCCTTCAAGGCCAGCGGCATCAGCATGTACCAGATCCTGCCGCCGGTCATCGTGGTCGCGTCGATGATCGCCCTGCTGACCAGCTATTTTTCCATCGTCCTGATCCCTGTAAGCGAAATTGCCATGAAACAGCTTACATATCAACTCCTGAAGGAAAAGATCGACAAGGGGATCCAGGAGCACCAGTTCACCGAGGCACTCGGCGATCTGGTCGTCTATGTCGGCAAGATCGACCAGGAGACAGGAGAGTGGCGGGATGTCTGGGTATCAGACATGCGTGGCCAGGTCATACCAACCATCACCATGGCCTCCAGCGGCAAGATGAAGAGCGATGTCGACCGGATGAATGTTACCATCATCCTCCGCAACGGCAGTCTCCATCGCCCGGACACCCCGAACTCGCAGGTGGTCCAGTTCGGGCTGTATCAGCTGAACATCCCGCTGCAGCCGCCTGCCTCCTCGGTAACCGCCTTCAACAGGGGCACCCTGACAATGCCGGAGCTTCTCGACAAAGCGAAGGAATTCGGTGGCAAGACGACAGAAAAAGGCAGGGTGCTGATCATCGAATACCATAAACGGCTGGTGTTGCCTGTCGGCTGTCTGATCCTCTGTCTGCTCGGCCTGCCGCTCGGCCTGCAGGCCGGGCCCCGCCGGCGGGCCATCGGCGTGCCGATCGGGCTGGCGATCTTCATTCTGTATTATGTCCTCTTCACTTTCGCCAAGATGGCGGCCAAGGAAGAAACCCTGCCCATTGTCGCAGCGATGTGGAGTCCCAATCTGCTGATCCTGCTGATGGCCCTGTTCTTCATTCGTCAGGTATCCAACGAACAGCCGCTCATTCCTGAATCCCTCAGCAGCTTCGTCCTCCGGCTCGGCAAGAAACTCTTCGCGCCCTCATGGAACAGGCTCCAGAAAATCGTCCTGGGATGGATCGAACGAATCAGACCTATCAGGGTCGCAACCCCGGAAATCGACAATCCGGCCCCACAACAGGCCCTTCCTCTCCATGGAGACGCCAAGCACAGAATCTTCCATTTTTCCGAGTGCAGGGATTATCGTTGCGAACACTGCACAATTGAATTCAGAAATCTGGAAGTCGCCCTCGATGCCGGCTTTGTTCCCTGCGAATTCTGCCGGGAGCGCATGCCTCCGCACACCGGAGATCATATCGCCGGATGAGGTGTTCCATCGTTCATCTATTGGATTATTTTCCCATTTCAGGCGTTGACATGTCCTCCTCCCAGCCTATATACCTGATATATACACTGGTTTTTCCCGGCGACGTACAGGATGTGCCCAGGACAATGCCATGAAATTGCCAACAGCTTTTGAAATGCGGGCTCTCGACAGCAGCGCCATCGAAGACTTCGGGATCCCCGGAATCGTGCTGATGGAAAACGCCGGTCTTGGCACCGTCAACATGATGACCACGGAGCTGGGCCCCTGCGAGAATTCCTTCGCCCTGATCTTCGTCGGTCCTGGCAACAACGGCGGCGACGGTTTCGTCATCGGCCGCCATCTCCACCAGCGCGGCTGCCAGCCAATTTTCTTCCTGCTCGTCAAGCCGGACCAGTTCACCGGCCATGCCGCAGTCAATTTCAATATCGTCGAAAAACTCAAATTACCGTTTCATATCATCGACAGCCGGGTCCGGGTCAAAGCCATACCGGTGCTCTTCAAACAGATCGAATCCCGCGGCCTCCCCTGCTATGCCCTGATCGACGCGTTGTTCGGCACCGGCCTCACCCGCGAGATAAACGGCCATTTCGCCGATACGATCGACTTGATCAATCTTCCCGAGTTCGCACATAAAGTCCCGGTTGTCTCCGTCGACATCCCGTCCGGTCTCGATTCGGACAGCGGCAGGGTCCTCGGGAAATGCGTCAGAGCCGACTACACCGCCACATTCGGCTGCCCCAAGCCCGGACATTTCATCCACAGCAGTTCAGATATGACCGGCGCGCTGCGCATCATCGATATCGGCATCCCGCCCGAGGCGGTATTCAAAGCCGGAATCACCACCGAACTCATCACTGAATCGACCTGCATGCAATGGTCTTCAGTCCTCGTTCGCGACAAAGCTTCCCATAAAGGCAGCCACGGGCACCTGCTGATCCTGGCTGGTTCTCCCGGAAAGACTGGAGCCGCCCTCCTCACCGCCCGTGGCGCCCTCAGAGCAGGCTGCGGGCTGGTGAGCCTCTGTGTGCCGCACATGCTCAACGCCATTTTCGAGGCAGCACTGGCAGAGGCGATGACGATTCCACTCCGCAACAGCCCTGCCTTTATCGGCATCGCCGATCGCGATCACATCCTCCAGGCCATCAAGGAGAAAAAGGCGATCGTTATCGGCCCCGGTCTCGGCACCAGTCCGCAGACGGCCGAACTTGTACTTTATCTCTACCACCACGTCCGTCAGGCCCTCATCCTTGACGCCGACGCCCTCAATATCCTGGCCGGCAATCTCCTCCAGATCGGAGAACCGGCCGGCCCGCGGATATTCACCCCGCATCCGGGCGAACTGAGCCGTCTGGCCAATGTCTCAGTTCAGGATATCCAGGACCACCGCCTCGATGCTGCTCGGAGGGCCTGCTCACTGTTCAAGCGCAATGACCAGCAGATCATCATGGTCCTGAAGGGAGCCGGCACCGTCGTCGCCGCCGATGACGGGATGGCGATGATCAATACCACCGGAAATCCGGGCATGGCAACCGGCGGCATGGGCGATGTGCTGAGCGGCATTATCGGGGCACTGATATGTCAGGGAATGCAAGCCCTGCATGCTGCGGCTGTTGCCGTCCACTTCCATGGCTCAGCCGGGGATGCGCTCTATTCTCAGCAGGGGATTGGTTACAGTGCTGGAGACCTTGCCGACATCCTGCCGATTACAACGAAAAAATTCGTCTGCCAGAGGTAAAAAAATGAAGAACGCTGCTGACATAATGACCAAAGAGGTCATAACCGTTTCCTTGACGACCACCGTTCAGGAGCTGGCGAAAATCCTGGCGACGCACGATATCAGCGGCGCCCCTGTCGTCGACGAACAGGGTGGCATCATCGGTGTCGTTACCGAAAGCGACCTCATTGACCAGAACAAGAAAGTGCATATACCGACAGTCGTCTCCATTCTCGACTCGTTCTTCTTCCTGGAGAATCCTGACAAAATGGAGCAGGAAATGCGCAAGATCGCCGGATCCACTGTGGCGGATATCTACTCCTCTCCGGCCAGAAGCGTAACTTTGAACACCCCTATCGACGAAATCGCAACGATTATGGCGGAAAAGGGCATCCATACCCTGCCAGTGGTCGAAGACGGGAAATTATGCGGCATCATCGGCAAGAAGGATATCATCCGGTCGATCGCCGGATAATCCCGCAGGCCAGATCCGGCTGGAACACATCACCAGATGACAGGCGCCTGTCCGTGCCGCAGCAGATATTCGTTGCAGAGGCGGAATATGCCCGAGCCCAGGAAGCCCTTGTGGGCAGATAGCGGTGAAGGATGACTGGTCTTCAGCACCAGATGCCTGCTCTTGTCGACCAGAACTTCCTTTTTCTGGGCGAAAGCTCCCCACAACATGAAGACCACATGGTCCTTCAGCCGTGAGATCGTCCGGATAACGTCATCGGTCAATTCGTGCCAGCCGAGATTCGCATGCGAGTTCGGCTTTCTGGCGATGACGGTGAGGCTGGCGTTGAGCAGCAGCACCCCCTGTCTAGCCAGCCGGGTCAAGTCGGTATCAACGCTGACGGGCTTGCCCCCATAACAGCTGTCGTTGATTTCTTTCAGGATATTGCGCAGCGAGGGCGGCTCGGGTATGCCACTTCTGACGGAAAAGCACAGCCCGTGTGCCTCGGGCCCCTTGCCGGGATGGGCGTTGAAATACGGATCCTGACCTATGATCACTACCTTGACCGAGTCGAGGGTGGTTACCCGCATCGCATCGAATACGTGTTCACGCAGGGGATAGACCGGCCCTCCTTCCGCAGCAGGACCATAGGCCTTTCGCACCAGCTCCCTGTGCACCCCCTGCCGCATCATCGGCACCTGTTCCTCCCAGAGCATCCCCTTGCCACCCCGAGTCTGTAGATCAACTTCAGGCGGACTGCAGCCGCCGTTCCGGTATCTTCGAATTCAGACAGGCTGGATCAGTCTGCCGATACGGTCATTTTCGCCCTGTAATGCAGATCCTCGACCCGGGCAATCAGTTCATCCTCACCCAGTATTTTGATGGATGGGCAGTATTTCCGCACCTGTTTTCCCATTTCTTTGCAGTAGCACTCGGCAGGGTCCAGCATCAGTGCACTGCCGTTCATTTCCAGGACTGTTTTCACCCCTTCGACACCGGCATGGTTGTCTCCCGACAGGATAACTGCCGCTGTCCGGTTTTTGAAGACCTTGGCTGCAGAGGAAAGCATCAGGTCAAGCCCCCCCGTTCCGACGGGTGATTCTGCCTGCTGAAAGCTGTAATTGGCAGTAAACGGCTTGAGGCCGAAAGACTCTCCTCCGGCGATGACGTAGCAGTTGCCGCCGTCCACACTCATATCCTCTCTGGCGCGGATAACCTTCATCGAACATATGGCATTGAGGTATTCGGTAAATGAATCGACCGCGGCTTCCTTTTCGTGGATGATGGCGATCAAGGATCCGCCCATATCCGCATCGAGCCGGGGCACGATGCTGAGCAGGTTGCGGAAGCAGCCATGCCCTCCGGCAAGAATCGTTATGAAGTTGTTTCTGCGGAATTTTTCATGATGGCCTCGGATCTCGATGATATCGCCACAGTGCCTGCAGCGGACCTGCGCCTTCGTCAGTTCCTCTTCACTTTCAATAATCTGCCTGGTGCCGCATTCTTCACAGAAGATGACCTGATTACCCTGATTCGTCCGTTGCCCGTCCGACAGGGAAAACATCGGCTCGATCGATCTCACCCGATTGCCGGCGGCACAGATAACCTTCTGCAACAGGGTTTGGCGATAGAGTTCAATATTTTTTTCCTGGAAGAGGAAATCCTTGCAGATGAAATCCACCGCACCGTTCTTGAGCGTATCGAAACAGCGGGCAGTTCCCTCATTGGTCAGACTGGAAAACATGATAGTCGGGGTTGGCCGATGGATCATCAGATGCTGTAGGGCCGTCATTCCGTCCATCACCGGCATTTCGAGATCCATGAGAATGACATCCGGAGACGCCCTCAGGACGAGTTCCAGCGCCTCGATACCGTCCCGCGCCTCCCCGACAATCTCGACGTCCGGCGAACTTTCAAAAATATCACGCAGAAATCGCCGGAAAACAAGAGAATCGTCGGCGATCAAAACCGATATCTTCTGGGAGTATTGTAGAGTTTTCACATCCTCATCACTCATGGAGTCTGGGTCGTGTAAGAAAAATCCCTCCAGTTGCACAGCACAAGGTCCTGAATGGACCTTACCCGGCCCGGCATGTCAGGTCAACGACACCCTTCTGCTAACCACCTCACTGCCGATGCACAACCGCTCTCGCCGGTTATGCGTCTTTCATGCGGTAGATTTGATATTTCTCTATATATCGGTAAACACCGTCAGGCACCATACCGCGTATCGATACATTCTGCCGTACCCTCTGCCTGATCATCGAGGAGGAGAGCGCAAGCGGTAAGCCGGCGAGAAAAAAAACCGGCTGTGCGCCATCTTTGCCGAACCAGATTCTCCCTTGCGGGAAATACCCGATCAGGTCGGCAAGCTTGTTCTTTTGCCGGGCATAGTGTTCACCATCCCTTTCCGAGACGATGAAGGAGGCGAGCCGCAGCAGTTCCCGGTATTCCCTCCAGGTCGTGATCTCCAGGAATGCATCCAGGCCTGTCAAAAAAAACAGCCCGGTATCCGGTGCATAACGTTTACGCAGATACCGCAGCGTGTCAACAGTATACGTTGGCGCAGGCAATTCAGCCTCGACTGTCGAACAGACAAACTCCTGCCGGCCTTGCAGGGCCTCGTTCAGCATCTCCACCCGCTGGCTGAACGGGGTGAGGTTCTCAAGAGACTTGTGCGGCGGGGTGGCAGCCGGGATAAAAACAACCTGGCGGAGGCCGCATTCTGTCAGCGCATTCTCCGCAAGGCGCAGGTGCCCGTTATGGACGGGGTCGAAGGTCCCGCCGAAAAAGCCGATCCGGTCCCTCAAGCCCTGACCTGCCCCTGGCCGAAGACAACGAATTTCCTTGTGGTCAACTCCTCCAGGCCCATCGGTCCGTAAGCATGCAGCTTGGTGGTGCTGATGCCGATTTCCGTGCCGAGTCCCAGTTGACCGCCATCATTGAAACGGGTCGAGGCATTGACCATGACTGCCGAGGCGTCGATTGTGGTGATGAATTCCCGGGCAGTCGAGTAGTTCTCGGTGATGATCGATTCGGTATGCTGGGAACCGTACTGCTGAATATATGCCCTGGCTTCCTCCAGTCCGTCGACAACTTTGACGGAAAGGATCATGTCGAGATGCTCGCAGCCCCAATCACTTTCCTGTGCCGGCCGCATTTCCGGCAGGATCTGCAGGCAGCGAGGACAGCCCCGCAGTTCGACCCCCTCACGCTGCAGGATGCCGGCGATGAGCGGAAGATATTCCCCGGCGACAGACCGGTGCAGAAGCAACCCTTCAAGGGAGTTGCACACACCGGGCCTCTGCACCTTGGAGTTGATGATGATCGGAGTCGCCTTGTCGAGATCGGCATCCCTGTCAACGAAGATATGGCAGACTCCTTTGTAGTGCTTCAGTACCGGGATACGTGAATTCTGGGCGACAAATCTGATCAGTCCCTCTCCGCCCCTGGGAATGACGAGATCGATATACTGTTCCTGGGCAAGCAGGATATTGACGGCCGAACGGTCTGTGACCGGGACCACCTGGGCCGCATTTGGATCGATGCCTTCGTCGGCGAATGCCTGCTGCAGTATCCGGGCCAGGGCCATATTGCTGTGGATCGACTCCGATCCACCCCTCAGGATGACGGCATTACCGGATTTAAGACAGAGGGCGGCGGCATCGATCGTGACGTTCGGTCGTGACTCGTAGATCATGGCAATCACGCCGAGCGGAACACGCATCCGCCCCACCATCAATCCATTCGGCCGCTTGACCATCTCGCGAATCTCACCGACCGGATCGTTCAGGGCGCAGACCTCACGCAATCCTGCAATCATCGAGGCCACCACCGCATCGGTCAACTCCAGCCGGTTGAGCATGGCCGCCGACAATCCCTTCTCCTGCCCCAGCAGGAT
This sequence comes from Desulfobulbaceae bacterium, assembly GCA_008933635.1. GTDB lineage: Bacteria > Desulfobacterota > Desulfobulbia > Desulfobulbales > Desulfocapsaceae > Desulfoprunum. The sequence continues at coordinate 61,778 of WBUQ01000008.1, read as the reverse complement.
ATCCTTTCTGTTCTCTGCCTGAACATACTTTCTCTCGGCATCGAGAAGTTCGGCAATTCGCAGCAGGGCGGCATTCTTTTTCGCCGTCGACAGTGCCATCAACGTCAGGGACGCCTTCCGGGCCTGAACAGCCAGGGTCCCGACAATCTGTTCGAGTGAGGATTCCATTGTTGCTCCAGCGATATGGAAATTCAAAGGAGCACGAGGTTGTCGCGATGGATAACCTCGTCGCTGTCCTTGTAGCCAAGGGCCCCGGCGATCTGGTCGGACTTGAGCCCTTGTATCTTGATCACATCCGGCGAGGGATAATTGATGAGCCCCACCGCCACCGGCCTTCCTTGGCTATCGAGGCAGCGGACTGCGTCGCCGACGCCGAACCGCCCTTCGACCGAGCGGATGCCTGAAGGTAGAAGACTTCTGCCTTTGCCGGTGATAGCCAGCACCGCACCCTCATCGAGGACCAGCGCGCCTTTGGGCTTCAGGACAAAGCTGATCCAATGCTTGCGGCTCTGCATCTTTTCCCTTTTCGGTAGGAAAAACGTCCCGATCATCTCGCCACCGAAGAGGCCCTGCAGGATATCTTTCCGCCGCCCCGGGCCGATAAACGCACTTCCCCCGCGAACGGTCACCATTTTTGCGGCCTTGAGCTTGCTCGCCATCCCGCCGGTTCCGACCGCGCTCTTCTCGCCGCCTACCATCTTTTCGATTTCAGGCGTTATCTCGGTAACCGTATAGATCGGCGCAGTGTTTGAAAGCGTCGAAGGATTACCGTCATACAGGCCGTCAACGTTCGTCAGGCAGATGAACATGTCTCCTTCGATAATGTTGGTGAGGAGCGCACCGAGGGTGTCGTTGTCGCCAAATCGTAGTTCCTTCACCGATACGGTGTCGTTCTCATTGATTATCGGTATGACACCGAATCGGAACAGCGTCATGATCGTGTTGCGGATATTCAGATACCTGTCACGGTCGGCAAGATCGGAATAGGTAAGGAGAATCTGGGCAATTTTTTTCCCGTGCCGGGAAAAGGCCTCCTCATAGGCCTGCATCAGGCATGACTGGCCGATTGCTGCAAAAGCTTGCTTCTCAGGCAGGCTGACATCGGCAGTCGGAGCAAAGCCGATTTTTTGCTTTCCGGCAGCAACAGCACCGGAGGTCACAAGAATGACTTCCCGCCCGCTGCCGTGAAGAAATCCGATCTCCTTGGCCAGGTTGCGGATGACGTCGTGATTTATGCCGTTTTCGTCGGTGAGGATGGCGCTGCCCGCTTTGACGACTACCCGTCGCGCCTTGTCGAACAAGGTTTGACGAAAATACAGGCCATCATCATGATGCATCTGAATAGTCATGATCTCAGAGCAGATTCCAGGTTGGTCGGGTTAGTCAGGTTTCAGTATCAGGCGGAGTCGATTGTCCTGTCCAGATGTCGTCGTCACCCAGATATTCCTCCAACATCCGTTTCAGATCTTCAACACCTTGTCCTGTCAGGCATGAGACCAGCACCGGACGCCCCCCCTTTCCGCGGAACCATTGTTCGCGTCGTTTACACGTTGCAGCATCAAGAAGGTCTGCCTTATTCAACACCAGAAATCGTTGACGTTCAATCAGTTCCTCTTTGTATTCCTGCAATTCCCTCTCAATGGTGTAAAAGTTTTTCTTGAAATTGTCATCAGCGAGATCGATGACATGCAGCAGGATACTGGTTCTTTCGACATGTCGCAGGAAAGTATGCCCCAGCCCTACACCCTCATGCGCCCCTTCAACTAGTCCAGGGATGTCTGCAATAATAGCTGGTTTACAGTGTTTGAAATGGAGAACGCCGAGCTGCGGCACAAGGGTAGTAAAGGGATAGGCGGCAATTTTCGGGTTTGCCGAGGAGAGCTTCGACAACAAGGTCGATTTGCCTGCATTCGGCAACCCCACCAGGCCTATGTCAGCAAGCAGCTTCAGTTCGATGCGAAGCCAGCGTTCTTCACCTGCCACGCCGTTCGTCGCGATCCGCGGGGTCCTGTTGGTGCCGGATGCAAATCGACTGTTCCCCAGCCCTCCCGCGCCTCCGGCGGCTGCAACATACGTGTCTCCGTCACGCATGAGATCGGCGAGCAAGTCTTCAGTTTCGGCGTCTTTGATGACCGAACCGACAGGAACAGATATGAGACAGTCTTCCCCTTTTCTGCCATGCATATCCTTGCCTTGGCCATTCTTGCCTGCTTCAGCCTTGAAATGGGATCGAAACCGGAAATCGATCAGAGAGTGCAGCTTTCGACTCGCCGTGATGATGACATCGCCACCCTTGCCTCCGTCTCCGCCGTTGGGTCCACCCTTCGCGACGTACTTCTCCCGGCGGAAACTGACACAACCGTTTCCACCGTCACCGGCTTTGACAAAAAATTTGGCTTCATCAACAAATGCCATGATCCATCACGGTTGAGATTGTGCAGCCAGAATGGGCTGCATCATGAGCAGAAACGAAAAGACTCGAATACCTGGAAGGCATTCGAGTCTTTGATAATTGTTATCGAGATAACAATTCGTTTGAAAATCAGATTTCAGGATAAACGCTTACTCTTTTCTTATCCTTGCCGAAATCTTCATACTTCACCACTCCGTCGACCATGGCGAACAACGTGTAATCCCTGCCGCAGCCGACGTTGGTGCCGGGGTGGATTTTGGTGCCGAGCTGCCGCACCAGAATATTCCCGGCCTTCACTTCCTGTCCTCCGAAGCGCTTAACCCCACGCCTCTGGCCGGCGCTGTCACGACCGTTGCGTGAACTGCCTCCCGCTTTTTTATGTGCCATTTTCTGCTCCTTCCTGGAACGTTTCGCGCTCCGCTATACTTTACAGATTATGCCGAAATTTCTTCGATCTTCAGCCCGGTGAAAGACTGACGATGTCCTTTCTTGACCTGGAAGCCTTTTCGCCGTTTTTTCTTGAAGACAATAACTTTTTTCGCGCGACCCTGTTCGGCGATTTTCGCAACGACCTTTGCAGACTCGAGAACCGGTTGGCCGACTTTTACCTGATCGCCATCCACCACCATCAGCACCTCTTCGAGATGGATGGTGTCGCCGACGTTGCCATCGAGCTTCTCAACACGCAGCTGATCGCCACAGGCAACCTGATATTGTTTTCCGCCAGTTCGTACTATCGCATACATTTTGGTTGGACCTCATTGAATGAAAAATTCTCGAATTATGGGCAAGGAACTGAAATTCAGGAACGAGTAATATGACTCATTGAAAACAAAAAAGTCAAGGTTTTTTAAAGGAAATACACATCTCAACACATCGCCGATGCATTAGGCCTGCCCGGTGGCGCCTCGAACCTTTTACACCGAGCCTTCCAGTCTCGCCTTTTCCTTCTCCTGCCGTATGGCACAGGCCTTGACAAATGCGGCTTTCTTGCCGTGCTTGCTGATCGAGACGGAGGTTTTACCCTGCTTTCCCTGCCTGGTCACCCAACTGACTTCGTATCGGTTGAGCTTTTCATTCAATCGCACTCCAACCACACCGGTACCGGAATTACTGACCGTCACCATATGCTTATTGGTCCTCACCTTCCCAAGCCTTTTCTCAGTCTTATCCCTCCAGGAAATCGCAGAGAGAAGACTTGAGTAACGTCCGCCGCATTTACGATCGGAGAAAAACTTGGAGTGGGTCTTTCCGACGAACCTGACACGCACGTACCAGCCATGCGTCCTTTTCGACTCCTGATCTATTCTTGCTATATCTTTATGTTTTTCCAGGAGTAATTTTTGTTTTTTCTCTTCTTCCATGAACAACCTCATATTCGGCCTACCCGGCCTACATCGAACGAAAGTATCCTGATGACAACAGTGTAAGAAAAAAGTAAGCTCGATCTGCTATCATATTGAGGGCAGTTTTGCACCACAACGTCACACTACACGGCACGCTACTTAGCTTAGTCAGGTATTCCTGTCAACCTTTTTTTCATGACTGGAACAAGAATTGGGATTGTTTCCCAACAACAGGAATCATCCTTGCCATCCCTCCCCTCCCGAGCACTTTTCCCATGTCCGAAAAAATGACGCCTGTTTCCCAGCATTTCTCCCAACTCCACGATACGGTCAGGGCCCTGCTTGGTGAACAGGGCTGTCCTTGGGACAAGCGCCAGACGAATGCTTCACTCAGGGAACACCTGAGCTCCGAGCTCGGCGAGCTGCTCACCGCCATCGAGCGAGAAGATCACCGTAACATCTGTGAAGAACTGGGAGACCTGTTGTACCTCATCCTCCTTCTTTCCGAGATCAATTCGAACGACGGTCGCTTTACCCTCAAAGACGTCATCACAGCCATAGACTCCAAACTTGTCCGACGCCACCCCCATGTCTTCGACCAATACACCGAGTTGTCCGATGACGAGTTGCGCAAACAGTGGCTTGCCATCAAAATGCAGGAGAAGGCATCAGAATAAGTTTGACACTTATCCTCTATAACGATAAATTACGCAGTTTTCTTCCCATCGGCGCGAGCTCGTCCCAGCTACTTTTCCAGGGTTCACACTCCGCCGCCGGTCCTGTCCCAGGGCCAACAACCTCTTCGCCCCTTGCGTGCAAGCGCGATACCGGGGCCAACCGGGCAAGAGCCCATAATAACATGAGTCCATGAGGAGGAACCATGCGCAGGTACGAAACCGTTTTCATTCTTCGCCCGGGCCAGAGCGAGGATGAAATCAGCACTATCATTGACAATACGAAGAAGATTATTCTCGATGAGAAAGGGAGTATCATCAGTCTCGGCAGATGGGGCCTGAGAAAGCTTGCCTACACGATCAAGAAAGAAAACCAGGGGCAGTATGTGTTCTGCGATTATGCCGGGACACCTGCGGCCGTAGCTGAGATCGAACGTAAGTTCAGGATCGACGATGCGGTCCTCAAGTATCTGACTATCAAGACTGCCGAAGCTATCACGGCTGAAGAAATCGACAAGGCCATCGCCGAAGCGGATGCCAAACTCGCTGCATTTGCCAAGGAAGCTTCGGAGGGCGATGAACAGCATTCGCCTGAAGATGAAGACTTTGCCGAAGAAACCACTGATGAAGAATAAGCGCGCGCTTGCGTGCTCCTGAACTGGAGATGATCATGGCACAAAAACCACAGAAAAAATTGTTTTCCCGGAAGAAAGTCTGCCGCTTCTGCGCCGACAAGGAAGCCACCATTGACTACAAGGATGTTAAGACCCTTCGCAATTTCGTCACTGAACGAGGCAAGATCATACCCCGGCGGATCGTCGGAACCTGCGCAACCCACCAGCGGCAGCTCTGTGAGGCGATCAAGCAGGCACGACATATCGCCCTGCTGCCATACTCCGGTGCGGCCCAGGGCTAAACAGGCAAGAAGGTGAAAAGGTGGCGAACGAGGAACAGTCCGGCCCCGAGCTAAGAAGAATTTTCCAGCATATCCTGCTTCTTGCCCTTGCCACCTTGCTGCCGGCTTTTGATTTTTCGTTTTTCGGATGGCTTACCGGGAGCCTCCCTTTGCTGACATTCCTGCTGCTGTACCGATTCGGCATGCATGTCGGCAACCGGATGATCCTCACGGGTGCATCCCTGGTGCTGATTACGGGCTTAGTTTTTGCCCGTTTCGAACCTATACTGATTTCGATGTCAATGGTTCCTTCCGGGTATGCTATCGCTCATTCAGCCCTGCGGCACGAGTCACCCGCCCGCGCCGGACTGAAAGGGGTGGCTGCGCTGGCAGGCTGCTGGCTGTTGCTCCTTGGGGCGTTTACGGCGGTACAGAACGTCAATCCGTATACCGTATTCCTGGAATCTCTCGATGAAGGAATCGCCGGAGCCCTCGAACTATATCGACAGAGTGAATCCATCAGCGCGGATACACTCGTTGTCCTGGAGGCCAGCCTGCATCAGATGAAGACGTTGCTTCCTCTGATCATGCCGTCGATATTGACCGGTGTGGCGCTTTTGACAGTATGGGTTGCGATGGCAGCCGGCAACAGGGTCGCCTTACTGCTGACCGGCAGTTCTCCCTGGCCCCAGTACCGATTCTGGCGCCTCCCCGACAGACTTGTCTGGCTGATGATCGCTGCCGCTCTGATCGCGCTGATACCGGCTGGGATAATCAAAGCCGGCGGGATCAATGCCCTGGTTGTCGGAGGACTGGTCTACTGGTTTCAGGGTTTGGCCGTTTTTTCTTTTTTTCTTCACAAGTGGAATCTGCCGATCCTCCTTCGGGCATTCCTCTATGTGATGGTTGTTTTTCAATCATTTGGCACAGTAATACTTTTCGGAACCGGCCTGGCCGATGTCTGGCTCGATTTTCGGAAAATCAGAAAACCTGTCGATACTGAGTCGGCAAAAGAGTAAAAGCCACCATTCTGCAGCAGCTACTCCTGCAGATTGACACGAACGGATGAATAAGGAGTAAGTCATGGAACTCATACTCAAGGAAACAATCAGTACCCTGGGCCAGGAAGGCGACATCGTCACCGTCAAACCCGGATACGGCCGCAATTACCTCCTTCCGCAGAGGAAAGCCGTACTGGCCACCCCGGCCAACAAGGCCATTCTCGAACAGAACAAGGCCGAGATCGAAGCGCGGCGGGCAAGTGAACGGCAGGCTGCCGAAGAGCTGTCTAAGAAGATATCGGGCATCGAAATCGTCATCGAGCAACTTGCCGGAGATGACGGCAGGCTGTTCGGCTCGGTTACCAGCACCGATATCGCCGCCAAACTGGCCGAGGGCAACATTGATATCGACAAAAAACATATCATGCTTGCCGATCCGATCAAGACCATCGGGACCAGCACCGTTGCCGTCAAAGTTGGATTCCAGATGACCACTGATATTACTGTCAATGTGGTTGCCAGTTCAAAGGCATAGCTCTTTCACGTTTCAGCACAACACTGAACAGCGGCCACGAGACCAGTCACAATGGCTGCCGCTGCTCTCTTTCACACACCAGGATGGTCCTTGCCATCCTGGTGTGTTTTTGTTTAGACTGCAGCGACATACTCTCATTCCTGCCCTTTACAGGAATTCCCCGCGATCAACCAGTCTCGGAACAGAACCGGCATGCGTGTCCCCCCCCAGAATATCGAAGCCGAACAGGCCGTCCTCGGATCAATTCTCCTGAAAGACAAATCCTTCAGCACCGTGTTGGAACTCATCGGTCCCGATGATTTTTACAAGGACAGCCACAAGGTCATTTTCGAGGCCCTGATCGACCTTTTCGAAAAAAACGAACCGCTGGATCTTCTCACGCTCTCGAACCACCTCAGCGATCTGAACCGGCTTGACGGCATAGGCGGAATCGCCTATCTGACAAACCTGACCTCCATTGTGCCGGTGACGGCGAACATCGCCAGCTACGCCAAGATCATCCGTCAGAAATCAATTCTGCGCCAGCTCATCCAGGTCAATACCGATATCGCTTCCCGGTGCTTCGAAGAACAGGGGGATATCGACACACTCGTCGACCAGGCGGAACAGGCTATCTTCGATATTGCCGGGGCAAAAAGCAGCCAGCACTTCATCGCGGTCAAACATATTGTTCCCAAGGCCTTTGAGACAGTAGAAAACCTGTTCAAACGCAAGGAAATGATCACCGGTGTGCCTACCGGATATTACGATATCGACAGGATGACGGCCGGCCTCCAGCCATCCGACCTGGTCATTCTCGCAGCCAGGCCGTCGATGGGAAAAACCGCCTTCGCAATGAATATCGCTCAGCATGCAGCGATGATCGAAAAAGTCGGAGTCGCCATATTCAGTCTGGAGATGTCGAAGGAGCAACTGGTCATGCGGCTCCTCAGCTCCGTCGGAAAGATCGATTCCCAGCGCATCCGCACCGGCAGGCTGCAGAATGAAGACTGGCCGAAGCTGACCAGGGCTGTCGGAATGCTGTCGGAGGCGCCGATCTATATCGACGATACCCCTGCCATTTCGGTTCTCGAGATGCGGGCCAAGGTCAGACGGCTTGCCGCCCAGCACGAGATCGGCATGATTGTCGTCGACTACCTGCAGTTGATGCAGGGACGAAGCAACACTGAGAACAGAACCCAGGAAATAAGCGACATCTCCAGGTCCCTGAAGGCTTTGGCCAAAGAGCACAATATTCCGGTTCTCGCCCTTTCCCAGCTCAACCGCGGCCTGGAAGGACGTACCGACAAACGGCCGATGATGGCCGACCTCCGCGAGTCCGGAGCCATCGAACAGGACGCCGACGTCATCTGTTTCATCTATCGCGACGAGGTGTACAACAAGGCCGAGGATAATCCCAACCGCGGCACCGCGGAAATCATTATCGGCAAACAGAGAAATGGCCCGACAGGTATGGTAAAATTGACATTTCTCAAAGAATTCACTATGTTTGAAAACATGAGTCTGAAAAGTGAATTCGAAGCCGTAGGTTAGAAAATCATTTCGTCAACCGGCGTTAGCATAACACAGAGGCAAGCGCATAGAGGGTATTCCATGACCACCAGTCCGATCAGCAGCAAATACGACTTCAAGGCAATTGAAGAAAAATGGCAGCATTTCTGGCAGGAAAATGCAACCTACAGAACGACCGAGGTTCCCGGCAAGGAGAAGTACTATGTTCTGGAGATGTTTCCATACCCTTCCGGGCGGATCCATATGGGACATGTGCGGAATTACTCGATCGGCGATGTGGTCGCCAGATACAAGCGGATGCGCGGCTACAATGTCCTCCACCCCATGGGATGGGATGCCTTCGGCCTCCCGGCCGAAAATGCGGCCCAGAAAAACAACAGCCACCCCGCCACCTGGACCTACGCCAATATAGAGTACATGCGCAACCAGTTGCGCCAACTCGGGCTCTCCTACGACTGGGATCGCGAGATCGCCACCTGCAATCCGGAGTATTTCCGCTGGGAACAACTGATATTTCTCGAGATGTGGGAAAAGGGACTGATCTATCAGAAGGTGACCACCGTCAACTGGTGCGAATCCTGCCAGACGGTCCTCGCCAACGAACAGGTCATCGAAGGCTGCTGCTGGCGTTGCGACGAACCGGTCCTGCCCCGCAAGATGAACGGCTGGTTCTTCAAGATCACCGACTATGCCGAAGAGCTGCTGAACGATCTCGATAAACTGCAGGGGTGGCCAGAGAAGGTCGTCACGATGCAGCGCAACTGGATCGGCAAGTCGACCGGACTCACCTGCGACTTCCAGGTTGACGGTCTCGATGCGAAGATATCCATCTTCACTACCCGCCCGGACACCATTTTCGGCGTGACGTTCATGTCGCTTGCCCCTGAACACCCTCTCCTCGACATCCTGCTTCCCGGAACCGAGAACGAACAGGCGATCAGGCAGTTCATCGACCAGATCATCACCGAGAAACAACGCAAGAGCAACGAAGAGGAACCGGAGAAAAAAGGCGTCTTTACCGGCAGGTACTGCATCAACCCGTACAATGGCAAAAAAATTCCGGTCTTTATCGCCAATTTTGTCCTGATGGAATACGGGACTGGCGCGGTCATGGCCGTCCCGGCCCACGACGAGCGTGACTTCGAGTTCGCCAGGAAATACGGCCTCGATATCCTGCCGGTCATCATGCCGGAAGGGACGACACTGGCTGCAGATTCCATGGATCAGGCCTATACCGGGCCCGGGACCCTGGCCAACTCGGGCTCCTTTTCCTCTCTGCCATCTGAAGAGGCCAAACTGAGAATCATCGACCACGCCGTCGAGGGCGGTTTCGGCGCCCCCCACGTGACATACAGACTCCGTGACTGGGGAATCTCCCGGCAGCGTTACTGGGGCGCGCCGATTCCGATGATCCATTGCGACAGCTGCGGGGTTCAGCCGGTACCGCGGCAGCAGCTGCCGGTGGTCCTGCCGGTCGATGTCGATTCAGGCAGCGGCAAATGCGATCCCCTGCACCAGCGCCCATCCTTCTACACCACCACCTGCCCGAAGTGCAACGGTCCCGCCAGGCGCGAAACGGACACGATGGATACCTTTGTCGAATCTTCCTGGTATTTTGCCAGGTACGCCAGCCCGCGATTCACCGATTCGCCGCTTGATCGCGACAAGGCATCCTACTGGCTGCCCGTCGACCAGTACATCGGCGGTGTCGAGCATGCCATCCTCCATCTCCTCTATTCCCGCTTCTTCACCAAGGTCCTGAGGGATCTCGGCTACCTGACCATCGATGAACCGTTCACCAACCTCCTCACCCAGGGCATGGTCATCAAGGACGGAGCCAAGATGTCGAAATCCAAAGGCAATGTCGTTGACCCGCATGATCTGATCAGTCTTTACGGAGCTGACACGGTCCGCCTGTTCAGCCTGTTCGCGGCCCCTCCGGAAAAAGACCTGGAGTGGAATGCCCAGGGAGTCGAAGGTGCTTCCCGCTTCATCAACCGCATCTACCGGTTCATCGAGCACAATCGCCAGCTCCTGATGAACGCTGCCCCGGCCGGCAACCAGCCTGACGAAGCAGCGCGGAAACTGCACCGCAAGATCCACCAGACGATCCGTCGTGTTACCGAAAACATAGAAAACAATTTCCATTTCAACACCGCCATCAGTGCGGTGATGGAGCTGTTCAACGTCCTCACCACGACTGCCGAGGGAGACAAGGGGGACACCGTGGCACCCGGCATAATGAAAGAGGCCGTGGACACTGTCCTGCTCCTGCTGTCACCGATGATACCCCACTTCTGCAATGAAATGTGGCAGAGACTCGGCATGAGAGCCATCGAAGACATGTCTTGGCCGCAATGGGATCCCGAGATTGCCGCCGAAGAACGCCTGACAATCGTCGTCCAGGTCAACGGCAAGGTTCGCGGCCGGCTCGAAGTCGCTGCCGACACCGACGATTCCGACCTGATAGCCCTGGCCCTCTCCGATGACAATGTCGCCAGATTTCTCGGTGAGAGTCCGGTAAAAAAGACCATCGTCGTCAAGAAGAAACTTGTGAATATCGTTATATAACACTATACTTTGCGGCGATACGGGCTCGTTGCGGCTGCTGGGATGCACGCACCGGCCCAACTCCTCATTTCATACAAGGAGAATTCATTTGAAAAAGCACCGATTACTCCTCCTGGCTGGCACGGCCCTGTTGCTGACCGTCCTCGCCTCCTGCGGCTACCATAATCCTTTCGTCTATTCGGGACCTGAAAAGACGATCTATATCACCGAATGGAAAAACCGCACCAGCGAGCTCGGCCTCGACTCCCAGATATACCGGTCACTGGCGCGATGGTTCCAGAAATCAGGGTCGCTGCATGTCACCAAGGAACGTACTGGAGCGGACCTGATCCTTGCCGGCGAGATTGTTTCCATCTCGTTGCCCAGCCGGAGCTACAATGCCAACCGGGGAGCTGCCGAGGTCGAGATCCGCCTCCGGGTTCGCTATATCCTCAAGGATATCGCCACAGGCAAGGTGCTGATCGAAACACCGAACGAGATGTGGACCGAGTCATACCTGACTTCGACCAATACCGTGACCGTCGCCGAAAACGAAAAAGTGGCGATGGAAACGATCATCGACGACCTTTCCCAGAAGATCTACCAGAGAACAATCGTCCAACTCCCCAGACTCTGATCGCCGGCAAACCCATATTTCCCCCGGGCCGATTTTCCTTTCGAAGATCGGCCTGTTTTTTTCTCCATGCTGAAAATCGCCGACCGTACCTTCACTTCCCCGCTGGTGCTCGCCCCCCTCGCCGGATATACCGACCTGCCCTTCAGGCTGCTCTGCAGGGAGCAGGGTGCCGGCTACTGTGTCTCCGAAATGATCAGCTGCCATGGATTGTGCTATCGGCAGCAGAAGACCCTGGATATGCTGTTGTCCGTCCCCGAGGAACGACCTGTCTCCTTCCAGCTGTTTGGAGCCGATCCGGACCTTATGGCCGAAGCTGCAGCTATTCTTTCATCATATCAGCCTGATATGATCGATATCAATATGGGATGCCCAGTGAAAAAAGTGACGAAACGAGGCGCTGGAGCCGCCCTGCTGACAGATCCGGGGCGGGCCGAGCAGATCATCGAGAAGGTTGTGGGGCGAACCGCCCTGCCGGTTACGGTCAAAATCCGCATCGGGGTCAATGCAGCCCTGCTGAACGGTGAGGAATTTGCCAGAATGGCCGAAGGGGCCGGGGCGGCAGCGGTCATCGTCCACGGCCGGACCTGGGTCCAGGGGTTTGCCGGGACGGTCGACCGGGAGATGATTGCCAGGATCAAGAAGGCCCTGACAATTCCGGTTCTCGGCAACGGTGACGTCCACTCCTTCCAGCAGGCGATGGCGATGATGCGGGAAACGGGGTGCGACGGGGTCATGATCGGCCGGGCGGCCCTCGGCAATCCCTGGGTCTTCTCCGAGCAGGGGCGGCCTGCCGGTCTTCCGGCGATTCTGGATGGAGCCATCCGCCATTTGACCCTGATGGAACACTATCTGGCAGCCGACCGGATGATCGGTGTCGTCAGGAACCACCTCGGCAGGTATTTCAAACTCTTGCCCGGCAGCAGCGAAGTCCGCAAAGCCATTTACCAGAGCCCATCCATCGCCGCGTTGAGACAGCTGCTGTTCACCTTGCGCGACAAGACGGCCTAGGCAACCTGGTCTCCCCCGTCCTCTTACGCCCTGCTGGTTGTACACGCCCCACCGCTGGTCCGGCACCTGGTTCGCTTCAGTTCCTGTCGGATGGAAATTTCTGCCACTTCCGGACGAGGTTGACCAGTGTACGTGTGCAGATCCCGGCTGGCCCTTTCGGTATGTATGATTTTTCCGTGAACTCCCAGGCGGTCCCGGCAATGTCCAGATGCGCCCAGGGTATCTCCTTGATGAATTTCTGCAGGTAGGCGGCAGCGGTAATCGTCCCGGCCGATTTGCCGCCGGTGTTCTTGATATCGGCCACCTCGGATTCGATCTGTTTACTGTAGTCGGGCCCCAGAGGAAGACGCCACAGCGGCTCGCCGCTCATTCTCCCGGCGTCGATCAGGCGCTCGACCAGTTCGTCATTGTTCCCGAGAATTCCGGTATGATGATGCCCCAGGGCGACAATCACCGCACCGGTCAGAGTGGCCAGATCGATTACGCAGCATGGTGAATATTTCTCAATGCCGTAGGCGAGGGCATCGGCGAGAATCATCCTGCCTTCTGCATCGGTGTTGACTATCTCCGAGGTGATACCGCTGTAATGCACGATAATATCACCCGGTTTGACAGCGGCGCTGCCGCCCATGTTTTCCGTCGCCGGTACAATCGCCACCACCCCGACACCCGGACGCTCCTGGCCTATTACCCGCATCGCGGTCAGGACCGCAGCCCCCCCGCACATATCGTATTTCATATCCTCCATGCCGGCGGCGGGTTTCAGGGACACACCACCCGAATCAAAGGTCAGCCCCTTGCCGACCAGCAGCACCGTCTCCGCCGGTTTTTCCGGACGGTATTCGAGGATGACCATTTTCGGCGGTTCAGCCGAGCCCCTGTTGACGGCCAGAATACCGCCCATGCCCAGGCGCTCCATATCGGCCTTCTCCAGGATCGTCACCTTCATCGCCATTTCTTCGGCCAGCGCGCACGCATACTCGGCAAAGCGGGTCGGGGTCCAGTCGTTTCCCGGCCTGTTGGCCATATCCCTCGCGGCATTTGCCGCCTTTGCCGCCCGGGCGCCGCGTTCGGATCCGCGACGCACCTGGGCCACCGCGCCCTGCGTCAGCAGGACGACCTTCTTCAACCCCAGATACGGTTTTTCATTCTTTTCTTCGGTTTTATATTTCCGGAAGCGGTAATCCCCCAGCAGCACGCCCTCGGTCAGGCATTCCGCCACCGTTTCCGGCGGCAGACTGCCGACGACCGGCAGGCTCACCGCAACAGTTGCAGCCTTGAGCTTTTCGCACTGGCGGGCAATGGTTCCGCCGACCGACCGACAGATCTCCCTCAGGCTGTCGCTATCGGCATCCACGGCGAGCTTTCCCATCCCGACAATCATGATCCGCTTGGCGGCAAAAGCCACCCCGCCTGCGCCGCCATAGGGATAGAGAAGCAGGATGTCATTCATCTTTCCCGTAAAATCGCCAAGTTCGATGGCCTTAACGATCAAGGGCTGGAGGAGCTCGTCACAGGCAGGCAGCCCCTTTTCGGGTTGTTCAAAACAGAACACCAGCAAATCTTCTCTGCAGTCGATGCTCTTCTTTGCGGTAATTGTCAGCTTTGTCGTTTCCATATGACCTCATGGCACAGCGTATTCACATTTTTCTGGTTATCTTCCGGGAGGGTACAGTATGATTCCACAGGCAGGAAGCGTCAGCAGCGGGATGCCCGCCGATATCGCTCAGCCGCCCTTTCCTGCACATCCGTATTCATCTTTCGCTTCGGAGTAAAGCTTCCGTGCTGCATACTTTCCTCACCGCTGTCTTCTCAGCCATCTTCCTCTCTGCCCTGTGCTCCCTCTGTGAGGCGGTGCTCTATTCCGTCACCGCCAGCCAGCTGGAACTGCTCAAGAAGGCCGGTCATTCTTCGGCCAAAACTCTTCAGGATCTCCGTTTCGACATCAATGAGCCGATAACCGCCATCCTCACCCTGAACACCATTGCCAATACCGTCGGCGCCGCCATCGCCGGTGCTGGTGCAGCCAAGCTCTTCGGTGACCAGAACCTGATCTGGTTTTCCGGCATCTTCACCCTGACAATTCTGATCTTTTCCGAGATTATTCCCAAGACCCTGGGAGTGACCTTTGCCTACCGACTCGCGCCGATCGTCGCCCATCCGATCCGCTGGATGGTAGTCACCCTCAGACCGATCGTCTGGCTCTGCCGCTCGATCACCCGCCTGCTGCCGGCCAATGCCAACGACGGCAATATCAGCGCGGAGGAGTTGCAGACCATCGCCACCCTCTCCCTTGAATCCGGGGCAATAGAAAAGGACCAGGAAAAGGTCATCGTCAACATCCTCAACCTGAAAGAGAAGATAGTCCGCGACGTCATGACGCCGCGGACCGTAACCTTTTCCCTCGACGAACAGCTGACCATCGAAGAAGCGATGAAGCAGATGTCACTGATCGTCAGCCACAGCCGACTTCCCGTCTATCACGATGATCCGGACAACGTCACCGGCATCGTCCTGCGCCGGGATGTCCTCCAGGCGGCGGCCGAGGCCAAGACCGACCTGAACCTCTCCAGCATGCTCCACCCGGTGCATTTCGTGCCGGAAACCGCCCCGCTCAACCGCATCCTGATCGAATTTTTCGACCGTCGCCAGCACCTCTTTGTCGTCGTCGACGAATACGGTTCGATGACCGGGGTCATCTCGCTGGAGGATGTCATCGAAGAGATCGTCGGCAGGGAGATTGTCGACGAAACGGACCGGACCAAGGATATGCGGGAACTGGCACGTTCGAGGAACCTCGCTTCGATCAAGAAACAGCGGTCTTCCCCCTGATCACTGCACCGCACCGAGCCGTATCGGGATATCGATCCTCTCCCCGTCACGCAATACTGTAATCGACACTTCATCGCCGACCTTGAACCGTTCCAGTTCTGTCCGTATCGCATCGTAGGAATCGACCTTCTTGCCCGCGACGGCAACGATGATATCGCCGAGGATGATCTCCCCCATGTACTGGGTGGTGGCCCTCAGCCCGGCTTTTTCCGCCGGCCCGTTCTTTTCGAGACCGAGGATCAGTACGCCCTCGACGCCGAGGTTGGCGTTCAGGTTCTCGTCCGCCAGGGTCGCCCCTATTCCCGGCCTGATGATCCGGCCGAACTTGATCAGCTCCGGGACAACCCGGTTGACCTCCGCCACCGGCACCGCAAAGCCGATGCCGGCATAGGCCCCGGAAGGGCTGTAGATGGCGGTGTTGACGCCGATCAGCCGCCCGGCGCTGTCCAGCAGCGGGCCGCCCGAATTGCCGGGGTTGATTGCGGCATCGGTCTGGATCATGCCGTGGATCATCCGGCCGCTGACCGACTTGATCTGGCGCCCGAGGGCGGAGATGATCCCCGAGGTGATCGTCTGGTCAAGGCCGAAGGGATTACCGATGGCAAACACCTTCTGGCCGACCAGGAGATTGTTCGAATCGCCGACCGTGATCGGCCGCAACAGATTTTTCGGGGCATCGATCTGGAGGACGGCCAGGTCCTTATCGGGAGAAGCACCCACCAGCACGGCTTTCCAGGTGGAACTGTCGGCCATGGTGATCTGGACACTGTTGGCGTCACTGATGACATGATAGTTGGTGACGATGCGCCCTTCATCATCCCAGACGAAGCCGGAGCCGGTTCCCTGCGGGATCTCGACCGCATTGAGGGAAAACAGGCCGCGGCGCAGAGCCGTGCTGGTGACGTAGACCACTGACGGGGAGTTGTTCTTGAAAATCTCGATGGTGTTCTGCTCGTCGGCGGCCAGATCGCCGCGGGCGGTCACGCTCCGGGGCACGGCATCCGGGTTGAGCGGAGATCGTACGGGCTGACCGAATATCAGCCACAATCCGAACAGCACGAGAAACAGGATGAGAAACGGGGAAATTTTGTTCATCGGATCGCCCTCAGGCCTCTCGCCGCCGGCAGGCGGACGCAGAAGCGAATGATTCACAGAAGTGAACTGAAGATGGTTACAGCCCGAGAAGCACCTTCGCCACCGACAGATAGACCAAAACGCCGAGCATGTCGATCAGGGTCGTGACCACGGGGCCGGTGGCGATGGCGGCGTCGACATCGAACCGCTTCAGGATCAGCGGCACCAGTGAGCCGATGGTTGCCGCCATTACCATCGAGAAGAAAATCGACAGGCCGACCACCAGACCGAGGGCCTTGGGTTCGGCGTAGCCCAGATAGGCGACCACCCCCAGCAGCAGTCCATACAGCCCGCCAAGTATCAGCCCGACACGCATTTCCTTGAAGACGATGCGGAACAGTTCATTGATGTTGACCCGACCGGTGGCGATCCCGCGGACAATGATGGTCGACGACTGGGTGGCGATATT
Organism: Desulfobulbaceae bacterium; assembly: GCA_008933635.1. Classification (GTDB taxonomy): domain Bacteria; phylum Desulfobacterota; class Desulfobulbia; order Desulfobulbales; family Desulfocapsaceae; genus Desulfoprunum. The sequence continues at coordinate 44,832 of WBUQ01000008.1, read as the reverse complement.
GCCCCCCATGCCGGCAATGATCGGCATGAATGCCGCCAGGGCGATGATCTGGCTCAATTCATGGGAGAATAACCCGACAATCAGCATCGACATGACCCCGCCGACGAAGGTAGCCAGCAGCCAAGGCGCGCGGATGATGGCATTTTCCCGGATCGGTTTGAGGAGAATCTCCCGGTCTTTACCGGCACCGGCCATCTGCAGGAATTCCTCGGTGGCCTCCTCGCGGATGACGTCGATGATATCGTCGACGGTGACGATGCCCAGCAGCTTGTAACTCGAATCGACGACCGGTACGGCCAGGATGTTGTACTGGGAGACGACATGGGCAACGTCGCTCTGTGGCGTGTCTGTATTCACCGAGATGACGTTCGGGTTCATGATGTTTTTCAGCTGCCGGTGCGGCGGGTGCATCAGCAGTTCACGCAGAGAGACGACCCCGGCCAGTTTGCCATCGCCATGGGTGATGTAGAGATAGAAGACCATCTCCTTCTCTTCGCTGCGCTTCTGGATGCTGGTGATCGCCTCGCCCGCGCTCAGCTCGCCATCGAGGCTCATGAAATCGGGGGACATCAGACCACCGGCCGACTCGGGATTATACTGGAGCAGTTCCTCCATCTCCTCCCGGTCCTGCTTCTCCATGTGCTTGCGGATGTCGTTGGCGATCTCCTCAGGCAGCGCCTCGAGGAGGTCAACGGCGTCATCCGACGCCATGTTGGCAAGGATATCGGCCATCAACTGCGGCGGCATCTCCCTGACCAGGTCGACGACCAGTGAATCGTCGAGTTCGCTGAGGAATTCGCCGACCTGCTCCGTGTGGGCGATAATGTTGAAGACTTTTGTCCGCTCCTCTTCGGTCAGATGCCGGAAAACCCATGCGATATCGGCGGGATGGGTTTTCGAGACCAGCTTCATCAGATGCTCGTTGGCCCCCCTTCTGCTCAGGCGACGAACCATGTCGAGGATGACCATCCCCTCGTTGCCGATCAGTTCCCTCTTCCCTTTATCTTCCATAACCTTTACCAACGATTGATGATTGACTATATCGCTGCTCGCTCCGGGCAAAGTCACGTCATTATACTGCTCTGCCTGAGCTATGCCACAACCATTTTCCCTCTTCGCCGGACTTCCGCGTAATTTTTCAGCGAAGACACGCTCCGGCTCTGCTGCACCCGGATATCATTGCCAAATATTGAGAAATGAAAGGTTTTCTGTTCAAGTACCGGCAAAAATGCCCAGAGGGGAGGCTTTGGCGTTTTCGCCGCTGTCGCCTCTTATCGGGAATTACCGGCCTGCAACCGGAATCGCCGCAACCGGCTCGGTCGCGGGATCCGGTCGTTGAAACAGAACTCAGAACCGATGGTGATGAACGAAATCCTCAGTCGATTTCCGTGGGGGAGGGGATGGGGCGTGGGCCGGGTAGCCGAGCGGGATCAGGCTGACCAGGCTGCAGGTATCCGGAATGGAGAGCAGGCCCGCAGCCTGCCGGTGGTCGAAGGAGCCGACGATCACCGTTCCCAATCCGAGGATGTGGGCTGCCAGGCAGATGTTTTGGGTAACGAGGCCGAGATCGTACATCAGCCAGTCGTCATGCACGGTCTTCGGTTCATCTTTATAATAGCCTGCCGTCCGTTTCCGGCCGGCCAGGGCAAGGACGACAGGAGCGTTGCAGACGGCGAGGGTGGCCGGATTCTTCGGCGACAACAGCGCGGCAAGCCGCTCCTTGTCTTCCTTTCCGTCGACCACGACAATCTCGCAGCACTGGCTGTTGCCCCAGGAAGGTGCCCAGCGCGCTGCCTCGAATATCTCCGCCAGCACTTCGGGTGGCACGGCCCGGTCCTCGAACCGTCGGATACTCCTTCTTTCCCTGATGGCCTGCAACAGCATATTCTCTGCCATTGTGCTCCTCCCTTGCGCATTCAATGCCGGCTCATGCGAGCTCGCGCAGGATCTCGCGCGAGATGATCAGCCGCTGGATCTCGCTGGTGCCCTCATAGATCGTGGTGATCCTGGCGTCGCGAGCCAGTCGTTCGATCGGATAGTCCCTGGTGTAGCCGTAGCCGCCAAGGATCTGCATCGCCTCGTAACAGGCATGATTGGCAGCCTCGGTCGCATAGACCTTGGCCATCGACGCTTCCTTGGCGAAGGATCGCCCCTGCTCCTTGCGAAAGGCCGCGTTCATCAGCAGCAGTCTGGCGGCCTCCAGCTCGGTGTAGATATCGGCTATCTTCCACTGGATCGCCTGGAATTCGGATATCTTCCTGCCGAACTGGACCCGTTCGAGGGAGTATCTGGTGGCGAAATCCATCGCCGCAAGACCGACTCCGAGACCGAGAGAACCGATCCCGATGCGGCCACCGCCAAGTTCGGCGACGGCCACCCTGAAGCCGTCGTTGAGCCGGCCCATCAGGGCATCTTTCGGGATACGGCAGTCTTCGAAGAGAATTTCGTTGGTGGACGAGGCATGCTGCCCCATCTTCTCCTCTTTCTTGCCGATCACCAGCCCCCTGGTTCCGGCCTCCACCAGGAACAGGCTGATCCCCTTGCCCTTCGGCGCCTTCTGGTCGGTGACCGCCCAGACCACGAAAACACCGGCATAGGGGGCGCTGGTGATGAAGATCTTTGAGCCGTTCAACACCCACTGGTCGCCGTCGAGAACGGCGGTGGTCGCCATCCCGGCAGGGTCCGAGCCAGCCCCGGTCTCCGTCAGGCCGAAGGCCCCGGCGAGGCTCTCGCCGCTGCAGATCATCGGAATATACTTCTTCTTCTGCTCTTCTGTGCCCAGTGCCTGGATCACCTCGTTGACCATGTTGTTGACCGAGACGGTGACCGCGGTCGAGGCACAGGCCCTGGCGATCTCGGTGATGGCGACACTGAAGGCGATCGTTCCGGCCTCGGCGCCACCGTATTCGTCACGGATATTGAGCCCCATGAAGCCGAGCTCCGCCAGCTTCCTGAGATTGGCGAAAAATGCCGGATTGTCTTCACTCCGGTCGAGGTCGGCGGCAACCGGCGCCAGTTCGGCCTGGGCGAAATCACGGGCCGTGTCCTGGATCAGTTTCTGTTCTTCGGTCAGATCGAGATTCATCGCTCAGTCCTTCTCGCTTTCGAACTTTGGTTGGCGCTTTTCCAGAAAGGCGGACATGCCCTCCTGCTGCTGTGTGCTCGCGAAGCACATCGCAAAGAGGTCGGCCTCGTAGCGGCAGGCCCTGGCAAGATCCATTTCCAGGCCGTTGTTAACCGCATCCTTGCACAGCCTTACCGCAACCGGACCGCGCAGGCAGATCCGGCCGGCCAGTTGCCGGCAGGATTCGAGCAGCTGATCCTGCGGCACTACCCGGTTGACCAGGCCGATCCGTGCGGCTTCGGCGGCATCGATGATATCGCCGGAAAAGAGCAGCTCGCAGGCATGTCCTTTGCCAACCAGGCGGGGCAGCCGCTGCGTACCTCCGAAACCGGGAACGACGCCGAGATTGACCTCCGGCTGTCCAAATCGGGCATTTTCACTGGCGATACGGATGTCGCAGGCCAGGGCCAGCTCGCAACCTCCACCCAGGGCGAACCCGTTGACCGCGGCAATCACCGGGGTGTCGATTCCCTCGATGGTGTTCATCACCTCCTGGCCGAGGGTGGCGAAGGTACGGGCCTCGAGCGGATTCAATTCCCGCATGAACGAGATATCGGCCCCGGCGACAAAGGATTTTTCACCGGCCCCGGTCAGGATGACGACCCGGGTCGACCGATCCCCGGCGATCGTCTCGAAGCAGTGTTTGAGTTCCTGGAGGGTCTCGTAATTGAGGGCGTTGAGGACCTTCGGTCGGTTGATGGTCACCGTGGCCAGTGGACCGTCTTTTTCACACAGGATATTGCTGTACTCCATAATTATCTCCTAACAGTTTCAATAGAACAAACGCTGACGCGGCAATCGCTGCTGCGTCTTCCTACCCGGCCAGTGAAAATTTCCAGGCGCAGAACCATTCTTCCGGGTGGCTGTCCGGCGGACAGCCGATGCATTCCGTCGAGACGCGCTTATCGATGGCCCTGGCAAAGTAACTGTATTCTACCAGGCCAGCAGATTTACAGGGATAATCGGCCAGTCCCTTTCTTTTCCTGGCGCTCTGGACCCGGCAGTCGTTCATCTGGAAGACGAAACTGTTTTCCGTCTCGTCACTGAATGACTGTTCGTTGACGAGGCCATAGACACGAAAGGCCAACGCCCGTTTCAATCCCTGAAGGCCAGGATTTTCAGGAAGATCGAGCAATTTTTTGATCGAGGACGCCTCGAAGGGGGAAAAATGGGCCCAGCAGGAATCGTTGCAGCGCTTGGCCTCGTTCAGTCCCTCCGTTTTTTCAATCGTCTGGAACCATATCCCGTCGCCGGCGAGCCAGTTCTTGGCGACCCGGTCCCGCAATGCGGCGAGTGCATGCTCATCCATCGCCAGAAGAGGTCCGGGGATGCCATCCTCCATCGTAAACCCGAGGAGCTGGGACAGATGCTTCATCTGCACGCCATAGCTGCTCCTGGTTGCCTGGTGCAGGAACTCCAGCGCCCTCTCCATCCCCATCTGGTGCCTGACCTCGCCGAACCAGAGGGCATGATGGATGATCGTGCGGTGGAAGAGATCGATGATGAAGCGGGCGGTATCCTCCCTGGACAATTCGGCCGGGTTGGTGGCGTCTTTCAGCATAACCTTCTCCTTGTTGCGGCGAATCACCCTGCCAGCATGGTGATATCGTCAGATATTCTGGTCAGCGGTTCCAGACCGTTTGCCGTAACCAGCATGGTGTTCTCGATCCCGACCACCCCTTTGCCGGGGAAGATGACCTTGGGCTCCAGGGCAATGATCATGCCTTCGGCCAGCTCGAGCCGCTGCCCCTTGGCGAGAAAGGGAAACTCGTCCAGTTCCAGGCCGACGCCGTGTCCGGTGAACCTGATCCGGCGATCGCCAACCCCCATGAACCACTCGCCATACCCTTTCCGTTCCGCGGAAGCGACCATCTGGTCGTAGATCTCGCCGCTCACCGCACCAGGCACGGCCAGCCGTTTCACCTCTTCCTGGATTTCGAGCATCGCCGCATGGGCCCGCAACAGTTCGTCAGGGAGGGTACCGATGACGAAAATCCGCGCATGGTCTGAGATATACCCATTGAGGGCGAAGACATAATCGAGAAGGACAGGCTCGTTTCTGGCAATTTTCCTGAAGCCGGCCCCCTGCCCGATCAGCGGACTGACCCCGCTGCCGCCGGTGGGCGAGGCGAGATAGCTCGGGACGGCAGCTGACGGGCCGGCCATCAGATGGCCATAGAACAACTCGCTGCCCCACAATCGCATCCTGACGATTCCCTGGTGGCCGAGGCTCCTGGCATAGGCCTCGAGTTCACCTGCCAGCTCCACCTCCGTCTTCCCCTCCCGCAGCAGATCTGGCATCCTGGCGGCGACGGCATCCGAACAGGCGGCAGCCTGCCGGATCAGCCCGATCTCGTAGGGGGATTTGACCGCCCTGAGCAAACGGATCTCGGTCGACACGTCGACGACGCTGGCGCCCTTGAAAATATCGGCGTACTGGAAATAGAGATTGGTCGGCAGGACATCGAGTTCCATGCCGACTTTCGCCGGCTGCGGCAGACCGGCTTCCCCGATGGCCTGGGTGATTTTCTTCGGGCTGGCGATGGAAACGACGTTGGCCAGAGCCGATTCGCTCCGCGCCCGCTCAAATTCCTTGAAGACCATCAACAGTGGTTCGCCGGCCGCCGGGACATACAGCCAACCCTGCTGGGCCGTTGCGGCAAAATAGAACAGGTCGGTTTTCTGGACGATCAGTGCCCCATCGAGTTCCCTCTGCCGCAGAGACTGCTGCAGTCCCGCTATCCGTTCACGCAGCTCCTCCGGCGGCGTTACCAGGCAATATGCATCCATCGCTAGACCTCCCGCTCAATCACTTCCTGAAGTGGCTGTTTCAGTAGCTGAAAAATCCCCTCCCGGTTTTTCTGCCCAGCCAGCCGGCCTCGACATATTTCCTCAAAAGCGGACAGGGTCGGTATTTCGGATCCTTGAACCCGTCGAAGAGGGTCTCCATGATCGCCAGACAGGTGTCGAGGCCGATAAGGTCGGCCAGGGCCAGCGGCCCGAGCGGGTGATTCATCCCCAGCTTCATGACCGTGTCGATGTCCTCTGCCTTGCCGACCCCCTGGTAAAGGCAGAATACCGCCTCGTTGATCATCGGCATCAGGATCCGGTTGGCGATGAATCCCGGGAAGTCGTTGGCCTCCGCCGGCGTCTTGCCGAATTTCAGACAGAGCTGCCAGGTGACGTCAAAGGTCTCCTGGGAAGTCGCCAGGGCCCGGATCACCTCGACCAGTTTCATCACCGGCACCGGATTCATGAAGTGCATGCCGATGACCTTGCCGGGCCTGCCGGTCTGGGCGGCAATCCGGCCGATCGGGATCGATGAGGTGTTCGACGCCAGGATCACCGACGGCGGACAAATGGCATCGAGGTCGCGGAAAATCTTGAACTTCAGATCCTCGCGCTCGACAGCTGCCTCAACGACATAGTCCGCCGCCTGCATGTCCTGCAGGTCGGTGGTGGTCCTGATCCTTCCCAGGATGGCGTCGCGATCGGCTTTGTCCAGCTTTCCCTTTTCGACACCGCGGTCGAGATTTTTGGTGATGGCGGCGAGTCCCCGGGCGGTGAACTCCTCCTTGATGTCGCTCATCAGCACCTGCAGTCCGCTGGCAGCCGCCACCTGGGCGATGCCGTTTCCCATCTGGCCTGCGCCGATCACCCCGAATGTCCTGATATCCATGAATATTCCTCTATTTATTCAATTAATTTCTTCGATACGCGGGACTTCTGCATTAACGCGTGACCACCAGGGCAACAGCCTCTCCGCCGCCAAGGCAGAGCGAGGCCAGACCGGTTCTGGCATCCTGCCGCTGCATCTGATACAGCAGCGTGGTCAGGACCCGGGCGCCGCTGGCGCCGATCGGGTGTCCGAGGGCGACACTGCCGCCGTTGACGTTGACCCTTGTGCCATCGAGTTCCAGCACCCGGTTGATGGCGACCGAAGTCCCGCTGAAGGCCTCGTTGATCTCGAAGATATCGATATCGCCGATACTGATGCCCTGCTTTTTCAGAACCTTGGGAATGGCCAGGATCGGGGCCATCAGGACATACCTGAGTTCGATGCCGGCCGAGGCCTGGGCACCGATCTCGGCCATCACCTTGCAGCCGAGCTGATCGGCCTTGTCCCGGCTCATCACCACCAGTGCGGCAGCACCATCGCTGATGATCGAGGCGTTGCCGGCGGTGCCGACGCCATCTTTCCGGAAAACGGGCCGCATCTTCGCCAGTGTCTCGTAGGGTGTCTCGACCGGACATTCATCACGGGCAAAGAGCGTGACTTCGCCCTTTTTGGCCGGCACCGGGACCGGTGCGATCTCCTCGTCAAACACGCCGCCCTCGCAGGCAGATCGCGCCCGGCGGTAGGATTCGGCGGCAAAACGGTCCTGGTCTTCCCGGTTGACCTGCCATTTGTCGCAGATCAGTTCATTCGACATACCCATGTGGAAGTCGTTGACGACATCCCACAGGCCGTCGTGGACCATGTGGTCCTCAATTTTTCCCGGCCCCATCCGCAGACCCCATCGGGCCTTGTCCATGTAATAGGGGGCCATGCTCATGTTCTCCATCCCACCTGCGACGACCACATCGGCGTCGCCGCACTGCACGGCCTGGGCGGCAAGCATCACTGCCTTGAGCGAGGAACCGCAGACCTTGTTGACCGTGATGGCCTCGACCTCCTGGGGCAGGCCGGCCTTGATCGCTGCCTGCTTCCCGGGGTTCTGTCCATAGCCGCAGGGAAGGACCATGCCCATGATGCACTCATCGACATGCTTTCCATCGATACCCGCCCTTCTGACGGCCTCACGGATGACGTGGGCGCCAAGATCGGTTGCGCCGACAGTGCTCAATGTCCCGCCGAAATTTCCAAGAGGAGTGCGGACTGCGCTGACAATGACTGCTTTTCTCATACTGTTCCTCATCTCTGTTCACACCCTGCCGGGCTCAGAAACCCGACAGGTTTGTTTTCGACAACCGCTCTGCAGCGGGGAAGGCTCCCCGGTCCAGCCGGGGAACCATTCCCTCAACCACTGTCATTGTATCACATCTCTTTCAGTGCTCATGGGTATAGAACGGCCATTTGTGGAAGAACCACTCATTCCACAGCAACGGAATGATCCACCAGAAATTCCAGATCAGCGACTCGCCGTGGAGGATCCTGTCGGCAACGTCATGCGCCATGTGGTGATTGCCAAGGCCCCAGTGGCCGAAATTGATGTAGTAGAAAAAGATGTAGTTGAGCACACAGAAGAAAAGTACGCCCAACGTCCTGAACCAGAATGCGTTCCATGAGTCCTTGTCCTGCATCGGCACCATGTCGTCGAAATAATGGTGCCAGACAAGGAAGGGGATCAGGGTGAAGCCGGCGATCTCGGCGGCATGGTACCACAGGAACCGCATCAGGCTGTCCTTGTTGTTGTGCTCCAGTGCGGCGGTCATGTCGGGCAGCCAGGCGGGCGCCAGTTTGACGCAGAGCGTGGCGATGAGGTAGCCGAGGACAAAGATGATCAGAAAGGAGACCAGGCCCTTCAGCGGCTGCGGCAGGTTGATTGCAGACCAGGGCTTCATCCGCCAGACGTTCGGCGTCATGAAGAGGACGACGATCATCCACTCCCACCAGCCGAATACCCAGTGCACATGCGGTGTTCCGGCGATATCGCCCCACCAGGGGAAGTTCATGCCGATGGAGGTGCCGAACACCTTGCCGTAGATCATCCCCCAGAACGGGACGATCAGGACAGAGTAGAATATCAGGGTCCACAGGGACGCCCAGCCGAATTCGGCAAGTCCTGCCGCCGGCTGCTTGAGGTCACTCGGCCTGACCGGCCATTTGCCGAACAGGATGGTGATGAACGGGTAGCTGAAGAAGCCGATCAAGACAAAGCAGACGACAGCCCGTTCGCCATAACGGGCGGCGCCGGCGACGAGCTTCTCGAGGTTGAGTTCCTTGCCGCAGGTGGCAACCGCTCCTGCCGCATCCTTGAACTGGGCGATATACGAACCGCTGCCGGCGAGCGCTTCCAGGTTGCTCTGGCTGAGGAAATTGAAACCCAGGCCGAAAATTCGGTAGAAAACGACGTGAATGACGAACCAGACTAGGGCCAGATTGACAATTGTCTCGATGACGCCCCTTGCAGGCTGGGGGATATCCTGAAACGGCCAGTCGCCGAGAAACATGTGCTGCCAGAGACCGACGAGGATCATCATGGCGAGGTACAGGACGAACGGATACGGGAAAGCGTGCACTGGTCCTCGGGGATCGCTGAGCAGATACCAGAGAATCCAGGCTATACCGAAAAACACTCCAAACGAGATTATACCGGTCAGGGGTTGCCCCCATCTCGGCTTCAATTCTCCTGCGGCCATACACTCCTCCTTGTTGAAAACGTGAGTAGATACTTCGCTTCAGGCCTGGGGGTCCAATCAGGTAAACGTCCCGATACCTGTTTGTCCCCGCGATGATCGTGCTTCTGTAACTCAGTTTTTTTGGGGGTCATGCCGTTGCGTCCGAGCGCTCAGTCAATTTTGAAATGTTTTTTATTTCCTCCTGGTTATAAGATGAATAATGTGAGTAACATGATTTGCATGATTGCCGAACAAGCGCTCAATCATTTGTGCGATGATTCCCCCCTGCTCTGTATTTGTCAATCATTTTTCTTGAATCAGACGCTTTTCTCTTCTGATGATTCCTGACAACCAATCCGGCAAAGAAACGCCAGAATACGCATCCTCCAGTGGACATCCATAGTGTAGACGAGGCATGGGAACAGCACCAAACGGGCTCTCAATTCTTTTCCGGTCAAAAAAATATTTTGACAAAAAGAACGAAGTCGACTTAAGCTTTTTTGTGTCCGAGCGAGCGCTCGATAGACAATATGGTCGTTTTGCCGACCGAGCGCTCGGTTGCAACAGTCAACCACCGGAGGAGCTGCTACACTCCCTCCAGCTTTCCATTAATTTAAAAAATAAGGAGTTATTCTATGGGTATGGTGGATCTGTACAAAGAAGTAATGGCCCTTAATATGATGGAAGACGATGACCGGAAATCTGTTGCAGCCAAAGCATTCTTCGAAAAACTGAACTTCATGGCCATGCCCGAGTATTTCAACTGGGCAGAAGAGATATTCGAGGGCTTCCATGTCAAGGAACGCGGCGGTAAAACGGCGCTGATCTGGACCGATATCCACACCAAGGAGAAGAAGACCTTCACCTACGAAGAATTTGCAGCGCGGGGCAACCAGTGCCTGAGCAGCATGTACCGGGCTGGTGTGGCAAAAGGGGATAACATGTACATGATGGTCCCGATCATCCCCGAGACCTGGTTTGCCAGCTATGCCTGCGTCAAAGGCGGCGTCATCGCCGTTCCCACTGCCACGACGATGACCCTGCGGGAACTCGAATTCAGGTTCCAGGCCTATCCGCCCGACTGCATCGTCGCTGCCGAAACCTTCACTGACCTGATCGACGAAGCCATCAGCATCACCGGGGTCAAGCCGAAGATCAAGCTGGTCATCGGCGCCAAGAGCGGCTGGACCAGCTACAGCGAGCTGTCCAAGGAGTCGACCCAGGCGGCCCCCGCCAGGACGAAATCCTCCGACCTGCTGTTCTGTTTCTTCACCTCGGGCACCACCGGGCTGCCGAAACGGGTCGGCCACACTGCCACCTCCTATCCGGTCGGCCACCTCTCGACCTCGGTCATCACCGGCATCCGACCCGACGATATCCATCACAACCTGAGCGCTCCCGGCTGGGCCAAATGGGCCTGGAGCAGCTTCTTCGCCCCTCTCAATGTCGGGGCGACTGCCACCGGTTTCAATTTCAAGGCCCTTGACGGCAACGCCTACCTCGAGGCCGTCGCTACCAACAAGATTTCCGTATTCTGCGCCCCGCCGACCGCATGGCGGATGTTTATCGGTCTTGATCTCACCAAACACGATCTCTCCTCGCTTCGCCAATCCATCGGCGCTGGCGAACCGCTGAACCCCGAAGTCATCTCCCAGTGGAAGAAACTGACCGGCACCGAAATCCGTGACTTCTACGGCCAGACCGAGTCCACCGCGATGATCGGTAACCCGCCCTGGATCAAAGGCAAGATGCGCAGCGGGTCGTTCGGTTACCCCTCCTACATGTACGACGTGGTCCTGCTCGATGACGAGGGCAAGGAAATCTCCAAGGCCGACGAGCCCGGCCATATCGCCGTCCGGCTTACCAACTGGCGCAGCATCGGTCTTTTCACCGAATATATCGGCAATCCGGAAAAGATGGCCGGCGTCTTCCGAGACGGCTACTACTACACCGGCGACCGGGCATCGTTCGACACCGACGGCTACTGGTGGTTTGTCGGCCGTGCCGACGATGTCATCAAGTCCTCGGATTACCGGGTCGGTCCGTTCGAAGTCGAAAGCGCGTTGATCGAACACGAATCCGTCCGCGAGGCCGCCGTTGTCGGCGTACCCGATCCCAAACGGCATCAGCTGGTCAAGGCCCACATCATCCTCAAGGAAGGATACGAACCCTCCCGCGAACTGGCCCTCGCCATCTTCAAGCATACCATCGGCATCCTTGCCAAATTCAAGATTCCACGCATCATCGAATTCACCCCGGAGTTGCCGAAGACCATCAGCGGCAAGATTCGCCGGGTGGAGTTGCGCGAAAAGGATGCGGCCCGGCAGGAACAGAATGAGGGTGCAAAGAAACATGAGTATTTCTACTGGGATTTCCCTGAGCTGAGCTCAAAGGACAAATAAACCTCAACACCTTGCCCGCAGAGACCGGGTAGCGGGCGTTACAGACAATAGCCGGTTCAACGGAGTGCCTCCGGAAGCAGGACCCCGCTCGGCAGAGCGCGGTTCCGGAGGCCTCATGAACCATCCAGGCCGGCGTCAATGATCCAATCCATTCACCTCCTCAGCCTTCTGGAGCTATCACCATGCATTTTGCCCTGACCGAAGAACAGAATCTGATCCGTGACATGGTCCGCGAATTTGCCGAAAAGGAAGTCGGACCCTCCGCGGGGATACGGGACGAAGAGGAACACTTTGATCGTGACCTGATGTTCGGCCGCCTCGCCGAGCTCGGTCTAACCGGCATCATCTTCCCCGAGCAGTATGGCGGCGGCGGAGCCGACTATCTCAGCTATGCCATCGCCGTCGAGGAACTCTCCCGCGTCTGCGCCTCCACCGGGGTGACGCTCTCGGCCCACATTTCACTCGGATCGAATCCCATTTTCCTGTTCGGCACAGAGGAACAGAAACAGCGGTTCCTGAAGCCGATGGCCCAGGGGGAGAAACTCGGCGCCTTCGGCCTGACCGAGCCCTCGGCAGGCTCCGATGCCGGGGGCACAAGAACGACCGCCGTTCGCGACGGCAGCGACTGGGTCGTCAACGGCACCAAGATCTTCATCACCAACGCCGGCGAGGGCGACACCTATGTCGTTTTCGCCCGGACCGACAAGGATGCCGAGAAACACCATGGAATCAGCGCCTTTATTGTCGAAAAAGGCACGCCAGGCTTCTCCTTCGGCAAGAAGGAAAAGAAACTGGGCATCCGCTCCTCGCCCACCCTCGAGCTGATCTTCGACAACTGCCGGATTCCTGCGGAAAACATGCTCGGCGAGGCCGGCAAGGGGTTCAAGATCGCGATGAAGACACTGGACGGCGGCCGCATCGGCATCGCCTCTCAGGCCCTCGGCATCGCCCAGGGGGCCCTGGACGCCTCGGTTGCCTATGCTAGGGAACGCAGACAGTTCGATTCGCCCATCGCCAGGTTCCAGGGCGTGCAGTTTCAACTCGCCGACATGGCCACCCAGGTCGAGGCGGCGAGGCTCCTGGTCTACAAGGCTGCATACCGCGCAAGCGCCGGACTCCCCTACTCCACCGATTCGGCCATGGCGAAGCTCTTTGCCAGCGAGACGGCAATGCGGGTTACGACCCAGGCGGTGCAGATCTTCGGCGGCTACGGTTATACCCGTGAATTTCCGGTAGAACGTATGATGCGGGATGCCAAGATCACCGAGATCTACGAGGGAACAAGCGAAATCCAGCGCCTGGTCATCGGCACTGCACTGACCAGGTAAGCACCCAGAATCGCCCGATGTCTGTGGAGATCTGGCGCTGTATCCACCCCGCGGCGGTGGCGTGCCGTACCGACTGGCACGCCATCGACATGGATCAATCTTTCACATTTTTCTTTTGTTCTGCAGGAATTTTGTATAGTTTATTCATGCTGAGATATTTTCTTGAGTAAAATCAAACAAAAATAGCCTGTGCGGAGCGAATTGGAATGGAAATAGAAAGAGACGATTCACGGGAGATCGAGACCCAGATAAAAAACAAGGAACTGGTCAGGGAACGGAGAAGACAGATCGTCGATGCCGCCGTGCAGCTGTTCATCCAGCGCGGCTACCACAAGACGACCACCCGGGCGCTGGCCAAGGCGACAGGTCTGTCCATCGGTTCACTCTACGAATATGTGACGACCAAAGACGATGTTCTCTACCTGGTCTGCATCGCCATCCATTCGGAAGTCGAACAGGGCCTGAAAGAAGTCCTGGCCAAGTCCCTCCAGGGCCGGGAGGCGCTGGCCAATATCATCCGGGAGCATTTCATGGTCTGCAACCGGATGAGCGACCACGTCCTGCTGATGTACCAGGTCACCCATTTTCTGCCGGAGAAATGGCAGAAAAAGGTGCTCGAGGCAGAAATGCGGATCACCGGCCTGTTCGTCGAGGCACTGACCGAACTCAAGCGCACCGGCAAGCTGCCCCACCTGGATGACGCGACGATCAACCTGATGAGCCATAACATCTCGGTCCTCGGCCACACCTGGGCATTCCGGCGGTGGTACTTCGCCAAATACTTCACCATTGACCAGTATATCGAGCAACAAACTGAATTTATAATGTGTTTCCTGGATAAGAAGAAAGGTTGATGCGATCCTGCCCCGTCTCTTCACCCCTTTTCGTCAACGGCATACCCGCTCAGCCTCCTGTACTTCTTCTCCCCGTCTATCAACCCTGCGCACCGTGCCAGTACCGCTGAAAACTGGCAGCTTCACGCATTCTGCGTTCAAGAAGGAGAGCATATGAGTACCGAGACCACCCCCTCGAAACTGAAAAACAACATCAGGGTCATCACCGCCACCTCGCTATTCGACGGCCACGACGTCTCCACCAATATCATGCGGAGAATCCTGCAGGATTCCGGCGTCGAGGTCATCCACCTCGCCCACAACCGGTCGGTCCAGGAACTCGTCGATACCGCGATCGAGGAAGATGCCCAGGGCATCGCGATGTCGAGTTACCAGGGGGGACATATGGAGTCCTTCAAATACATGATCGACCTCCTGCGAGAGAAGAAGGCGTCCCACATCAAGGTCTTCGGCGGCGGCGGCGGGGTCATCGTCGCAGACGAAATCAGGGAACTGGAGGCCTACGGCGTGACGAAGATCTATTCTCCTGAAGACGGCGCCTCCATGGGCCTGCAGGGGATGATCAACCATATGATCGAACACCTCGATTTCTCGACCCTGCCTTACCACGACCTGAACGTTGAAAACCTGCACAACGCCGACAGAATGGGCATCGCCGGCTTCATCACCGCCGTTCAGCAGGTGAAAGCAGGTGAAACGGACGGGTTCGAAGGCCTGATCGACCGCATCCGGCCGCTGGCTGAAAAGCACAGACCTCCGGTCATCGGCATCACCGGCACCGGCGGTGCCGGCAAATCCTCGCTGACCGACGAAATCATCCTCCGCTTCCTCCACGACATGGAAGACCTGACGATCGCCGTGATCTGCTGCGACCCCTCGCGCCGCAAGACCGGCGGAGCCCTGCTCGGCGACAGGATCCGGATGAACTCGATCGCCACCTCCACACGCGTCTATATGCGCAGCATGGCCACCCGGGAATCCTCTTCCGAGATCTCCGAGGCCCTGCCCGAGGCGATCATGGTCGCCAAGGCGGCCGATTTCGACCTGATCATCGTCGAGACCGCCGGCATCGGCCAGGGGGACTCGAAGATCACCGATCTCGCCGACCTCTCGATCTACGTGATGACCAGCGAATACGGCGCCCCTTCGCAGCTTGAGAAGATCGACATGCTCGACTACGCCGACATCATCGTCGTCAACAAGTTCGAGAAGAAGGGCAGCGACGATGCCATCCGCGACATCAGAAAACAGGTACAGCGCAACCGCAAGGCCTTCTCCACCAGGCCGGAGGAATTTCCGGTTTACGGCACCATCGCCTCGAAATTCAACGACGACGGGGTGACAGCCCTGTACCACGGCATCATCGAGCTGCTCAACAGCAAGACCGGTTGCGGCCTGAAGCCGTCGCTGCCCAAGCCTGCCGGCAAGACCTCTTCTTCGAAGGCCATCGTCATCCCGCCGGAGCGGATCCGTTACCTCTCGGAGATCACCGAGGCGATCAGGCGCTATCACCGGGAGACGGGCGAGCAGGCAGACAAGGTCCGCTGTCGCTGGCATCTGCTCGAGAGCGCCGGACTGTTCGGTGAAACAGGCGGTGAGACAGCCGCGGTGCTGGTAGCCGAGCTGAAAAGCAAGGCCGAGGCAGTCTCGACAGGCCTCAGTCCCGAGACCCTGCAGCTGGTTCAATCCTGGCCTGTCGTCCAGAAGGCCTATTCCGGCGACGAGTATGTCTATACCGTCAGGGGCAACGAACTGCGGGTGCCGCTCTTTACCGAATCACTCTCCCATACGCGTATCCCAAAGATATCCCTGCCGAAATTTCAGGATCCGGGCGACATCTACACCTGGCTGCGGAAAGAAAACCTGCCCGGCTGTTTCCCCTTCACCGGCGGCGTCTTCCCGCTGAAACGGACGAACGAGGACCCGACCCGGATGTTCGCCGGCGAGGGCGGTCCGCTGCAGACCAACCAGCGCTTCAAGCTGCTCTCGGCGAATTACCCGGCCAAACGCCTGTCGACCGCCTTCGACTCGGTGACCCTGTACGGCTGGGATCCGGACGTCCGTCCCGATATCTACGGCAAGATCGGCACCTCCGGGGTCAGCATCTGCACCCTCGACGACGTCAAGCTGCTCTATGACGGCTTCGACCTCTGCTCTCCCACGACCTCGGTATCGATGACGATCAACGGCCCGGCACCGATCATTCTGGCGATGTTCATGAACACCGCCATCGACCAGCAGATCGACCATTTCACCCACGAGCGCGGCCGCCAGCCGGACGACGACGAAATCAGCCAGATCCGCGCCACCGTCCTCAGCAACGTCCGCGGTACTGTCCAGGCGGATATCCTGAAGGAGGACCAGGGTCAGAACACCTGCATCTTCTCGATCGATTTCGCGCTGAAGATGATGGGCGACATCCAGGAGTTCTTCATAGAGAACAACGTCAGGAATTTCTACTCGGTATCGGTGTCCGGCTACCATATTGCAGAGGCCGGCGCCAACCCCATCACCCAGCTGGCGCTGACCCTGTCCAACGGCTTCACTTATGTCGAGTACTACCTGGCCCGCGGCATGCATATCGACCAGATCGCCCCCAACCTCTCCTTCTTCTTCTCGAACGGCATGGAACCCGAGTATACCGTCATCGGCCGGGTGGCCAGGCGGATCTGGGCGGTGGCGATGCGGGAGAAATACGGGGCGTCAGAAGGCGGCCAGCGGCTGAAGTACCACATCCAGACCTCAGGGCGCTCGCTGCACAGTCAGGAGATCCAGTTCAACGATATCCGCACGACCCTCCAGGCCCTCTGCGCCATCTACGACAACTGCAACAGCCTGCACACCAACGCCTACGACGAGGCGATCACCACCCCGAGCGCCGAATCGGTGCGCAGGGCCCTGGCGATCCAGCTGATCATCAACCGGGAATGGGGCCTGGCGAAGAACGAGAACATGAACCAGGGCAGCTTCATCGTCGAAGAGCTGACCGACCTGGTCGAGGAAGCGGTGATGGCCGAGTTCGACCGGATCACCGAACGCGGCGGCGTCCTGGGGGCGATGGAGACCGGCTACCAGCGCAGCAAGATCCAGGAGGAATCGCTGTACTACGAAGCCCTGAAACACTCCGGCCAGTATCCGATCATCGGGGTCAACACCTTCCGCAACCCGGATGCCAACTTCGACGAGGAAAACGCCCGACTCGAGCTGGCCAGGGCCTCCGACGAGGAGAAGGACGATCAGCTGCGCCGGCTCGCCCGGTTCCACCAGCTCCACCGGGATGAATCCGCGGCGGAGCTGCGCAGGTTGCAGAAGACCGCGCTTGACGGCGGCAACATCTTCGCCCAGCTGATGCAGACCGTCCGGCACTGCAGCCTCGGCCAGATCACGGGCGCCCTTTACGAAGTCGGCGGCCGCTACCGCCGCAACATGTAAACCCGACCCTCTCAGCGGTCCGGCACAACTCTGCCGGGCCGCTTTTTCCCCTGACCGTCTCAGACAATCCCGCGCTCGAAGAAATCATCTATCTCGGCATTGGTGTACCCAAGCTCAAGCAGCACCTGCCGGGTATGCTCGCCGAAATCGACCGGCGGGGTGCGCAGCGATCCTGGAGTCTCGCTCAATTTGACCGGGATGCCGAGGGCCTTGCTGATTGTCCCGTCGCCCTGCAGAACCGGCACGATCATCTCCCTTTCCAGGAACAGGGGATCGCGCAGGACATCTTCATATCCCTGGATCCGCGAATGGCAGACTTCGACCTCGAGAAATTCCTCCTCCCATTCCGCCAGGGTCCTGCCGGCGAAGCTCCTGCGCATGAAGGCGATGATCTCCTGACGCCGTTCCTCGTCATACTGGAGGGGGATATACTCGGGGACGTTGAAATATTCGCAGAGATTCCGCCAGAAGCGCTCCTCCACCGCGCCGATGGCGATATATTTATGGTCGGAGGTCTCATAGGTGTTGTAGCAGGCGTAGCGGTGCGAGAATCTGGTCTCCGACCTCTCGTATTTTTCCCCGGTCAGCTTGGTAAAGAAGGACGGCAGCGTCAGGTAGCCGATCATCCCGTCGGTCATCGAGATGTCGATATACTGGCCCACCCCGGACTTTTCCCTGGCCAGCAGGGCCAGCAGGATGCCGACAACGGCGTTCATGCTGCCCCCGGCAATGTCGGCGAACTGCACCCCGGGGATCGACGGCGGATGGCCTTTTTCCCCGATCAGATCGAGGACGCCGGAGATGCTCAGATAATTGACGTCATGACCGACCCGGTCCCACATCGGTCCGGTCTGTCCGTACCCAGTAATCGAACAGTAGATGACGCGGGGGTTGACGGCCCTCACCGTCTCGTAGTCGACCCCCAGGGTCTTGACCACGCCAGGTCTGAACCCCTCGAGAATGACATCGGCGTTTTTGGCCAGGGCGAGAAAAATGGTCTTTCCTTCCTGGGTTTTGAGATTGAGCGATACATGACGCTTGTTCCGGCTGATCTCCTTGAAGAACATCCCGTCGGCCTGGAATTTCCTTCCTTCGACGGCGATGACATCGGCACCGTGATCGGCAAGTATCATCGAGCAGTATGGACCGGGCAGCAGCCTCGAGAGATCGAGGACCTGGACCCCGGTCAGGGCCCCTTTGTTCAGCATAGGCTTTTCCTCCACAGCGAAAGACGACAGGCGATATCCATCTGATGAAACACTCACGCGTCATTGTATGCTGAATACACGCAGAGAAAAAGCTGAATCGGGAGGGGAGAGGCGGAAACCGCCCTGTCGGGCTAGATCCCGGTGTCGAACAGATCTGTTTTCTGCACAACCCAGCACAGCAGCAAACCAAGGATCATCGCGATCAGCCCCATGATCCGCAGATGAGTTGCCGGGGTCTGGCTCAGTCGGGCCAGCCAGCCGCGCATGGCATCGGGGAAAGCCACATAGGGCAACCCCTCGAGGATGAATACCATCCCGATGAGAAGAAGAAGGAGTTTCATGCCCGCTATCTACCAGAGCCGAAAAGGGAATTCAAGAACACTGTGGCACAAGCCTCCCGTATTTCCCTGACGGGTGCAATTGCATTGCAATTTGACGGCAGGACTAATACTATGTCGCAATACTCCAGCAGTTTGACGTGAATTTCAAAGGCAGCAACCTCCGAACGGAAACACCATGACCGAACCACAGAAATCGAGATACAGCGAGGCCGGTGTCGATATCGACAAGGGCAACGCCTTCATCAAAGGGATCAAGGAAATCGTCGCCTCGACCCACCAGCGCGGGGTACTGAGCGATATCGGCGGATTCTCGGCCCTGTATGCCATCGACCTCAACAAATACAAACAGCCGGTGCTGGTCACCTCGACCGACGGCGTCGGCACCAAACTGGCAATTGCCCATCTCTGCAACAAGCACGACACCATCGGCATCGACCTGGTGGCAATGTGCGTCAACGATATCATCGTCGGCGGCGCCACACCCTTATGCTTCCTCGATTATTTCGCCGTCGGCAAGCTTGACCTGACGATCGCCACCGAAATCGTCAAGGGCATCGCCGAAGGCTGCCGCCAGGCCAAATGCTCGCTGGTAGGCGGCGAAACAGCCGAGATGCCTGGCCTGTACCGGAACAGTGATTATGACCTTGCCGGCTTCGTCACCGGCATGGTCGACCGTGATGCCATCATCGACGGCTCGGACATCCGGGTCGGCAACGTCATCATCGGACTCGCCTCCAGCGGTCTGCACTCCAACGGCTATTCGCTGGTCCGCAAGATCTGCTTCGAGGAACTGCAGCTGACCGTCGACCAGCACGTAGAGGAACTGGGTTGCACCCTCGGCGAAGAACTGCTGCGGCCGACCAGGATCTATGTCCAGTCGGTCCAGAATGTCCTCAGGAGCTACAGGATCAACGGCATGGTCCACAACACCGGCGGGGGCTTTTACGATAATATCCCGAGAATTCTGCCCAATGGCTGCAAGGCGGTGATACATACCACACGCTGGCCGCAGCCGCCGATATTCAGCTTCCTTGCCAGCAAGGGAAATGTGCCGCCGGCGGAGATGTACCGTACCTTCAACATGGGCATCGGCCTGATGGCGGTGGTCAATGAATCACAGGCGAACGATATCTGCCATCATTTCAATGCGGTAGGCGAAAAGGCCTATATTATCGGCGAGATTGTGCAGAAAGAAGACGCTGACTCGGAGAATGTTGCCGTGATCGACTAGACAGTTCTGCGGAACCAGAACGACAAAGGCCCTTCGCTCTTGACGAAGGGCCTTCGCTTTTTCAGCTGCCGCAGTCGGCGGTACCACCGCCGATTTTCTCCAGCGCGTGGGGCAGCACCGGCAGGACCACCTCGATATTTTCCCTTGCTGCCTTCAGGCTGCCGGGCAGGTTGACTATCAGGCTTTGTCCGCGAATCCCGACCCTTCCCCGCGACAGCATGGCGTTCGGCGTCTTCATAAGGCTTGCCGCCCGCATGGCCTCTGCCATTCCCGGAACTTCCTTGTCAATGACCTGACCCATCGCCTCCGGGGTCACGTCGGTCGGTGCCACCCCTGTGCCGCCGGTGGTGACGATCAGGTCGACCTTCTGCCGGTCGACAAGGTCGATCAGGGCATCGACGATAACCGGTATTCGGTCGGGAATGATCGCGTACCCTTTCGGGACAAAACCTTCCCGGCTGAGACGTTCAACCAGCCAGGGGCCGCTGGTGTCTTCGCGCTCCCCTCGTGATCCCTTGTCACTCAAGGTCAGCACGGCAAAGGAGCACCCTGCCGGCGGTTCTTTTCCGTCCCTAGTCCTCATGCTTGCGCTCGGCTATGATCTTCTCGGCGATCTGCGCCGGCACCTCCTCATAGTGGGAAAAGGAAACGGTGAAACTGCCGAGTCCCCCGGTCATCGAAGTCAGGTCGGTAGCGTAGGTCTGGATCTCCGACATCGGCACCTGGGCGTTGATGATCTCGGACTTGGCATCCGAATCCATGCCCATGACCTTGCCCCGCCGCGAGTTGAGATCGCCCATGACATCGCCGACATGATCCTTGCCGACCTTGATCACCATGTTCATATAGGGCTCGAGCAGCACCAGGCCCGCTTCCTGCGCACCCTTCTTGAAGGCGAGCGAGCCGGCGATCTTGAAGGCCATCTCCGAAGAATCGACGTTATGAAAGGTACCGTCGACCAGCACGATCTTGACATCGATCACCGGATAGCCCGCTAGGACGCCGCGCTCCATCGCCTCCTGGATGCCCTTGTCGACGGCCGGCCGGTACTGCTGCGGGATAACGCCGCCGACGATCTGGTCGACGAACTCATACCCTCCACCCGGCAGCGGCGATATTTCGATCCAGCAGTCACCGTACTGGCCGCGACCGCCACTCTGCTTCTTGTGCTTGCCCTGCACCCTGGCCGACCCACGGATCGTCTCCATGTAGGGGATCTTCGGCAGCGCCAGCTCCATCTCCACCCCGAATTTCTTCTTTATCCGCGACCCCACCACCTCGAGATGGACCTTGCCCATGCCGGAAATCAGGACCTGCTTGGTCTGTTGCTCACGGGTCAGGCGCAGTGTCAGATCCTCATCGAGCATTTTGGTGATGGTGGAGAAGAGTTTCTCCTCGTCACCTTTTTTCGCACTGACGGCAAAGGATATGACCGGCTGCAGAGCTTCGGTCGGTTCGTAGACAATCGGCGCGTTCGCAGCGCAGAGGGTATCGCCGGTCGTCGTCTCTTTCAGTTTGGCGACGGCGACGATCATGCCGGGGCCGGCGGCATCCACTGGTTTCTGGTCCTTGCCCTCGAGCACATAGAGCTGGCCGAACCGTTCGGCGGTGTTCTTGGTGGCGTTGAAGAAACTGTCTCCCTTCAGCACGCCGGACCATACCCGGAAGATCGTCAGTCTGCCGGCGTACGGATCGGCCATGGTTTTGAAAACCGACGCCGAGAACGGTTCGTCCGGATGCGGTTTGCGTTCCGCCTTTTCACCGCTGCCGGGGACGGTCCCGGTCTTGGCCGGACGGTCGACGGGAGACGGCAGGTACATGTTGATACTGTCCAGCAGCGCTGCAGTACCTTTGTTGAGCAGGGCGGAGCAGACGCAGACGGGGGTTATCAGGGCTTTGGCGACGCCGGTGCGCAGCCCCTTGAGGATCTCATCGTCGGTCAGTTCACCTTCTTCGAGGAATTTTTCGATCAGATCGTCATCGGTTTCCGCTACGTTCTCCATCAGGCTCTCGCGGTACAGTTCCACCTCATCGGCGAGGTCATCGGGGATCGCCGCTTCCTTCATGGTCCCCTTGCCGCCTTCTTCGAACAGATACGCCTTGCCGGTGAGGATATCGACAATCCCGCGGAAATCCTGTTCGGCGCCAATGGGAATCTGCAGGACCACGGGTTTTACCGGCAACGATTCCCTGATCTCCTCGAGGGTCCTGGAGAAATCCGCCCGTTCGCGGTCCATCTTGTTGATCACGATCATGCTCGGCAGGTTCCGCTCAGCCACCATGCTGGCGAACTTGATCGTCTGGCCCTTTACCCCGAGGATTGCGTCGGTGACAAAGATGGCGGCATCGCAGACATGGGTGGCGAAGAGGGTCTCGTTGAGAAAATTGTCATCACCCGGAGTGTCGATCAGATAGATATCATGCTTTTTCCAGGAATAGGCATGGAATGAGGAATTGATGGAAATCTTGCGGCTGATCTCCTCGTCATCGTAATCCATCGCCGAATTGCCGTCATCGACCTTGCCAAGACGGCTGATCTTGCCGGCGGTGAAGAGCATTGCCTCGGCGAGCGAAGTCTTTCCACAGTTTCCGTGACCTACTATTGCGATATTCCTGACCAGATTAGTTTCCTGCATTTGTATCTCCTCACAATCGACGGTTATTCAATACCCTCACCAAATCAGCTGATACACAATACAAAGGATGCCCCTAATGAAAACGAAACACATCAGATATATTCAATTGCAAAAGACAAAGTCAAGGATGATCGACATTGGCGGGTACACGGCAGACAATTCGCCGAAATTGGCAGATCCGGTCGCCTGAATTCCAATGAATTACTGGAAAAATCAAACTGGAACAGGTAAGGTTGCCGTGCATTTTTCCATTTTCCAATCCTCTACCTGCGGGTCCCTTGAAGAGCGCACAAACCACCAGTCAGGGCATTGCCCGGTCGGCAGCGACAGTCGGAGGCGCGGTCCTCTGCAGCCGCATACTCGGCCTGGTCCGGGAACAGATCTTCGCCGGCATGTTCGGTGCCGGCCTGGCTTACGACTCGTTCGTCGTCGCCTTCCGCATCCCGAATCTGCTGCGCGATCTCTTCGGTGAAGGCGCTCTCTCTGCAGCCTTCGTCACGGTCTTTGCCGATTACGGCGCCAACCGCGGCAGGCAGGATACCTGGCGCCTGGCTTCGAATGTGCTGACCTTTTTCGCGATCGCCCTCAGCCTGATTTCGCTGCTCGGCATCTTCCTCGCCGAACCGATCGTTTCGCTGCTGGCCCCGGATTTCAGCCTGGTGGCCGGAAAGTCGGAACTGACGGCACTGATGACCAGGATCATGCTGCCCTTCCTGGTCTTCATCTCCCTTGCCGCAGTGGTGATGGGAATGCTCAACACCGAGGGAAAATTCTTCGTGCCGGCAATGGCCTCGAGTTTTTTCAACCTCGGCTCGATCGTCGGCGGGGTTGGACTCGCCTGGCTGATGCCGCATTTCGGTCAGCCGGCCATTGTCGGCATGGCCTTCGGCACCCTTATTGGCGGGATCATGCAGCTGGCGGTGCAGCTTCCTTCCCTGAAATCGACCGGTTTCCGCTTCCAGCCGCTGCTCAACCTCAACGACCCGGGCCTCATCCGGATCCTGCTGCTGATGGCGCCGGCAACCATCGGCCTCTCAGCAACCCAGATCAACATCTTCATCAATACCAACTTCGCCTCGTCCTGCGCCGAAGGCTCGGTGTCGTGGCTCAACTACGCCTTCCGGCTGGTCCAGCTGCCGATCGGCCTGTTCGGCGTCGCCCTGTCGATCGCCATGATGCCGGTCCTCGCCCGTCACGCCGCCGGCAAGGATATCGCGGCAATGCGGGAGACGCTCGCCTCCTCGCTGAACATGGTCTTCTGCCTTACCCTGCCGGCGACCGTCGGCCTGATCCTGCTCGCCGAGCCGATCATCCGTCTGATATTCGAGCACGGGGCCTTCACTCCCGCCGACACGGTCGCCACCGCCAGGACCCTCTCCCTCTACACCGTCGGCCTGTTCGCCTATTCCGCCAACAAGGTGTTGGTGCCGGCCTTTTACGCCATCGGGAAAACCAGGTATCCGGTTATCGCCAGTTTCCTCGCCATCCTGTTCAACATCGCCATCATCACCGTGACCATCGACCGCTTTCAGCATCTGTCGATCGCCTTCTCGACATCCTGCACGATGCTGCTGAATTTTCTCTTCCTTTCCGTTGTCCTCTATTGGAAAATGGGGGGATTCAACCTCCCCTACCTGTTCAAGGGACTGACAAAGATCCTCACCGCTTCCGCCCTGATGGCAGTCTGGCTCTCTTTCGGAGCCGGACCTGTTGCCTCCTGGCTCCACGGCAATACCGCCCAGCAGTTCGTCGCCACCTTCGGACTCATCCTCTCGGGAGGCCTGCTGTACGGTATCGTTCTTTCCCGGCTGGGCATGCCAGAACTCAACGACCTGCTGGCCAGGATCAGGGCCAGATTCGGACGTCAGGCCTGATCATCGACCTCGGCTGACTGCATTTTCTCCACCATCTCGCGCAGCTGCCGGATTTCGTCACGCAGCTCGTCGAGCTGCTCCTTGCGGGCGATCTCCATCTTTTCCAGGGCCGACCGCACCAGCTCATCCAGCTGTTTTTTCAATTCGGCCTGGGACTCCTCCGATTTCTGCAGCATTTCATCGACCAGCTTGCGGCCTTCCTGCTCAGACAGATCGCCTTTCTTGATAAAATCGGCGGCCAGTTCCTCAACCTTGTCCTTGGTCATCGCCGCCATGCCGATGCCGGTGAACATCGCCTTCTTGATCAGTTCAAACATGATATTCCTCCTGTTGTTCAATTGTGGTCCCGCAACGAAGCGAAAAACTGTTCCGCCTGCCGTCTCGCGCCGGAGAGCGTTTCGCTCTTCTGTACCGAGGTCGCCAGAAGATGACCGAACTGGTAATTGCGGGCGTAGTAATGGGTGAACTGCTTCAGCCGGCCAAGACGACGCTCCGCGGGAAACCGTTCCTCGAGCAGATCGGCGAATCGCTCGTACAGCTCCTGCCCGACGCGTCCCGTTCCGCAAACTGGGAGGCCATATATTTCACGGGCAATATCGGCAAACAGCCTCGGCCGGCAGGCCGCCCCTCGGCCAAGCATCAGTCCGTCAGCCCCGGATTGCCGCAGACATTCCCGGGCATCCGCCACCGTGAAGATCCCGCCGTTGGCCAGCACCGGAATCCCGACGGCGTCTTTCACCCTGCCGATCCAGTCCCACCGCGGGCGACGGCAGAATTTTTCCCTGTCGAGCCTGCCGTGGACAGTCAGCAGATCAATCCCCTCATCCTCCAGCATCCGGCAGAAGGCCAGCAGCGCATCGGCGTCAAGGCTTGCTCCCAGACGGATTTTCGCACTCACCGGCAGAGAAGTCGCCCCCCTCAAGGTTCTGACCAGCCGCCGGACCTGGCCAGGATCGCCGGTAAGGAACACTCCGGCACCGTAGCGCCGCAGCTGCGGGGCAGGACAGCCGAGATTGAGGTCTATGCCCTGGGCATCGAGGGCGTGCAGCTTTTCCACCGCCGGTCCTATCGCTTCCGTCTCCGTCAGGAAGAGCTGGTAAAAGAGGGGGCGCTCCGTCTCACCACGGACAAGGAAGGGTGAAGTCCGTTCGTTTTCCTCCGGCAATTTTCTGGCGGCAAGCATCTCGGTAAACAGCAACCCGACTCCACCCTCTTCGACGACCAGGGTGCGCAGAGCTGAATGCGACAGACCGACCATCGGGGCCAGGACCAAAGGAGGGGACACCTGCAGTCCCCGCAGCGAGATGGAGGAATTGACGCTCATTACCGCCATGGGTTCACGATCATGCCTGAGGTTTCGACCGACCCGCCAGGTCAGTCACAACCGCCGGGTCGAACATATTGAACAGCTTGACGTGGATAGAAAAGTCCTGTTCGACATCATGGCGGAACTTCACCCCGACGATCAAGCCTGCGCATTTCAGCAGCCTGCCCCCGACCATGCCAAATTCCGTGACGATCTGCCTGCCGAGCAGCAATCTGGCGTTTTCCCTGTTGGCGATCCTGATCGAGAACCCCAGGCCGCCCCTCGAGATATCGATCATCTCGCCCTTGAAAGTCCGTTTTCCGGCATGGCCGTATTGATCCAGCAGCGTGTTGCTGATGATCATCGATACCGGATAACGAGGATATTCACGCCTGTCGCTGCCGGCCATCCTGACCAGGTCGGGGACGATATCGAACCGCAGGCAATAGTCCCGCAGCTTCCTTTCGATCCCGGGGTGGGCATGCTGCAGCTCTGCCAGGGCATCCCGGTCAAGCGCATGGATCTGAACATCCGAATGCGCCTTCAACGTTATGGTCCATACGGAAACCGAGAAAAACTGGTCAACGCCGAGTATTTCGCCGGCCTGCATCCGTTTGAGGAAAATTTCCTCGGAATTGTGCCGACTGAACAGACTGACAAAACCTGCATTGATGAAATATAAACAGGGATCGGTCTCCCCGCTTGTGACGATGACCTCTCCCGCCCGGTATTTTTCAGGCCGCATCACATAATACAGGGCGTTGAATTCCTCGGTGCTCATCTTTTCGTAGAGTTCCGCCCAGGTTTTCAGATGATTGCCGGTTATGGAAGAACTCTTCTCTTCCTCGATGATCTCGCCGGCCCGGATCACTTCGGGAAGGGCCATTGGGTTGATCTCCAGCAGCCGGTCCCGAAGCATCTCTGCGGTCATGAAATCCTTATCCCGGGCTGCATTGACGCAGCGACTGAACATCTTCTGGCACGCCCTGTCCAGGTCGCCATTCTTGATCATCGAGGAAATCTCCTCTTCGAAGGAACGGATGATCGAGGCGGCCTTGGTTATTTCCCGCGGATCGTCGTCAAAACTCAAGTTATCGTGGGTTGAAGAGAGCTTCTGGCGATGGTGGCGCAGCTTCGGCTCGAGAATCCGCAATGTCTCCTCGGCAAGGGCATGGACCCTTGCCTCGAACGGTTCGGCCAGTCGCACGGCTAGAAACTGTCTGATCGCAGCAATGCAATCCTTATCTGGAAAGCTGCGCAAGGCGAGGAGAATTCTGACGAGCAGATCCTCTTTCGCCCGCACGGCGAACTGCTCATGCTTCTGCAGAAGACCGGTCAGCGCCTTCGCCACCTCATCACCGCCGATTTTCGCCAACTGAACGACAAGCGAGATCTTCAGTTCGTCGTCGACGGTCGCCATCGCTTCGATAAGCCGGAACTTCAGCTGGCTGCCATCAAGCCGGACGATGCAGCTGATCACCTCCTGCTGCACCCGGATATCCCGGTGCTGCAGGTATGGCTGAACAATCGAATACAGGGAAGGATCGCCTATCTCGGTGATGATGAAGATGACGTTTCGCACGACGAACCATGGCGGATTCTTCCTGAGGCATTCAACCAGCACCGGAACGGCGATATTGCCGGCTGCAGGCATCAGCCGCATGATCAGGAAGCGATCCTTCCGGCTGTCGCTGTGCATCAGTTTGTTGAGAAGGAAGATGACCGCCCGGCGCCCGAGATAGACGAGGATATGGTCGACACAGGTCTTCTTTGCCTCCCCATCGACGAGATAGGTGCGGACCAGCACTTCGAGGATGTCGCGTGAGGCGATATTCTCCTGCACCTTTGCCAGCATCCCGCGAATGGTGTTGCCCTTCTCGAGGATTCCGCCCTGGATCTGGTGAATGACCTCGAGCAGGGGCTCGGCCTCGGCGTAGAGCCCTCGTTTCAGCATCCTCTTGACCAGCTGCTGCATCTGTCCGCAGATGACACCGAAACCTGTGATGTAGGCGGTCTCATGTTGCAGCCAGCCGGTAAGCAGCCGCGCCATGGGCCCGAACGCGCCAAGATGATCCCTGTCGAGCAGATGTCCAACCAGAAAGGACATGACCGTTACGGCCCTCTCCCTTAAGACGGCCTCGGAATGCCGGCTGCATTCGGCGAGCCTGGCCAGTAGAGCCGAGGCTTGATCCTCCTTGTTCTGCAGCAGCAGGGAAAAGATGTAGTCGGCGACATTAACGACGAATTCATTGTTCTGGAGAACCGAGAAATTGCCGTTCTCAATTTCGGCAACGCCCCGGGAAATCCTCTGGGCTTCACGGATCCGCTCCGCCTCCTCAAGTTTTCTCCTGGCTTCGGCAATGGCTTTTTTCTGCTTTTCCTGATCAATTTCCATGCAATCCCCCCACACACGCCGGCAGCTCATGGCGAACATCGCTGCCCGAAACGGTTCTTCCCCCGAAGATGAAACAGCAATCGTATTATACTCCGCCATGCTCCTAATTCACAAATCATTTTCCAATTATTGTAAAAGGATATCTCTTTTGGAAAGGGATACCTCCTGTGCCGCACACGATTTCGACACCCAGACAGAGCCGGCCCTTCCAGCATGAACCGTTCCCATGTGTTCCAACTGTCGCTGTCCCCATCCCGGCAGACCTGAGAATGACGGCGTGAGCTGCAGCCGTGCGCAGGGGGCAGAACCCTGCCAGCCCGCTATTTGTTTGACATCACGGACTCATGTTGTTTAGATTGGTCAGCAATCGGGCCCGGTCCGTTCGAGCCTTGCTGAAGAAAAAATCAATGAGATATCCATATCGGAGCATTTAACGATGAACCTTCGCACCATGCGGCACGCAGTCACCTCCCTGCTGGTCGTCCTCACGCTGTCACCCGCTCTCCAGGCCGGGGCTGAAACCCGCTACATCTCCGACCAGCTGGTCATCAATATCAAGGACAGGCTCGAACCGCCGTTTACGGTCGTTGCCAAGGTCAGATCGAATGAGGCGGTCAATGTCCTGGAAGAGAACGACACCTATGCCAGGGTGGAGACGGAGGCCAAACAGATCGGCTGGATCGCCAAACAGTATCTGACGACGACTGTCCCGAAGACCCTGGTCATCCAACAGCTGCAGGCGGAGCTTGAGACGCTCAGGGGGAAGGCCCCGCAATCTGACGACAGCATTGTCACCGGCCCAGACGACACCGCGCTCACCAAGGAACGCGATCGCCTTCGGCTGGAACTGCAAACCGCCCAAAGCCGGATCACCGAGCTGCAGGCGGCGATGGCGGCCCCCGAAAGCCCGCCCTCTCCTGCCGATTCCGCGGCTTTGACCTCGGAAATCCAGGAACTTCTTGATAAACGGACGCAACTGGAGTCTGAGATCACCGGCCTGCGGTCGCAGATCGAAAGTCTCAACGACGGCCGCATCGATGTCGATGCCCTGGTCCGGGAAAATGAGCAGCTCCGGAAAGACAACCAGGCCAAGGATGGTCGCATCGCCACCCTTTCCGCAGAAAACGAAAAGCTTGTCAAAAAAACAATGATTTACTGGTTCTGCGCCGGCGCCCTGGTCTTTCTTGCAGGCATGTTCTCCGGTAAAATTTCGGGCAGAAAGAAAGCGAAGTACTCATACTGAAGGTCCGACGAAAACGAGCCCTATGAACTTGCCGTCAATCACAGACCTGACCTCGAGAGACCGGCACGGAGCCCTCAATATATCTTCATGCTCCCGCAGATAAAGCAAATTCCTTGAATTTTTTCCCGATATGACCTAGCTTCAGTTTCTCTTGGCCACCGCACCCCATCCTGTCGCGACAGGACAATTGCCGCAGCTGCCGTCCCCTGCCCCCGAATCGGCTTGCCGGGCAGGCGGCGAGCGTATCCTCTATGAACCAGCGAGTCACCCATGAACACCAGCACCCAGCACAGAATCGTCATCACCGGCGTCGGCCTTGCCTCTCCGAACGCCGACAACAAGAAAGACTTCCGCGAAAAGCTGCTGCAGGGCATCAGCGGCATCCAGGAAATCGACCTGCGCTATTTCGGCAAGGCGCCGGCTGGGATCTGTACATTCCCGGAAACCAAGCACCGGAAAAAAAAGGAGAACAACCGCGGCACTCGCGCCGGTTGCCTCGGGGTCTACTGCGCCCATGAGGCGCTGATCGATGCCGGTCTTGACCTTTCCTATTATGACCCCGACAGGATAGGTGTCTATATCGGCCTGACCGAACACGGAACGGTCGAAACGGAAAACGAAGTCTACAACATCAGCCGCTACAACTACGACACCAAGTACTGGACGCACCACCATAACCCGCGAACAGTTCTGAACAACCCTGCCGGGGAAATCACCATGAGCCTCGGCATCACCGGTCCCCACTATTCGATCGGCGCAGCCTGCGCCGCCGGCAACGCCGCCCTGATTCAGGCAGCGCAGATGATCCAGCTCGGTGATGTGGAGATGGCGCTGGCCGGCGGCATCTCCGAATCAGTCGGTTCTTTCGGCATCTTCGCCAGCTTCAAGGCCCAGAATGCCCTCGCCGAGGCCGATGACCCGCAAAAGGCGTCCCGCCCCTTCGATCTCGACCGCAACGGTATCGTCATCTCGGAAGGAGCCTGTGTCTATGTCATCGAATCCCTCGAGCGCGCCATTGCCAGAAAGGCCCATATCCTGGGGGAAATCGTCGGCTATGCGATGAACTCCGATGCCCGTGATTTTGTCCTGCCCTACGGTCCACGCCAGGCAGAATGCATGCGCCTCGCCCTCAGGCGTGCCGGCCTGCAGCCCGCCGATATCGACCTGATCAACACCCATGCGACCGGCACCAAACAGGGCGACATCGAAGAGTGCAAAGCCATCCGGGAGGTCTTCGGCGATGCTCCGTCGACCTACGTCAACAACACCAAGAGCTGCATCGGTCACGCCATGGGTGCAGCCGGCGTGCTCGAACTCGCCGGCAATCTGCCCGCCTTCGAAGACAACCTCGTTCACCCGACAATCAACATCGATCACCTCGATCCGGAATGCGACCTTCCCAATCTTGTCGCCAACACGGCGGTCGATGCCGGTTCGATTTCGGTGATCCTCAACAACTCCTTCGGAATGGTCGGCATCAACTCCGCACTGATTGTGAGGAAATACATCGCCTGAGAAAGCTGCAGACTCCTCTCCATGGCAAAAAAAGCATGAAACGGACTGCCCATCTATGGTATAAGACTGACTTTGCCGGTTGAATTTTCACCAGAGCAACTGGAATAGTGCTCCTGCAAATATGCTCTGCCGATTATTAGATACCATCTGGAGAAACCCATGACGCGCGAAGATATCAAGACACTTATCCTGGAGATAATCCAAGACATCGATGATGAAGCGGATTTTGACAACCTGGATCCCGGCAAACCCCTCCGAGACCAGCTGGACCTCGATTCGATGGATTTTCTCGATATCGTCATGGAACTCCGCAAGCGCCATCAGCTGCAGATACCGGAAGCCGATTATCCGCATCTTGCAACCCTGAACAGCTGCGTGGACTACCTGGAACCGCTCCTGAAAGACGCCTGAGGCGTGAAAATACCATTTCTCATCATCGGCGGCGGGCTGTCAGGCCTTGCCGCCGCTATCCGTTTTGCCCGTTTCAACCCCGAAGTCCTCATCCTCGAAAAACATCATCGCATCGGCGGTCTCAATTCCTATTTTTTCAGGAACAATCAGCTCTTCGAGACCGGTCTCCACGCCATTACCAATTACGCTGCGGCAAAAGACAGGAGGGCGCCGCTGAACCGCCTGCTGCGTCAGCTCAAACTCAGCCGCGACCAGTTCCAGTTCCACCAGCAGATCCAGAGCGAAATCATTTTCAAGGGCTGCGCGTCGCTTTCTTTTTCAAATGACTTCGCGATGATCGAAGAGGAAATCGCCCGGAAATTTCCCCACTGCCAAGACGGCTTCCACCGGCTGGTCGCATTTCTCCACAGCTTCGATCCATTTACCATCGCACCCTTCCGCTCCGCCAGGCAGTTCCTCAACCGGTACATACCCGACCGTCTGCTCGTCGACATGCTGCTCTGCCCACTGATGTTCTATGGCTCGAGCATCGAAGAAGACATGGACCTCGGTCAGTTCGCCATCATGTTCAGGGCTATCTTTCTGGAAGGGCTGTTCAGGCCCGGAGGCACTGTCAAGGACTTCCTCGACGTGCTGCTGACCCATTACCGGGCCCTCGGGGGCTCGCTGCGGACCGGCGCGGAAGTCAGCACAATACTCCATACGGGCGGCAGGATAGATGGAGTGGTGCTGGCCACGGGCGAAACGATCCTCTGCGACTGCCTGCTGTCAACCATCGGCATCGAGGAAACCCTGTCTCTGCTCGGACGTCCGCCGCTGCCGCAGAACTCGCCGCGCCTCGGTTTTGTCGAGACCATCTTTCAGCTGCAACCGGCACTCTGCCCGCAGTTGCCCGAAGACAGGACCATCATCTTCTTCAACAACTCCGCAACATTTCACTACAAAAAACCCGATACCGCCGTCGATTTCACCAGCGGCGTCATCTGCCTGCCCCAGAACTTCGCCGGTCTTCCGCCCTCCACCCGGCAAGAGATCCGCTCGACGCACCTCGCCAGTTACGACGCATGGAAAGAACTCGCCCGCGACCGGCATGAGTATCTGGCCGAGAAAGGCAAAACCGCCGACCACTCCCGGGAAGTACTCTCAGCCATTACCGGCGACTTCAGCCGGGCGATTGTCTACCATGACACCTTCACCCCGTTGACAATCGAGCGCTACACTGCTAAAAAAGAAGGCGCCATCTACGGCCACCCACAGAAAATCAAAGATGGAGTTCTCGGCTGCGACAACCTCTTCCTGGCCGGGACCGACCAGGGCTTCCTCGGCATCATCGGTTCCATGCTCAGCGGCGTTTCGATGGTGAATCAACATATGCTCGCCAGATTCTGAGCCTTCCCTTTCATTCAACCACGAGTTTCCAGAACGACCAATGCCCGTACCGTTTTCTCACGTATCCGACGCCTACGACGTCATCGTCATCGGTTCAGGACTGGGAGGCCTGACGTCTGCCAATCGGCTCGCGTACTGCGGACACAAGGTGCTGTTGCTCGAATATCATCACAAACTGGGCGGTCTTGCCGCATGGTTCAAGCGCCGCGGCCACATCTTCGACGTCTCGCTGCACGGCTTCCCCTTCGGGATGGTCAAGACATGCAAGAAATACTGGAACAGGGAGATCATGAACTCCATCGTCCAGCTGAAAAAAATCGTCTTCGACAACCCGCAGTTTTCCCTTCAGACGACCTTCGACCGCCAGGATTTCACCGCCATCCTCAACGAACGCTTCCGCATTCCCCAGCAGACGATCGACCGGTTTTTCGAGACGGTCTCGTCGATGAACTTCTATGACGACCGGACCATGACCACCCGGGAGCTGTTCGAGCAGTTCTTCCCCGGCCGAACCGATGTCCATCGCCTGCTGATGGAGCCGATCACCTACGCCAACGGTTCGACGCTGGACGATCCCGCCATCACCTATGGCATCGTCTTCTCCAATTTCATGAACCGCGGCGTCTTCACCTTCGAAGGCGGAACCGACAGGCTGATCGGTCTGATGACCGCCGAACTGGAAAAGAACGGGGTGACGATCTGCACCAGATCGAAGGTCGAGCACATCATCGTCGAGAAGGGACGGGTCCGTGGAGTGGAGGTCAACGGCCGGACAATCGCAGCCAGGGCCGTTGTCTCCAACAGCGGTATCACCAATACCATTGACAATCTCACCGACCACAAGGCATTCTCCGAGTCCTTTC
The DNA here is from genome assembly GCA_008933635.1 of Desulfobulbaceae bacterium. GTDB lineage: Bacteria > Desulfobacterota > Desulfobulbia > Desulfobulbales > Desulfocapsaceae > Desulfoprunum. The sequence goes on along the minus strand of WBUQ01000008.1, from coordinate 10,938 downwards.
TCGAAAAGGCCTCGGCCATCCGGGTCAACAACTCCAGCTGCCAGGTCTATATCGGCATCGAGAAGGGACAGCACATACCCGACATAGGCGATCTGCTCTTCACCTCTACCGCCCCGGAATTCGATTCGCAGGAACTGCTCGACCTGCACACCAGGTCGAAAACCTTTTCGCTCTATTACCCGAAGACCCGTCCCGGTCATAACCGCTATACCATCGTTGCCTCGATGAACAGCCGTTACGAGGACTGGAAGAATCTCACCGACGAACAGTATGCCGGCGAGAAGAGACAACTGATCGAACGGACGATAAGCGACCTTGACCGCTATCTCCCCGGCGTCAAGGCGAAGATCGATTGGATCGAGGCGGCGACCCCGCGGACATTCAACCACTATACCCTGCACACCTCCGGCACCTCCTTCGGCACAAAGTTCGAAGGACTCGACATATCCCGTTCGATCTTCAAGGAAGTCGGCGGCCTCTTTCATGTCGGCTCGGTCGGCATCATCATGTCCGGCTGGCTCGGGGCCATCAACTACGGAGTCATTGTCGCCAACGATGCCGATGGCTACCTCCGATCACTCAATGGATAATACTATGGATTCCTTTGCACACCAGATTGCCGTGGTCACCGGCGCAACCCGCGGGATCGGCCGGGCCGTCTCGCTGGCCCTGCTGCGGGAAGGGGCAACCGTCCTCGGCATCTACCAGCACAACCGGCAGGCGGCTGATGTACTGCTGCAGGAAGGCGGAGGTACGGACAGGCTCCAGCTGTTCCAGTGCGATGTATCCGACGAGGACCAGGTCAATCGTTTCTATGCCGAGATCGAAGAGCGCTTCTCGACAATCGATATCCTGGTCAATTGCGCCGGCATCCGCCGGGACGCCGTGGTGGCGATGATGAAAAACGACGACTGGCGATCCGTCATCGACATCAACCTCACCGGTTCCTTCCTGATGGCCAGGCAGGCGGTATTGCTGATGATGAAGAAAAAGTACGGCCGCATTATCAATATCACTTCGCCGGTTGCTCATCTCGGCTTTGCCGGTCAGGCCAATTACGCCGCATCGAAGGCCGGCCAGATCGGCATGACCAGGTCCCTGGCAAAGGAAACAGCCCGGAAAAAGATCACCGTCAACTGCGTATCACCCGGCTTCATCGAAACCGATTTTCTTGACGGCCTGACACACGATCAGCTCGACGGCTACAAGGCGATGGTTCCGATGCGCCGTTTCGGCAGAGTCGAAGAGGTGGCCGAGGCCGTTCTCTTTCTCGCCGGCAGAAGCTCCTCCTACATCACTGGCGCCGTTCTCGACGTCAACGGAGGGATCTGAACCGATGCCGGCCGATCAGGAAATCTATCAACTGATTCCGCATCGCCCGCCTTTCCTCTGGGTCGACCGGATAACCGCATTCAGGCAGGATGCCATTGTCACCGAAAAGCTCATCCCCGCCGATCTCGAAATCTGCAGCGGCCACTATCCCGGCCACCCGATCCTGCCCGGAGTCCTGCTCTGCGAGGCTGTCTTTCAGACGGGAGCGCTGCTGATGGCAAAGATGCAGAATGCAGGATCACTGACCATGGAAAACGCTGTCCCAGTCCTGGCCCGGATCAGTAACGCCAGATTCAAACGTTCGGTCTTCCCCGGCGACAGGATCTCCATGGAAGTCAGACTCACGGAAGTCCTCTCCTCCGCCTGTTTTTTCTCAGGAAAATTACGCGTTAACGATAAACTCGCACTGCAGGTCGATTTTTCCTGCACCCTCCAGCCCACCGTTACCGGTTAACAGGCCAGTTCCCCCTCGTCGGCACGAAAGTCAACGCAGGCAGGACGGAAACATTGAATTTCTCTTTCAGAAGAAGTATGATCACGGATTTAATGTAAAGTGATATCTCCTTCATTTTCCAGATAGTTAACCGAAACATCCTGTAACCCCGAAAACGACGAAACACCGTAAGGAATCCCTGTGCAGCTTTCAATCACCGACATGATTTTCCATGCAGGACCGGTTGGCCAACTGGTCATGCTGACATTGCTTATCTTCTCCATAGCCTCGTGGACCATCGTGTTCATGAAAGCCAGGCTCTTTCGTAAAGTCCGGATCGACAGCGAGGATTTTCTCGAAACCTTCTGGTCGTCAACCAACCTCAATGAGGCCCACAAGGCGGCTGCGGAATTCGAGTACAGCCCGGAAGCCTCCGTCTTTACCGCAGGCTTCGCCGAACTGCAGAAGATCAACAAGATCCGGAGCAGGAAGGACGAAAACGTCGCCCCGGATACCCTCGAGATGCAGCTGGCCACCATGGACAACCTGAAAAGGGCGGTCCGGAAGGCAGAGTCCCAGGAACTGACCAAGCTCGGCAGCGCGCTGGCATTTCTGGCGACCACCGGTAGCGCCACCCCCTTTATCGGCCTGTTCGGCACCGTATGGGGTATCATGGCCTCGTTCCATGATATCGGCCAACGCGGATCGGCCTCGCTCGCCGTCGTCGCCCCTGGCATCTCCGAGGCCCTCGTAGCCACTGCCGCCGGCCTGGCCGTTGCCATTCCGGCCGTTATTTTCTTTAATTATTTCTCAAATAGAGTAAACGATATTGACGGGAACATGCAGAATTTCACCACTGACTTCCTGAATCTGGTCGAGCGCGACCTGCTCAGCAGAGTGTAGACTCGTTCCCGAGATCAACCATCGCCAATAATCCGGATATCCATGGGACCACTCAACGGAAAAGGTCGGCTTGTTGCTGACATCAATGTCACCCCGCTTGTCGACGTCATGCTGGTGCTGCTGATCATCTTCATGGTCACTGCTCCGATGATGACGCAGGGGCTCGACGTCAATCTGCCGGAAACGACGTCAAAGGCGCTGCGCCAGGACGACGAACCGCTTATTGTCACCATCGACAAAGAGGCCAAGATCACCCTCGGCAAGATGGAGGTGAGTCAGGGAATACTCAAGGATCAGTTGGGCAAGATGGACGAGGAGCGCAAGAAGGAACCCATCTACCTGAAAGCCGACAAGGATGTGGCCTACGGAATCGTCGTGGCGGTTATGGCGGACATCAAATCGGCCGGTTTCGAAAAGCTCGGCATGATCACCAAGCCTTCTGAAAAACTCGAATAGGCATGCCATACCAGGAAATCCGGGTATCATACATGAGCAGCAGCAACCAGTGGAAACTTCCGCTCAATCTGGCGATCGGTTTTCATCTTCTCGTTGCCCTGTCGACCATTTACCTGCCGCTTATTTTCAAGTCCAAGCCGGAGTTTGTCGACATCTACTCAGTCAACCTGGTGAACATGGAGCAACCGGCAGCGCCGGCCGCTCCGCCTCAGGCACCGGCAAAGGCCCAGCCGCAGCAACCTCCGCCGGAACCGAAGACCATTGAAAAAACCGAGGCTCCAGTCAAGATCCCTCCCAAGGACGCGGTACCGATCGAGGCACCGAAACCGCAGGAAGTTGCACCGCCGGCTCCTCCCAAGGCGATCTCCCTGAAACCGATCAAGCGGAAGGTGAAGAACAAGGTGGCGCCCGACGATACAGTGCAGCGCGAGGCGGAAAAACGGGAAAAAGACCTGGAGCGGCAGAAGCGGCAGCAGCTGGCGGAAAGCCTCAAGGCCGAACAGGCTGCAGCCGAAGAGGCACGGCAGGCCGCAGAAGATGCTGAAGCCGAACGGAAATTTCTCGAGGACGCCCAGCAGCGCCTAGCGCAGATAAGGGCAGGGCAGGCGAGTTCCTCCAGCGGAACACAGCCTGCGGCCGGGCCGCAAGGTGGAGGGGCCAGTGCTCTTGACGCCCAGTATTACGCAGCCGTTGCCGCCCGGATCCAGCCATTCTTCCAACTGCCCGAGATCAAGACCTTCGATCCGTCGCTGGTAACGATCGTCGTCATTACCATCAACAAGAACGGAGGAATAGCCGATACTCAGATCGAAACCAGTTCCGGTGATGCCCTGTATGACCAGTTCGTGCTCAAAAGCATCGAAGCCGCCAATCCGCTTCCGCCAATTCCACCGGCCTTGCGCAAACAGCGCATTGAAATGGGGTTGAAATTCAGCCCGGGGGGTATCCAGTGAACCGCTGCTCCTGCCCTAACCACAACGACCATATAAACATCATGATTAAAACAACTTCTGCCCTGTTCCTGCTCATTCTGTCGCTGCTCTTCACCCCTCTCGCCACAAAGGCCGATGACAGGGTGTATGTGGATATTACGGCATCCAGCACCCGCAAGATCAATTTTGCCGTGCCATGGTTCGCCGACCGGCAGATGGCCGGACAGAGCCAGGGAAAAGGCAAGGAACTCGCCGATACCCTTGCCCGGGCCCTCGAATTTCATGGTGTCATCGGCATTTCGCCAACCGCCGAGTACGGTGGAACCCAGTCGGCAAACTGGCGTCAGCTGGGTGTTGATTATGCTGTCCTGGGTCAATTCAGCCTCGCGGGGAAAAATCTCTCCCTCGAGATCCGCGTCCTTGATATCGCCACCAATCAGGTCCTGCTCGGCAAATCCTATACCGGCACCACCGGCCAGCAGGACGACATGCTGTTCAAATTCTGCGACAGCGTGATCGAGGCCTTGACCGGCAAGCCTGGTATCGCCTCCACCAAGATCGCCTTCATCTCCTACACGAAAAATGCCAAGGAGGTCTATATTACCGACATCCTCGGCCACAAACTCAGGCAGGTCACACGTCACCGCAATCTCGTCGTTTCACCGAGATTCACGCCTGATGGCCGCAAGCTCTGCTATACCTCGTACCACTCCGGCAACCAGAATCTCTATATCACCGACCTGAGTCAGAGCAAGACAACACGCCTCATCTCCAAGCGCAAGGGGATGAACCTCGCCCCGGCCTGGTCCCCGGATGGCCGGAATATGATCCTGACCCTGTCGATGAACGGCAACCCGGATCTGTATCTTTGCGACAGCAATGCCAATATCATCGAACAGCTGACCGATCGCTCCGGCATCAATGTCTCTGCATCCTGGTCTCCCGATGGCAGCCGCATCGTCTTTGTCTCCGACCGCAGCGGCAAACCGCAGCTCTACATCATGACCCTCGCCTCCCGCCAGGTTCAGCGCCTGACCTTCGAGGGGACGGAAAATGCAGAGCCATCGTGGTCTCCCACTGAGGACCTGATCGTCTATTCGAGCCTGCGCAACGGCGTCTACCAGATCTGCACGATCAAACCCGACGGATCCGCCTCGCAGCAGATAACCAACGATCTCAGTCACCATGAAATGCCCAGCTGGTCACCCGATGGCAACCAGGTCATTTTCGCCAAACGCGGCGGTAACCGGCACCAGATACATGCTGTCATGAAAAACGGCAGTTTCCAGAGACCGATCTTCTCCTTTCCGGGCAGCAACACCTATCCCCGTTGGTCTCGCTGAGCGATCCAAACTTAAAACAGGTCTGCCAATGCATATGAAAAAATCCATCATTCAATTCGCTCTCATCTGCGCCATTTCCCCCTTCCTGACACACTGCGCCACCCAGAACGAGGTACAGAATCTGCAGTACCAGCTCCGGGTGATGAACAAGAAGCTGGAAGACATGAAAGCCAATCAGGTGAACACCATCGCCAAGCGCCAGGCCGACTCTTCCGGTCAGCTGAGCCAGTTGGAACAGGAAATCATGACCCTGAAAAGTCAGCTCGAGGAAAGCAAACAGCTGAACACCCAGCTGCGCAGCGAACTGGAGAATACAATGACTTCCTACAGCCAGCAGGAGGCCGCCAAGCGTGAAGAGGCGCTGAAACGGATCGAGGAACAGCAGAAGGCCAAGGAAGCGGAACTGGCCGAAAAGATGCAGGCACAACAGGAAAGCCTGCAGGCGATGCAGGAGGCCCGCGTCCGCGAGGCCGACCGCCGCGCCAGGGAAGCCAAGCTGGCAGCGGAAAAAGCCAGGGCAAGAACGCAGGCTGCCAGCAGTGCACTGACCGCCGGCAGCGCAGGGGCGATCAAGATAGGGGCAACGCAGCAGAAAAAATTGCTCTCCACCGCCGCCGCTGAACCGGCCGTTGCAACACAGGCCCCGCCTCCCCAGGCGGCCGCCACTCCTCCGCCGGCACCCGCCGCAGCCGCAGCTACAGAACCTGAAATGCCGCAGCCGGGCACGGAAGTCGTCACTCCATCACAGCAGCCCCAGGCTAAAGCAGCAGCAACCGCAGCGGTACCCGCATCGACAGCCGGCGGCGGCCTTGCTGAAGCCAAGAATCTCTTTGACAGCGGGAAATACCAGCAGTCCTTTTCCCTTTACGAACAGTACATCAGAGACAATCCATCCGGCAATGACGCCATTGAGGCACGCTACATGATGGGCGAATGCCTCTTTCAGCAGAAGGAATTCGATCAGGCAATCCTGCAGTATCAAAAAATCATCGCCCAGCAGGCCAAGCATCCCAGGGCCGCGGCAGCAATGCTTCGTCAGGGGATGGCCTTTGAGAAGCTCTCTGACAACGAAACCGCCAAGATCATCTACCAGAAGATAGTCTCAAGTTACGGTTCGTCACCTGAAGCCGCTCAGGCTCAGGAAAAGTTAAACAAGATGTGAGAACGGCCCGATGATAGCGCCGTGAAAATCCGTCTCGACGAACTCCTGCTGCAGAGGAAACTGGTCCCTGATATCGGAAAGGCACGAGCCCTGATCATCGCAGGCGAGATCCTGGTACATGACAGAGTGGTGGACAAGGTCGGAGCCCCCTGCGAGCAGCTGGCACCAATCAGGATCCGGCGTCAATGTCCGTATGTCTCACGTGGCGGATTGAAACTCGAAAAGGGTCTCGGTCACTTCGGCATCGACCCGGGCGATAAGGTCTGTATCGATATCGGCGCATCGAGCGGCGGCTTTACCGATTGCCTGCTGCAGCACGGCGCCGCAAAAGTGTACGCGGTAGACGTCGCTTACGGTCAACTGGACTGGAAGATCCGGCAGGATCCGCGGGTCGTGGTCCTGGAGAGGTGCAATGCCCGGCAGCTGACAGCCGCCCTTATCCCCGACCCGCTTGACCTGGCGGTGATGGACGCGTCCTTCATCTCGATCACCAAGCTCATCCCTCCCCTGCTGCCGCTGTTCGCCGGCAGCGTTGCCCTTCTGGCACTGATAAAGCCCCAGTTTGAACTGCCCAGGGAGATGGTCCCTGCAGGAGGCGTCGTCCTTCTCGAGGAACTGCACCAGGCGGCGATCGACAGCGTGACTGCCGCCGCCCGGGGATTCGGGCTGAGCTCAGGGGGGGTCGTCGCTTCACCCATCCTTGGCCCCAAAGGCAACAAGGAGTTCCTGATCTTTCTTCATTCCCGGAAGTAGAGGCAGAAGTGAGACTTCACGTCCCGCGGCCTCAGCAGGCGATCTTGTCGGTTTCGGCCATGATCAGACGGAGGATACGGCAGAATTCCCCGTAGCCGATCTCGGCTCGTATGCCCGGACAGGATTCGGAGATAATGCGGAAATTGAGCTCGTCATCAAGGATGGACGGGTGCAGCGGCCATTGCCGGCACCGCCATGGCCGGCCTGCGTGAACGCGACACCCCTCTTCATAGAAGATGCAGTGCCCGCCCACCGTTTTCATCTGTACGACAGTACCGGTCACGCGCCAGAATCGCTCCCTGACCTCCTCGACATCACGGCCGAGGCAAAGCACCATCCGCCGCTGATCGTGCTCATCCAGTGAAACGGTCGTTTCCCCCTGGCAGCAGAAGCCGCAACGCTGACACGAAAATATCTGTTCGATTGCATTCATTGACGGATTTCCACAGACTATGGTGAGTGAGGCAGCGGGTCGGCGATTATCCAGGAGGCGATTGATCATATCGAAAGGGTATCCGGCCGGAGGCACTTAGGCGTAGCCGATATAGTCGCCAAACGTCGCAATATCGATACCGAACTGCATCGCCGCCGCCTTCCATTTGAATTCATCCGGGGTGTCGAAGATAATGTGGTCGCTGGCAGGTACCGTAAGCCAGCCGTCACTGACCAGTTCCTGCTCGAGCTGCCCCGGTCCCCATCCGGTATAGCCTAGAAGGAACAGGTACTTCTCCGGTCCCCTGTCCCGGGCGATATCCTCGAGGACCCGGGTTTCCCTGGAAAGGGAGACAGTCGGACTGATCTCCAGCCGGTAGTCCGTCTGATAATCCGACTGGTAGAGGATGAACGCTGATTCGAGTTCCACAGGCCCCCCAATATACACAGGAGGCAATCGCTTCCCAGGAACCGGCAGGTGCGCCCCATTCAGGATTTCGGAAAGACTGAAGGCGGGATTGGGCTTGTTGACGGCCACCCCCATCGCCCCTTCGTGGCTGTGCGCACAGATCAGAATCACCTGTTCCTCAAAACGCGGATCGGGCATCCTCGGCGTGGAAACGAGAAACGAGCCGGTCAGCGTGTCAATAATCGGAGTATTGTTTGAAGTCATTGTGTTCCACCTCGAGGATATTGGTTCAGACAACACTGTCCGGCAGGCACTGTCTGATGTGATACCTGTGAGTATAGTATCAGACCGGATTCCCGATCGTCAAGGTACAGCCGGAATGGCCGCCGCAGCCGGAAAGCCGTTTGCGGCAACCATTCAGGCATTTCCTGACAAGGTCCGGGAAATTGACCATGACAAAAGACCTCGAATACCATACAATTATTCCAACCTCCCTGATTCTCCCAATCCTTCTCCCGATGAGCAGCCTCCAAGCCATGGACCTAAACGAACATATCAACCGCATCATCCACGCCAACCATTACGATCCGTTCCAGGTTCTCGGTGTTCATTTTTCTCCCGATAACGACAGGATGGCAACAATCAGGACTTTTCAGCCCCATGCCGCGAACGTCGACCTGCTGGTGAGAGGGGAAGCCCTGCCGATGCAGTTGATCCGGGAAGAAGGCATGTTTGCGGCCGTGGTGGACAGAACAACCCTCCCCGACCCCAACCTTGATCCGTTCGTCTATCAGTTTGTCATCCATTTTCACGGCGGCTTCGTCCAGACGATCAACGACCCCTATCGGTTTCTGCCCCAGCTGGACAAGGATGACCAGTACCTGTTCAACTTCGGCACCAACTACAGGATCTACGACCACCTCGGCTGCCATTGCCTCGTCATCCAGCACGTTGCCGGTGTCATGTTCAGGGTCTGGGCCCCCAATGCCCAGAGTGTGGCCGTCGTCGGTAATTTCAACGGCTGGGATGGCAGGATTCATCCCATGCGCGCACTAGGCGGGTCAGGAGTTTGGGAGCTGTTCATTCCGGGACTGGGAGAAGATGAGCTGTACAAGTTCCGGATCAGGACACCCCAGGGCGGGATAGTCGAAAAATCGGACCCGTTCCAGTTCTTCGGCGAACTCCGTCCGAAGACGGCATCGATTGTCCGCAACCTGGATCGTTACCAATGGCAGGATCATGCATGGCAGGAAAGAAAACGAACCATTTCACCGTATGATACGCCGATCTCGATCTACGAGGTCCATGCCGGCTCATGGCAAAGGGATCCAGCCGACCCCGACCGTTTCCTGACCTTCAGGGAACTGGCGGACAAACTCATTCCGTATGCAAAAAATCTAGGCTTCACCCATATCGAACTGATGCCGGTGATGGAGCATCCCCTCGACGAGTCCTGGGGTTACCAGGTCACCGGTCCGTTCAGCGTCACCAGCCGCTACGGTATCCCTGAAGATTTAATGTACTTCGTCGATCAGGCACACCTGAACGGCATCGGGGTTATTCTCGACTGGGTGCCGGCCCACTTCCCCAAGGACGCCCACAGCCTGGGGCGGTTTGACGGCACGGCCCTCTTCGAGCACGAAGACCCGAGGCTGGGTGCGCACCCGGAATGGGGGACCCTCATCTACAACTACGGCCGCAAGGAGGTCAGCAACTATCTGATAGCCAATGCCCTGTTCTGGCTCGATAAGTACCATATCGACGGACTCCGGGTCGATGCCGTGGCGTCGATGATCTACCGCGACTACTCCCGGCGTGAAGGCGAATGGCTCCCCAACTGCTACGGCGGCAGAGAGAACCTCGAGGCCGTTGAATTTCTCCGTCATGTCAATTCAGTCGTTTTCAATCACAATCCGAACACGCTGATGATCGCCGAGGAGTCGACCAGTTTCTACGGCGTCTCCAAACCGGCAGACGTCGGCGGGCTCGGCTTCGGCTTCAAATGGAACATGGGCTGGATGAACGATATCCTGAGCTATTTTTCCAAGGACCCGCTGTTCAGGAAGTATCATCACAATGCCCTGACCTTCTCCATCATGTACGCCTTCTCGGAAAACTTCATCCTGCCAATGTCGCATGACGAGGTCGTTCATGGCAAGCGTTCACTCCTCGACAAGATGCCGGGTGATCTCTGGCAGAAATTCGCCAATCTCCGGCTGCTGCTGCTGACCATGTGGATGCATCCCGGCAAGAAGCTGCTGTTCATGGGCGGTGAGTTCGGTCAATGGTCCGAGTGGTATTGCAAGCAAAGCCTCGACTGGCACCTCCTTGATCAGGAGCCCATGCATCGCATGCTGATGTCCTTCGTCGGGCAGCTGAACGGTTTGTATCTGGAAAATGCTTCCCTCTGGCAGCAGGATTTCTCCCATCACGGTTTCCGCTGGATCGACCTCGAGGACCGGAACAATTCCATCATTTCCTTTGTCCGCTTTGCCAGAAATCATGACGACCACCTGGTCGGCATCTTCAACTTCACCCCGCAGACTTTTTTCGACTACACCATCGGGCTGCCGACAGGGAGGGACTACCGGGTAGTCTTCTGTTCAGACGATACGAGCTATGGCGGCAGCGGGAGCTGTGAACAGAAGGTGTACAGGCCGATCGCCGAGCCCTATGCTCAGGCCGATTACCGCGTCAGCATGAAGGTACCCCCGCTTGCCGGAGTTGTCCTCAAACCCTGCTGACCTTTTGGCAACCTGCTATCAACACAACCGGAAACGCAT
>WBUQ01000140.1 GCA_008933635.1 Desulfobulbaceae bacterium | reverse complement strand
GGCCCGCGGCATGCCCGTCAAGGATACCGGCGCTCCGCTGATGGCCCCGGTCGGCAGCGGCATCCTGTCGCGGATGTTCGATGTCTTCGGCCGGACCATCGATCGTCACCCCGCTCCCCCAGGCCTGGAATGGCGCAGCGTCCATCAGGACCCGCCGCCGTTGTCGCGGCGCTCGACCAGATCCGAGATCTTCACCACCGGCATTAAGATCATCGACGTGCTGATGCCCCTCGAACGCGGCGGCAAGGCCGGCCTGTTCGGCGGTGCCGGCGTCGGCAAAACGGTACTGCTGACCGAGATGATCCACAACATGATCGGGCAGCACCAAGGGGTGAGCATTTTCTGCGGTATCGGCGAACGCTGCCGCGAAGGGGAGGAACTGTATCGGGACATGCAGGCGGCAGGCGTACTGCCGGACATGGTTATGGTATTCGGCCAGATGAACGAGCCGCCCGGTTCCCGGTTCCGCATCGGTCACGCCGCCCTGACCATGGCCGAATATTTCCGGGATGACGCGCACCGCGATGTATTGCTGCTCATCGATAATATCTATCGTTTTATCCAGGCAGGTTCCGAGGTGTCCGGCCTGATGGGCCAGATGCCGTCGCGCCTCGGTTATCAGCCAACCATGAGCACCGAGTTGTCCGCCCTGGAGGAACGTATCGCCAACACCGACAAGGGGGCGATCACCTCAATCCAGGCCGTATACGTGCCGGCCGACGATTTCACCGATCCGGCGGCAGTCCATACCTTTTCGCACCTTTCAGCCTCCATCGTCCTGTCGCGCAAACGGGCGAGCGAAGGACTGTATCCGGCCATCGACCCGTTGCAGTCCCGTTCCAGGATGGCCGCACCCGGCATCATCGGCGAACGTCATTACCACCTGGCCCAGGAAATCCGCCGCACCCTTGCCCAGTACGCCGAACTGAAGGATATCATCGCCATGCTCGGCCTCGATCAGCTGTCTCCTGCCGACCGCGCCACGGTCGCACGGGCACGAAGGCTCGAACGGTTTCTCACTCAGCCGTTTTCTACCACCGAGCAGTTTACCGGCCACGCTGGCCGGGTTGTCAGCCTCGATGACGCCCTTAACGGCTGTGAGAGGATTCTGGCCGACGAATTCAAGGAGTATCCGGAGAGCGCCCTCTACATGATCGGTCGGATCGAAGAGGCTGACGGCAAGGTGCAGAAGGTTCGTTGACAACGATGCCCGGGAGGATGGAGGAGGACGCCCATGGATCTGAAAATTCTACTTCCCTCCGAGATCTTCACCGAACGATCGGCGGTTTCCCGGATCGTCGCCGAGACCCTGCAGGGCTCGATGGGGATCCTGCCCCGTCGTCTCGACTGCGTCGCCGCCCTCGTCCCCGGCATCCTGCTCTTTGAAGAAGATGATCAGGGCGAGACCTACGTAGCCGTCGATGAAGGGGTCCTGGTCAAAAGGGGCAGCCGGGTCCTGGTGTCAGTGCGCAACGCCATCGGCGGTGACGACCTCGGCCTGCTGCACGAGGCGATCGTCAGGGAATTTCTCAACCTTGACGAAGAGGCGCGACGTGTCCGCCAGGTACTGGCGAAGATGGAAAGCATGTTCATCCGTCGCTTTGTGAGGTACCACCAGCATGGATAAACGGCTAGACGACGAAACCCGGCGCAACCAAACGGCCTTCAGCCGCCGGATCGATGACCAGGCGAAGCGCAAGCTCAAGGCCCGGCGGCATGCGACCCGGACGATCTGGCACGGCCTGGGGATGATGGGACTGATAGGCTGGTCCGTGGCGATCCCGACGGTCCTCGGCATTGCCCTCGGGATCTGGATCGACCGGCATTATCCTGGCCGCCACTCCTGGACCCTGATGTTGCTGCTGCTCGGTCTGGTTCTCGGCTGTCTCAACGCCTGGCACTGGGTGGCCAGGGAAGAGAGGAGAATCCGCCAGGACCAGGAGGACAACGATGGCTGAGATAATCTCCCTGTTGTTGGCCGTTGTCGGCGGATCGGTGCTGGGCGGTCTGTTCTTCGGCGGCCTGTGGTGGACGGTGCGCAAGGGTCTGGCCTCGCCGCATCCGTCCCTGTGGTTCGTCAGCAGTTATCTCGTCCGGACGGCCGTGGTGACGCTCGGTTTCTACGCCCTCGCCGGCGGCCGCTGGTCACGGCTGGCCGCCGCCCTCGTCGGTTTCATCCTCGCCCGCCTGGTGGCGACGGGATTCAGCCGCAGCAGGAGAACAGGCACCTTGCCGCAGGAGGCCGGTCATGCAACTGACCCCCGATAACCAGATATTCTGGCAGTACGGCTTCGTCAAGATCAACGCCACCATGATCTTCACCTGGCTGCTGATGGCCATCCTCGCCATCGGCGCCCGACTCATAACCTTCCGGCTGTCGACGGGACTGAGGCGGTCGCGCTGGCAGAATGTCCTCGAGATCATCGTCCTGACCGTGGAAAAACAGATCGCCGAGATCGGAGTTGTCGAACCCCGAAGGTTTGTCGGTTTTCTCGGCACCCTCTTTCTCTTTGTCGCCCTGGCCAGCCTCGGCACGGTCGTTCCCGGGTATCGGCCCCCGACCGGCTCGCTGTCGACTACGGCGGCCCTCGCCCTCTGCGTCTTCGTGGCCGCACCGGCCTACGGTATCCGGAAAAATGGCCTGCTCGGCTATCTCCGCACCTACATGGAGCCGTCCGTCCTCATGCTGCCGTTCAACATCATTGGCGAGATTTCCCGGACCCTGGCCCTGGCGGTACGGCTCTTCGGCAACATGATGAGCGGGGAGATGATCATCGCCATCCTCCTCACCATCACCCCCTATATCTTTCCGATCGTCATGACCCTGTTCGGCCTGCTGACCGGGATGGTCCAGGCCTATATCTTCAGTGTCCTGGCGACGGTCTACATCGCCGCCGCCACCAGCAATCGGAACTCGCGACACCAACCGGCAGCACAGCAATGAGTTGATTTTTATCATCACAAGGAGGATCCATGGACAGCCTGACCATCGTCGCCATCGTCTCGATCTTCACCGCCGGCCTGACCATGGCCATCGGCTCCATCGCCCCGGCCCTCGGGGAAGGGCGGGCGGTGTCGACAGCCCTCAGCTCGCTGGCCCAGCAGCCCGACGCCTCAGCCACCATCACCCGGACCCTGTTCGTCGGCCTGGCGATGGTCGAGTCGACCGCCATCTACTGCCTCGTGGTGGCGATGATCCTGATCTTCGCCAACCCGTTCTGGAATCATCTCATCGCTCAGGCCGGAGGCCAGTGAGCCATGCTCATCGACTGGTTCACCGTTACCGCCCAGATCGTCAATTTTCTCGTCCTGGTCTGGCTGCTGCGGCGATTTCTCTATCGCCCCATCCTCGACGCCATCGATGCCCGCGAACAACGCGTCGCCGCAGCGATGACCGAGGCCGAGGCCAACAAGAAGGAGGCGCAGCGGGAGCGCGACGTCTTCCATCAACGCAATGAGGAATTCATCCGCCAGCGCGCCGCCCTGCTTCGGGAGGCGATCCAGGAGGTCAAAATCGAGAGGGAGAACCTCTATACGGCGGCGCGCAAGGAGGCGGAAGATTTCCGTACCCGGCAGCAGGAGGCGATGATCGATGACTGCAACACCCTGAAGGACGAAATTCTGCGGCGAACCCGGGAAGAGGTGTTTGCGATAGCGCGCAAGGCGCTGGCCGATCTCGCCGGCGTAAACCTGGAACAGTCGATGGTCGACACCTTTCTCGGCCGCTGCCGGAGCCTGGATGCAGAGGAAAGATCCGAGCTGCAGGCCGTCCTGCAGTCGCCGGTCGGCCCGGTCTGCATCCGCAGCACCTTTCCGCTGGCAGACAGCCAGCGCCAGGCAATCGAGCGGGAGGTAGCAGAGAATTTCAATTATGCCGGCCAGTTCTGTTACGAGTGCGCGCCCGACCTGATCAGCGGGATCGCGGTCAGCATGGATGGACATCAGGTGGCCTGGAACATCACCGAATATCTCCTTGCTCTCGAACAGGGCATCACCGACCTGCTGCTTGGGCAACCTTCCGCTGACGGCCGGGAAGCAGCGATACCGGCGACCGGGTACGGCACGGTGATGACGGCACCGCCATCCTTCCGGGGAGCAGGCAGAGATGGCTGATGACCCTGCACAACCGGGGAGAAGACCTGGACCCGGAATCAACACCTGCCTCGTCCGCTCCGACACCTCCCGCGACGCCTTGACGGTTGAGGGGACCGGCTGCAACGACCTGGCGGCTATCCTCGACCGCTCCTTTGCCGAAATCGGCCGGGTCCGGGGGATCTTCCGGCCGCAGTTGACCATCCGGGAAATCGGCGCCGTCTTGACGGTGTCGACCGGAATCGCCACCGTGTCCGGCCTGCCCGGCGTCGGATCGGAAGAGCTGGTGCAGTTCCCCGGCGGGGTCGCCGGCATCGCCTTCGACATCGCCGAAGAGGAGGTCGGCGTCGTCCTGCTCGGCGATCATTCGCGTCTGAAGACCGGAGACCGGGTCTTCCGCACCGGCCGGGTGATGGACGTGGCGGTCGGGGTCGAGCTGCTCGGCAGGGTCATCAATCCCCTCGGCCAACCGCTTGACGGCAACGGCCCGGTGCGCTGCCGCCATCGCCTGCCTATCGAGCGGCCCTCTCCCGCCATCATGGACCGGGCCCCGGTCACCGAACCGCTCCAGACCGGCATCAAGGTGGTCGACGCCCTGGTCCCCATCGGTCGAGGCCAACGCGAACTGATTCTCGGCGACCGCCAGACCGGCAAGACCGTCATTGCCATTGATACCATCCTCAACCAGCGCGATTCCGGCGTACTTTGCATCTACTGCGCCATCGGCCAGCGGGCCGCCAGCGTCGCCAGGACGATCGCCATCCTCCGCGACCGGGGGGCTCTGCGGTATACCGTCGTCGTCGTCGCCGAGGGCAACGACCCGCCCGGTCTGGCCTATATCGCCCCCTACGCCGCAACCAGCATTGGCGAACACTTCATGGAGACCGGCAGAGACGTCCTTATCGTCTATGACGACCTCACCCACCATGCCAGGGCCTATCGCGAGCTTTCGCTGCTGCTTCGCCGCCCGCCGGGACGCGAAGCGTTTCCCGGCGACATATTTTACATCCATTCCCGCCTGCTGGAGCGGGCTACCCGCATGCTCGACAACCTCGGCGGCGGTTCCCTCACCGCTCTGCCGATTATCGAAACCGAGGCACAGAATATCGCTGCCTACATCCCCACCAACCTGATCTCGATTACCGACGGCCAGATATTTTTGTCACCGGCCCTGTTCGAACGCGGCGTCCTGCCCGCCGTCGATGTCGGCCAGTCCGTATCCCGGGTCGGCGGGAAGGCCCAGCGTGATGTCTACCGCAATGTGGCAGGGGACCTCAAGCTGATCTACGCTCAGTTCGAGGAACTCGAGGCTTTTGCCCGATTCGGTGCCAGGCTCGATGAAGAGACCCACCGGATCATCGACCACGGGCGACGGTTACGGGCCTGTCTGAAACAGCCCGAATTCTCCCCCGTCTGCGTGCCCGCCCAGATCACCGTGCTGCTGGCGCTGACCGTCGGGTTACTGAACCATGTGCCACTTGAACGGATGGCCGAGGCCGAACAGGCCCTGCACCGAGCGGCGGCGCAGATCCCGGAAGAAGTGAGCCGACGGCTGTCCCACGCTGGCGGATTCGCCGATGCCGACCGGGTACTGATCATCGAGGCCGCCCGCCGGGCACTCGCAGATTTCCAGCCGGAACCTCGTGTTGCCGCTTCCGCTGCCCGACAACGCCAGGAGGGAGCATGACCGACACCCTCGCCGGCCTCAAGCACAAACGCAACGGTGCCAGAGACCTGCAGTCCGTCGTAAGGGCGATGAAAGCCCTGGCGGCCGCCAGCATCGGCCAGTATGAACGATCTGTCAGCGGCTTAGCGGAGTACGCGCGTACTGTCGAACTGGGCCTCAGCGTCTGCCTGCGGGAGAGCCGGCCGGTCTGGATAAAAAGATCGGCCTCCACCGGCAGGATCGGGGCTATCGTCTTCGGTTCGGATCAGGGATTGGTGGGACAATTTAACGAAGTTCTTGCCGATTACGCCCTGCAGACCCTGGCGGCCCTCCCCGGCACTCCGCAACTCTGGGCAGTCGGGGAACGCATGCAGACCCGCCTGCAGACGCAGGGGCCGTTGGTGCGAGGATTGTTCCCGGTGCCGAGTTCCGTCAGGGGAATCACCCCGCTGGTCGGGCAAATCCTGATGGACACCAGCGCCGCCCGGGAAGACAGTGACCTGGATGAGGTCTATCTGTTTTACAATCGTCCCCGCAAAGGAGTTGTCTATACCCAGGTCAGCCAGCGCTTGCTGCCACTCGACGAGACCTGGCGGCAGCAACTGGCCCATTCCCCCTGGCCGACACACCAATTGCCGGAGGTGATCGGCGGCGGGCCGCCAACACTGCGGCTGCTTATCCGAGAATTTCTCTTCGTGTCGCTGTTCCGGGCCTGCGCCGAATCGCTGGCGAGCGAGAACGCCAGCCGCCTGGTGGCGATGCAGCGCGCCGAGACCAAAATCGATGAACTTCTGGAAGATCTTGATGGCAGATTTCATCAATTGCGGCAGAGCACCATCGACGAAGAGCTTTTCGATGTCGTATCCGGTTTCGAGGCACTGACCAATCACCGGAGGGGGTGAGGGCAGAAGCCTTACGAGAAGATTCTGGAAACAGATTGGTACGACCGGGCAGATAAAGTTGAATGCTCGCTGTCCATGTGCTGCCGGCTCGGCATTATTCCGGTCGTCTGATAACCAATAATCAGACTCTCTGGGCCGGCTTTGCCCCTGTAAATGGAAAAAGACAGCTCTTTTTCAGCGGTGATAGCGGTTATGGGCCGCATTTTGCCGAGATCGGTCGGAGGTCTTCCGGCTTTGAACGCGTGTTTCTTGATTGCGGGCAGTACGATAAACGCTGGGCTTCCATTCACATGAATCCGGTAGAGGCCCGTGAGAGTTGCTGGGGACCTGCAAGCCAAAGCACTTCTGCCTGCGCATGTCGGCAAGTTCTCAATTGCCAGACACTCCTGGGACGAGCCGTTCATACGCATTGGTGAGGATAGTGAGAAGAAAAATATCCGACTCGCAACGCCTCGGCTTGGGGAGCAGATAGACCTGGATCACATTCAAACAGAAATATTTCAATGGTGGAAGAGTACGACCTTGCCCGCTCTGAAGAATGTTCTGGCCGAGAAATGACAATGCGAATGAAACGCTCTGGCGCCACTGACTTTCGGTTGAACCTGTCGATGATAAGATTATCCTTCAGGCATCATTTTGAAATATAAGATTTCTCCTGTTGTTCGAAAGAAGTCCTCGAAATTTTTGACATAAGAAGAAGACCACCAACGTCTCCCCCACCAATTCTTCCTGATCGCCCATACAGAGTCTCGATCCACCTGATTGCTGCAGAATCATTCACCTTTTCGAGATATCTTTGCGTTGTTGCAAGGTCTGCATGCTGGCGGAGATCATACGGACACAGTTCGGTATTGATGAGCATCCCCGCCTTTTTACCATTTTTTTAGGCGGCAACAGAGGAAACCGGGAAAATCCGCGCAATATCCTCAATATTTATGGATTCTACATAGGCGGACAGCCACTTCTGTCAATACATGCTTGGAACATTTACAGTAACTCGGTATTTTCCGGGATTTAACGGCATGCGGGCGGAACCGGCTGTTTGGTTGCTACCGATTTCTGGAAATCATGAACAATGGGATGGAATTGCCCGAAAGCTGGGTTGCCGCTATTCTGATCCAGAGTACCGGCACATCGCCCTGCGGCAGACTGGTACCGTGAAAAAATAAATTTATAAATTATATATACATATATATACAATTTTAAAAAAAGCCTTCCCCGCCCTTGATAAAGTCCAAAACATGCTGAAAAAACAAAAAAGAAAGGAGATGCAGAATGATTCCGATTCAAAGTGGGTGCAGCTGCGCATGTAGCTCCGGCCCGAAACTGATACTGACGTGCTCCGGGTCAGTCGAAGTCGGAATACAGACCGACCAGGCCGCACGGAAACTGACACGGATAGGGTCCGGCTGGATGATCTGCCTGGCCGGGGTCAGCGGGTGGATCGGCGGTATCCTCAAATCCGCCCAGACCGCCACCTCGATCCCGGCCATCGACGATTGCGCTCTCGACTGTGCCAGAAAATCGCTGGAAGAGGCTGGATTCAAACGGATCAACCACCTCCGCCTGACCGATCTCAGGCTTGAAAAAGGCTCCACCGAGATCGATGACGATTCGATTGCCCAGGTTGTTGACAAAGCCAAAATTTTTCTATCCTGAAGGGAGACATTGACATGAAAAGCTTGTTCCTGGCCGGATTCAGCGCGATGGCCATTCTTGTCGGCGTACTGCTGGCGCTTCCGGCAACCGGATCTCTCAGTGAAAAATTTCACACCCCGCCGGACTCTCCGGTTCCCGGCAAGGTCACCTTGGTCGATCTCGGCGCCAAGACCTGCGTCCCCTGCAAGATGATGGCCCCGATACTGGATGAGCTGGAAAAGGAATATGCCGACCGGGCTGCCATCCTCTTCATCGACATCCTGGAAAACCCCGAGGCCGGACGGAAGTACGGAATCCAGCTCATTCCCACCCAGATCTTTTATGACGCCAGCGGCAAGGAAGCGTTCCGACACGAGGGATTCCTGGATAAAGCAGCCATCGTCGCCCAACTGGAAAAACTCGGGGTCAAATAACCCATGGATCAGGCCTTTCTCGCCATCAATTCCTGGATGGGCCAGGGCCTCCTGCTGGGGGCCCTCGGCTGCTTCCTATGGGGCATGGTCAGCGTGCTGTTCAGCCCCTGCCACCTGGCTTCGATCCCGCTGATCGTCGGCTATGTCGCCGGCCAGGATCACCTGGTGGAGGGAAAAAAAGGCAATGCTCTACGCCGTGGTCTTCACCACCGGCCTGTTCATCACCATCGCCGTGATAGGCATCATCTGCTCACTGCCTGGCCTGCCGATCGTCGTGGCCGGCAGCTCGACGGCGATGGTCAAGCGGCTGCTGGTCAGCAGTTCATGGCAACAGGGTGGCCGGGTCTTCCGACGGCTGGCGGGGACGTTGATCGCCCCCCTCGGCGTGTATTTTGCCGTCCAGCCGTTCCTGCCGGCATGATTCATCCATACACATCCGCTCCTGGACAAGATCATGGAACGCAAACTGAAGCTGCTCTTTCTCTGTACCGGTAATTCCTGCCGCAGCCAGATGGCAGAAGGCTGGACAAGAGCCCTCAAAGGAGATCTGATCGAGGTCTGCTCCGCCGGGATCGAGACCCATGGTCTGAACCGGACTGCGGTCGAAGTCATGGCCGAGGCCGGAGTCGACATCTCCGGGCACACTTCAAAGCATGTCGACGACCTCAAGAGTATCACCTTCGATGCGGTGATCACCGTCTGCGATCAAGCCCGCGAGACCTGTCCCTTTTTTCCCGGGGCGAAAAAGGTGCTCCATGTCGGCTTCTCCGATCCTCCGGCACTTGCCCGGGAACTGGCAGCCGAGGGCGCTGACGAAAAGGCGCAACGGGACTGCTACCGCCGGGTTCGCGATGAGATCCGCGCCTTTGTCGAGACCCTGCCGGAATCGCTGCATATCGATCCCTCCTGCCATACCTCCTGCTGACAGGCAGAAATACACTGCCACAGGAACTCGTCGCCACAACCTGCCCCGTTCAATCGATGCCGGCAGATCGTCCGACAAACCGGGTACCCGGGGAGTTCAATCGAAGCGGAACTGCGAGAGGTACGCGTCCAGCGCCTCCCTTTTCTCCCCCGGCAATGCCGGGCAGTTGGTATGATCCTTGGCCCCCTCCATCACCCGCACGGCAAAGACCATGCAGGTCGGTTCACCGCACTCCCGGCAGTTGGTTTTCGGCAGCAGTTTCAGGACTTCCATCAGGGTCGGCTGCTGGACGCCATGTTCGCTCGGCTCAATGTCGTCCCGGTTTTCCCAGGCGCCGTTGATCTCCCGCTGCAGCCAGGCGACGATCTTCTCCGCCTGCTCCTCATCCTGCAGGGCGTTGACCGCGATCTTGCGGGGGTGGATGGTGATCAGCTTGCCGGAGCT
>WBUQ01000139.1 GCA_008933635.1 Desulfobulbaceae bacterium | reverse complement strand
TGCCGGTGCTGCGGCTCGAGACCAGGACATCGGCCCGATCCATGAAGACCGGCATCGCCTCGGCCGGGTGGGCGCCGCAGAACACCACTTCGCCTGCAATCCCCAGCTCCGCCGCCTTCTGCCGGTAGGCGGCCACCGCCTTCGCCTCGCCCTCGCCGCCGCCGACCAGGAGCAACCTGAAGGGGAAGCGGCCGGCGACCAGGGCCTTCAGCTCCCTGACGCTCTCCAGCAGCAGGTCGATCCCCTGGTAGGGGTGGAAATTACCGGTGTAGAGGATGGTCCTGCCCGGCACGGCAAAGAACTCCCGGACAATCCGTTCCGGCAGGTCGCCGGTATCGATGTCGTCGAAGACCAGCGGGCAGTCCGGCAGGGTGGCGGCATAGACGCCCGGCGCGAGCCGGGTGCGCAGGATCTCGGTCATCTCCGGACCGACGGTGATGATCGCCCGGGCCCGGTTCATCGCCCGCAGCTCCATCTTTTTAAACATCTCCAAGAGCGGCGCAAACGGCAGGTATTTGCCGTCCTCGATCTGCTGCGACATCCACGAGTGCATGTCGAAGATATAGGGGACCCCGAACTTGCGGCCGAGCCAGCCGGCGATGAACCCCGCCTCCTCCACCCCGTGGACGACGGCGTAACCGTTCTGCCGCACCATGCGGTGGGCGGTGCAGGCCAGCGGAATATCGAAGAAGACCTTCTGCGGCGACGGCCCGATCTTCACTGAATGCAGCAGCGGCGGCCGCATTGAGCGGTGAATGGCGTATTTTTTCTTCTTCGGATCGACACCCAGGGGGTAGCAGAGCATATCGACCGCATAGCCGAGTTCGGCCAGGGCGTTGACCGTGGCCAGGGCCCGGAACGAGGAGCCTCGCGACAGCAGATAGGGCTGCGGCAGGATATAGAGGATCTTCTGCATCGCCGTGGCTCTATCCTCAGCGGCCGGCGTCGAGTTCGGCGACGCAGTCGGCGGCGATCATCGCCTTCTTCTGTAGCAGCGGGATCTCCCGGGCCAGGATCTCGCGGGTGGCCTGGCGCCTCTCCCAGTTCGCCAGCAGGAAGCGGTGGATCCGCTCGCTGCTGAACTGCCGGAAATCGGTGCAGGAATCGGCGATGCCCAGCTGGTCGAAGTAATGCTGAACCTTCGGCTGGTAGGCGAGGCCGGCGATCGGCGTCCCCGACGACGAGGCCAGGATCATCGCATGCAGGCGCATGGCAAAGAGCAGCGCCACCTTCGACAGCACGCCCTTGACCTGGTAGTGGTCGTACTCACGGTTGTCGATGGCAGCCACCGGCTGCCGCACCTGCAGACGCTTGCGCAGCTCGGCGGTCAGTTCGATGTCGCCGTGGTAGGTGCTGACCAGCAGCAGCGGCGCCGGCACCGTCTTGCTCAGCTCGTTGATGGCGGCGGCCATCAGGTCGAGGAAGCCGCCCACGTCGAGCTTCATCCCGCTCTGCTCGGACCAGGTGTTGAGGTACTTGTTGATGTTGATTGCCAGGATCTCCTGACTGGGATCGAGACCAATCCTGCGGTAGATCGAGGCGATCTCCTCCTCGCTGATCCCCGGGGCGTTGAGGGCGGCGTCGGCGGTGACCTTGAAGCGGGCCTCCGGCACCCCGATCCGCCGCAGGACCTCGGCCGAACCCTCCTCCCGGACGGTGATGAAATCGCAGCTGTCACAGACCCGCTTCAGCATCTTCGCCCCCAGGCTGGTGGTGATCGGCCCGACCCCGCAGTTGTAGAGGCCGACCCGGCGGCCGGCTTTCTTCGCCGCCGGCAGCAGGAAGTAGAGCGAGGAGAGGAAGTTGAACATCGGGTTGAACAGCGAGCGGTCGAACAGCACCGCGTCGAAGACCAGCGACAGGTCGCTCTGGGTCACCGCCCTGTAGGTCGGCCAGCCGAACAGCTTCAGCGAACCGGTCCAGGGCATGACGTTGACCGCCTCCACCCGGTTGTGGCGATAGGCCTCCTCGACGAAGGAGGGGAAGAGGGTCGGGATCCGGTAGAGCAGCTGGCGCTGGAGGCGGAGGTCGATGGCCTCCATGATACCGGAGATCAGGGCGGCGTCGCCGGCGTTGCGGCCGGCGGCGGAGCCGAGCAGACAGACGGTGTTGAGCATGTTGGTGTACCTCGTCGGCGGATGGCTGGCGGAGATCAGTCTCTCCGCCAGCCATCCCGGTCAATATATTGAAACCACGTTGAATTCAGCAGATCCCGGCTTCGCCAGGGGCAAGCAAGTCTATATCATTCGGCCGGAGATGACAATCCCTCTCTGCCCGGACCGGGCAAAAAGGCCGGGAAGAAGAGGACATCGCCAGCAGGGAGGACGGTTTTATCGCTGCCCTTCCCGCTCATGCCAGCGCCAGGCATCGGCAACGATGGTTTCGATCGCCGACCGCCGGGCCGTCCAGCCCAGCAGTTCGCTGGCCCGGCCAATGGCCGCGACCAGGCGGGGCGGATCGCCGGCTCGCCGGCCGCCACGGCGCAGGGGCACTTCCCGCCCGCAGACCTCCGCGATCGTGTCGACCACCTCCTGCACCGAAGAACCGCAGCCGGTGCCGAGGTTGCAGACCACGCTGGCCTTCTCCCGGCGCAGGAACTGCAGGGCCCGGACATGGGCATCGGCGAGGTCGGTGACATGGACATAATCGCGGATGGCGGTGCCGTCCGGTGTCGGGTAATCGCTGCCGAAGACCGTCAGCGGCCCGGCCTGTCCCAGCGCCGCTTTGATCGCCAGCGGCACCAGATGGGTCTCGGGGTCGTGCCGCTCGCCGACATCGCCGTCCGGATCGGCGCCAGCGGCGTTGAAGTAGCGGAGGATGCCGTGGCGAATGCCATAGGCGGCCTGGTAGTCCTGCAGGATCGTCTCCACCATCAGTTTGCCGCGACCGTAGGGATTGATCGGCCGCTGGGGGGTGTCCTCGCCGATCAGGTCGGTCTCGGGCGTGCCGTAGGTGGCACAGGTGCTGGAGAAGATGATGTCGCAGCATGCAGCCCTGCGCATCGCCTCGAGCAGGCTGATGGTCCCGGCGACGTTGTTGCGGTAGTATTTCCCCGGGTCCTGCACCGATTCGCCCACATAGGCGAAAGCGGCGAAATGGATCACCGCGGCGAAGCGGTGCTCCGCAAACAGCCGGTCCAGCAGCACGCCGTCCTCGATGTCCCCTTCGACCAGCGGCCCCCATTTGGCGAACCCGCGATGGCCGTAGACCAGATTGTCCAGACTGACGGGAACCAGTCCGTTTTTCGCCAGCTCCTTGCAGGTGTGGCTGCCGATATAGCCGGCGCCGCCGGTGACAAGCACGTTTTCCGACACTCTCCTCTCCTTTTCTGGCACCAGGGCGATGCGTGATGCGTAACGTGACGGGCGTCATCCAGAACGCCCCGGTTCCTCCCCGGAAAAATGGGGCCATCCTAGCGCAGCGGCGGCGCGAGAGCAACAGGTTTTCCATCTGCCATGCGCCGCCAGTGCCCGACCGGCGGGCGATCCATCCTCGAAAAGCCTTGACAGGAACCATGCCATTGGCTATGAGATTGACCACTGCATGCAACCCCGGCCGCCCCAGGCGGCCAATCCCGGCCCCGCCGCAAGGCAGCCTGTGCGGGCCAGCCGAGACGACTTCACCCGGATCCAGACACCCCATGCCCCTGCCCGCCCATCCGCCCGGCGTTCCTGTCGCCGTCGACAGTCATGTCCATCTCCATGACCTCCGCGACCCGGCCGCCCTGCTCGACGGTGCGTACGCGGCCCTGACCGGATGCCTCGGCCATCGCCCGCCGCCGGCCCTGCTGATCCTGACGGAACCGGAGAGCCGGCCGACCTTCGCCAGGCTGAGGGAGATTGCGGCAGCGGGGCGGCCGACCGCCGATCTCGGCTGCTGGCGGATCGGGACGACCGACGAACCCATCTCGCTTGCGGCCAGACACCGCACCGGCGACACCATCTATCTCCTCGCCGGGCAGCAGATCGTCACCGCCGAGAACCTCGAGGTCCTCTCCCTGCTCGCCCTTCCCGAAATCGCCGATGGACTGGGGCTCGCCGAAACGGTGCTGCGCATCCGGCAACTCGGCGGCCTGCCGGTGCTGCCCTGGGGCGTCGGCAAATGGCTGGGGCGAAGGGGCACGACAGTCAGCGATTTTCTGGCCGGCGACAGTGCAGGGCCGCTCTTTGTCGGCGACAATGGCGGCCGGCCGGGCCTGTGGGCCTTCGTACCGCAGTTCCGCCAGGCCCGGGCCAAAAATATCCGCATCCTGCGCGGCTCCGACCCCTTGCGCTGCAGCTTCCGCCGGCGCAGCGCCGGCAGCTACGGCAATATCCTCCGCTGCCACTTCGATCCGGCCCGGCCCGGCCAGTCGCTTTATGACGCGCTGACAGCCGCCGGCACCGCCCTGGAGACATTCGGCCGCCATGAATCCCTCTGGCATTTCCTCAGGGACCAGATCGCCCTGCGGATCAGCTGAACCATAAACATTTTCCTTACGCACCATCATGAAACGAGACATATCCCCGCTTCGCGACCAGACGTTCGACGCCGTCGTCATCGGCGGCGGCATCCACGGTGCCACCGTCTTCCGCCAGCTGGCAGCCGCCGGCATGAAGGTCGCCCTGATCGAAAAGGACGACTTCGGCGGCGGTACCTCGGCCAACAGCCTGAAGATCCTGCACAGCGGCCTGCGCTACCTGCAGCACCTGAATTTCAAGCGGATCCGTGAGTCGATCCGTTCGCGCAAGTATTTCATGCAGATGGCCCCGCACCTGATCCGGCCGATGCCGTGCATCATGCCGACCTACGGCCTCGGCATCGAGAGCCGGCCGGTGATGGCCGTCGCCCTTGCCCTCTTCGACCTGATCGGCTGCGACCGCAACGAAGGGGCGCCGCCGGAGAACCGGGTCGGCCGCGGCCGGATCCTCTCGCGCCGGGAATGCCTGAAGATCGGCCCGGGGATCAGGACGGAGGGTCTGACCGGGGCCGCCCTCTGGTACGACGACATGATCCTCAACACCGAGCGGATGACGCTCTGCTTCATCAAGGAGGCGATGCGCCACGACGCCGCCTGCGCCAACTACCTCGAGGCCGGCCGGATCGTCATCGCCGACCGCGAGGTGACGGGTGTCGAAGTCAGCGATCGTCTGGGTGAGGACAGTTTTGTCATCCACACGCCGCTGGTGATCAATGCCGCCGGCCCCTGGATGGGCGAGATCCAGCGCCGGTCGCTGCAGCTGCCGACCACCGAAGACCTGGCCAAGGCCGTCAACATCGTCGTCGACCGCGCCCTCTTCCCCGGCTACGGTGTCGGCCTGGCCGGCTCAAGCGACTATGTCGACCACGATGCCGCCGTCAAGCGCGGCAAGCGGCTGTTTTTCTTCGCCCCCTGGCAGGGCCGGACCATCATCGGCACCACCTACACCTACAGCTCCGGCCAGGACAGCGACCGCAGCGTCAGCGAAGCCGATATCAACGAACTGCTCCGCGAGGTCAACACCATCTACCCGATGGCCCGGCTGACCCCCGAAGACGTGATCTTCAGCCACGCCGGCCTGGTCCCCGCCCACCGGCCGGGATCGGGGGAACGCGGCAGCGCCAATCCGCAGATGGTCAAGCATTCCCGGGTGATCGACCACGAAGCCCAGGATGGTCTCAAGGGCCTCTACACCCTCGAAGGGGTGAAGTACACCACCGCCCCCGCTATCGCCCGCGAGTTGGAGACGATGCTGAAGAGGCGTGCAGGCTCTGGCGCTTCCTTCACCGGGGTCCCGCCCTGCAGGCGTCGGCACAGCTTTGCCGAGAGCCGGCTGATCGAGTCCCTGGCCCCCCGGTTCCCCCATATCGAAAAGGTGTACGGCCCGGATTGCGCGGACATCTTCGCGATCATCGCCGGGGATGAGAATACGGGCAGTTACCTGCGGCTCGAGCCGCCGCTGCTGAAGGCCGAGGTCATCCATGCCGTGCGCGAGGAGATGGCCGTCACGCTGGCCGATGTCGTCCTGCGGCGGACCGATTGCGGCACCTGCGGCTGTCCGGCCCGACACGACCTGCAGGCGATCGCGGCGGTGATGGCCGGCGAACTGGGTTGGGACGAAACGAGGACAGCCCGGGAAATCGACGGGGTGGCCGCCTATTACAGCAGCGTACTCGGCATCAGGGGCAGGGAAAACCCCGGCTCATGACCGGCGGCCTGGCTGTCCGGCAGATGTCCGAACAGCCAGCCAACGCCTGATCGCGGCCGAAGCGGTCAGCGGATGGAGATGACCGGGCAGCCGGCCTTGAGGATGACATACTGGGCGGTCGAGCCGAAAATCAGCTTGCCGACCTTCGACCGGCTCTTGACGGCGATGATCACCTCATCGGCACCGATCTCCCTGGCGAACTCGACGATATCCTCGCCGGGAGTCCGCCCCCGGATGAGCAGATGGGTTTCGCATTGCACCCCTTTGTCGGCGAGGTACTTCTGGGCGTTCTCGAGGTTCTCCTCTGCCTCCTCGATCTTTTCCTTTTCCGTCTTCTCGCCGCCGAACATCGAGGTCATCACATGCACCTCGCCACCGAAGGCCTTGGCCTGTTTGACAGCCTCCTTCAGCAGATCCTTCCCGACATTTACTCCCCGGTAACCGACCAGTATCTTCATCTATCGTTCCTCCATTGCAGGTTGTTGAGCAACTGTTGCGCATCGGCATGATCTGGACAATACCTGCGCCGGCGCCTGCCTGTCAAGGACTAGACAATGCAGGGACGCCCCGGAGACCTCCGGCCGGGGACCGAACTGTCGCCGGCGAATGGAATGACCCTTGACCTCCGAGATGACCGGTGCATAGAATAGAGCTGGAAAACGAGCCTGAAGACGTCCCGATACAAACCATAACAGCAGGTCGACGGAGGTACCCTCATGACAGCAACGATCACCGCAGTCAAGGCAATGGAAATACTCGATTCCCGCGGCAACCCGACCGTCCGGGTGTTTGTTTCGCTGAACGACGGCACGACGGCGGCCGCCTCCGTCCCCTCGGGGGCCAGCACCGGCGAGAACGAGGCCATCGAGCTGCGCGACGGCGACCCGGACCGCTATCTCGGCAAGGGTGTGCTGAAGGCGGTGGCCAACGTCAACGAGCTGATCGCCCCCCGCCTGATCGGGATGGCCGCCTGCGAGCAGACGACCATCGACCGTCTGATGATCGAGCTCGACGGCACCCCGAACAAATCCCATCTCGGCGCCAACGCCGTCCTCGGGGTGTCGATGGCGGTGGCACGGGCCGCCGCCGCCTCGATCGGCCTGCCGCTCTACCGTTACCTCGGCGGCACCGCCTGCCGCCGCATCCCGGTGCCGGCGATGAACATCATCAACGGCGGCGCCCATGCCGACAACAGCGTCGACATCCAGGAATTCATGGCCGTGCCGCTCGGCGCCCCGAGTTTCAGCGAAGGTCTGCGCTACGTCGCCGAGACCTTCCATACGCTGAAGAAGATCCTCAAGTCGCGCGGCCTGTCCACCGGTGTCGGCGACGAGGGTGGTTTCGCCCCCAACCTGGCGAGCAACGAGGACGCCATCGAGACGATCATCGCCGCCATCGAGCAGGCCGGCTACCGGCCCGGCATCGATATCGGCATCTCGCTGGACAGCGCCGCCAGCTCCTTCTCCACCGACCTCACCAGCACATACGAGCTGAGCCGCTCCGGCGGCGGCCGGCTGTCCACGGCCGAGATGATCGTCCTCGGCGAGGAATGGGCGAACAAATACCCGATCCTCAGCTGGGAGGACCCGCTGGCTGAAAAAGACTGGGAGGGCTTCCGCCTGTTCACCGCCCGGCTCGGCAGCCGCATCGATATCGTCGGCGACGACATCTTCGTCACCAATACCCGCTATATCGACCGCGGCATCCGCGAGCAGACCGCCAACTCGGTGCTGATCAAGCTCAACCAGATCGGCACCGTCACCGAGAGCATCGATGCGGTGCGGATGTGCCGCGACGCCGGCTGGCGCTACTTCATCTCGCACCGCTCCGGCGAGACCGAGGACACCTTCCTCGCCGATTTCGCGGTGGCGATGGACGGCGGCCAGATCAAGACCGGCTCGGCCAGCCGCAGCGAGCGCATCGCCAAGTACAACCGCCTGCTCGAGATCGAGCAGGAACTCGGCCGCTCGGCGCTGTATTACTGGAAATGAACCCGTCCACGCCGCATCCCCTCCGCAGTGAAGGGGATGCGGCACACCTTCAAAGGAACTGCGCCATGCAGCCGATCGGCATCATCCACAGCCCGTTCAAAGACCTCAGGGACATGCCCATCCAGCCGAAAGGGGCCTCCGTCCGGGAGGGGGAGGTCGAGGTCTTTACCGCTTTCGCCGAGGGGCTGCGCGACCTCGACGGTTTCAGCCACATCTACCTGCTCTACCAGTTCCACCAGGCACAGCGGACCGAACTGAGCGTCGTCCCGTTCATGGACACGGTCGCCCGCGGTGTCTTCGCCACCCGCTCGCCGCTCAGACCCAACCATATCGGCCTCTCCATCGTCGAGGTGGTGAAGGTGGCGGCAAATATCGTCACCATCCGCGGCGTCGATGTCCTGGACGGCACGCCACTGCTGGACATCAAACCGTACATCGCCGCCTTCGACGAGGTCCGGGAGAGCCGTTCGGGCTGGATGCAGGCCAGCCGCGAACAGGTGTCGGCTGCCCGCTCCGACGACCGCTTCGTCGGCTGAGCGGGCGTTCGCACCAACCAACGCGTCCCCTGAAAAACGCCTCGGCGCCTTGACTTCGTCCCTGGGAGGAATAACCAGTAGTCGTATACGGGCCCTATCCCGCCACCGCCAAGAGCCACAGACGATCGTCGTCGCGCAAGGCGACAGGTGGCGCCCACAACGCCAGGAGACCAGCATGTCATCATCTGCGGAAACCAAGGAAAAACCCGACCCTGAACGGGTCGCCGTCCTGCGTTCGCTGCCGCTCGCAGTCAAGGAGAAGATCACCGGCGAGGAGGCCGCTGCCTTCATGTACAACAGGCCGCTGCCGGATTCTTTGCTCGAGAAGCTGAAGGATTACATCGTCATCGACGATGTGAAGTAACGACGACGGGCGGGTCGAGCCGATTCGCCTGCATGCCCGGCCATTACCAGGAGGATTCGATCATGACGGAAAATACGAGACGCCCCTGCCCCACCTGTCAGGGGAAAAAGATCATTGACGGAGTCTGCGAGGTCAATTCGGAGTGGCGGGGGCCCGGCGATGACGCCATGGATGATACCCAGTGCACACCCGATCAGGAATGCCCGACCTGCCATGGCAAGGGCTACGAAGAGGCCTGACCCCGCATTCCTGCCCTCTCCGCCGGCGGGCAGGGACGGGGGCTCCAGCGGTGACAGGTGATGACGGAACAACCTACCCTCTTCGTCTCGCACGGTGCGCCGAACCTGATTCTTCAGGAGGATGACAACTGCCGTTTCTTCAGGCAGTTGGGATCCTCTCTGAGCCGGCCAGTCGCCATCGTCTGCGTATCCGCCCACTGGGATACCGAGGCGCCGATGGCGGGCGGTGCCGGCCTGCCGCCGACCATCCATGATTTTTTCGGCTTCGAGGACGAGCTCTACCAGATCAGGTATCCCTGTCCGGGGGATCCGGCACTGGCCGGCAGGATAGCCGGCATCCTGTCGGCGGCGACGGGTTCCTGCGTCGTTTCGGAACACCGCGGCATCGACCATGGCGCCTGGGTGCCGCTGGCGCTGATGTTCCCGCAGGCCGACATCCCGGTGCTCCAGGTCTCGATCCAGACCAGCCGCGACACCCGCCACCACTACCGCATCGGCGAGGCCCTGGCGCCGTTGCGCAGGGAGAACGTGCTGATCATCGGCAGCGGCGGCGCCACCCACAACCTGCGGGAGTTCGGCCGCTACCCGCTCGATGCGCCGCCCGTGGCCTACGCCGAGGCCTTCGACGAATGGCTGGCGGACCGCATCGAACAGTGCGCCGTCGAAGACCTGCTCGACTACCGGACCATTGCCCCGGATGCCCGCCGCAACCACCCCAGCGAGGATCACTTCCTGCCGCTGTTCGCCCCGCTGGGTGCCGCCGGCCGGAAGACCGCCGGCAGGAGAATCCACCACCGGATCGAGTACGGCATCCTGTCGATGGCCGCATTCTCCTGGGGGCTGTAGCGCACTGCCGGAACGACGCCGGCGCTGGCGCATCCAGGC